>VBEN01000031.1 GCA_005881175.1 Chloroflexota bacterium
AGGGCCACAGGTCGGTGGCATCGGGCAAACTCGCGTACAACTCCGCAAATCCGGGGTCGGGCCGGATGGGGTCGTCTCGGACGACGGTCAAAAGGACCTAGGCGACAGCCTGGTCGGCGATATCGAGCGCCCTGTCGATGATGGCGAAGCCCTCAGCCAGCTCGTCCTCATTGATGCACAGCGGCGGGTTCGTCATGATCGTGTGCCAGCGGACGAATGTGTACAGGCCGTGCTCACGGAAAAATTTTCCGACGGCCTTCATCTCGTCAGAGGTGCCATTGAACGGCGCCAGCGGTTCCATCGTCTTGCGGTCACGGACCAGCTCCAGGATGCCGAAGAGCCCGATCGACCGGGTGAGCCCAACGCTGGGGTGCTTCTTGCGCAGGGTTTCATGATGTCGTTTCATCACCTCACCCATCCGCCGCGCGTTGCCGATCATGTCGTCTTCCTCGTAGGCCTGGATGGCGCCCAGCGCGGCGGCGCACGCCAGCGGGTGACTGTTGTACGTCAGGCCACCGTAGAAGACATTCTTCTCGAAGTGCTGGGCCACCCTCGGTCGCATGCCGACCGCGCCGAGCGGGACGTAGCTGCTGGTGAGTCCTTTGGCCATCGTGATGATGTCGGGGACGACATTCCAGTGGTTGACGGCGAACCAGGCCCCGGTCCGGCCGAATCCCGACATGATCTCGTCGCAAATCATCAGGATGCCGTAGCGGTCGCAGAGCTGGCGCACTCCCTGCAGGTAGCCGTCGGGGGGGATCAGGATCCCGTTGGTTCCGGTAACGGTCTCCAGGAAGAAGGCGGCGATCGTATTCGGTCCCTCGAGCTGGATCGTCTCCTCGAGGTAACGCAGGGATTCTTCGGCCGAGTCGACGTCACGCTGCGGTCCGTGGTAGGGATCGAGCACGTGGACCACGCCCGATGTTCCCAGGTCGTTGGGCCAACGACGCGGATCGCCGGTCATCGCCATTGCGGCCCCGGTCGCCCCGTGGTAGGAGCGATAGCGGGAGACGATCTTGTACCGGCCGGTGACCGCCCGCGCGAGCTTGACCGCGTTCTCGTTGGCCTCCGCGCCGCCCAGCGTAAAGAAGACCTTGTCGATGTCTCCCGGGAGGAGCTCGGCGAGCTTTTTTCCCAGCAGCGCCCGTGGCTCGTGCGCCATGAAGGGATTGGCGAACGCCAGCTTCTCGGCCTGGCGCTTGATCGCCTCGATGATGCGCCGGTCACCATGCCCGGCGTTGACGCTCATCAGCTGGCTGTTGAAGTCGATGTAGCGCTTACCGTCGGTCGTGTAGAAGTAAACGCCCTTGGCGGTATCGACCGGGATCGGATCGGCGGCCGACTGCGCCATCCAGTCGTAGAGCGTGTACTGGCGGCAGAGGGCGACGATCTCCTCGCCGCTCAGCACACGTGGCCGAGCGTTCGTTTCTAAAGCCACCGGGTCGTGATCACCTTATGCCGGGTATAGAACCGCACGCTGTCCTGCCCGGTGGCGTGCAGGTCGCCGAAGAAGGAATTCTTCCAGCCGGTGAAGGGAAAGAACGCCATCGGGGCCGCGACGCCGATGTTCACGCCCAGCATGCCTGCCTGGGCTCGGCGCTTGAATTCTCGGGCGTACTTGCCGGAGCCGGTGAAGATCGATGCCATATTGCCGTAGGTGCTGGCGTTGAGCAGACTCAAGGCCTCGTCGATGTCCGAGGCGCGCATCACCGACAGCACCGGGCCAAATAACTCCTCCTTCCAGATCTTCATGTTCGGGGTGACCCGATCAAAGATCGTCGGGCCCAGGAAGAAGCCATCCTTCAGCTCAACGCTGCGGCCGTCCGAGACCAGCTGCGCCCCTTCCGTCTGGGCGCCGTCGATGTACTCGATCAGCTTCGCCTTGCGCTCAGCCCGGATCACCGGCCCGAGTGTCGCCTTGGGATCGGTTCCCGGACCGACCTTCAGCTTCGCCGCGTCGCTGGCCAGCTCCCGCACCAGGGCGTCGCCGATCTTACCGACGCCCACGGCCACGCTGCCAGCCAGGCAGCGTTGCCCGGCATTGCCGAACGCCGATGAGATCACATGAGGCGCCGACAGCTCCAGGTCGGCGTCATCCATCACCAGGATGTGGTTCTTGGCGCCACCCAGCGCCTGGACCCGCTTCCCGTTCGCCGCGGCGGTGGCGTAGATGTAGGCGGCAACCGTGGCGGAACCGACGAACGACACGCCGGCAACATCCGGGTGGGTCAGCAACTGATTCACGGCGTAGTTGGCGCCGTGGACAACATTGAACACACCCTCCGGCAGCCCGGCCTCTTGAAGAAGCTCGGCGATCCGCATTGCCGAGAGGGGTGTCAATTGCGATGGCTTCAACACGAAGGTGTTGCCAGTGACGATCGCAACCGGGATCATCCACATCGGCACCATGTTTGGAAAGTTGAAGGGCGTGATGCCGGCGACCACGCCAACAGGGAATCGGGTCAGCTCCTCATCGATGCCCTTGGCGATCTGGTCGAGGTTCTGGCCCATCATGAGCGTGGGAGCGCCGCAGGCAAAGTCGATGACCTCGATCGCCCGCTTGACCTCGCCCCGCGATTCATCGAGGGTCTTACCGTTCTCCTGGGTCACCAGCGCCGAGAGCTCATCGATGTGTTGGTCGAAGAGGGCCTTGAAGCGGAACATCACCTGGGCCCGCTCGGGCACCGGGGTCTCGCTCCATCCGGGAAAGGCCTTCTTGGCCGCGGCAATCGCCTCGTTGATTTCCTCGCGGGTCGAATAGGGAAGGCTGGCGATCGTCTCGCCGGTCGCCGGGTTGGGAATCGGATCGCTCTTGTCCGCGCGCGAATCGCGGAACTTTCCGCCGATAAAGCTCTGAACGGTTTTCGTCGCAATCATGCCGTCACTCCTACCGGGCTTGGCTCGCCGGCCGGCACGCCGTGGAACGCCGAACGCCGCAGAAACTGGCCGGCGCCCTTGACGCCCTGGAATTTCCCGTCGCGAACCAGGACATTGCCCCGCTGGATCACCACCTCGGGGAGGCCCTTCACCGTCATGCCTTCGTAGCAACTGTAATCCACGTTCATGTGGTGAGTCCTTGCCGACAGGGTCCGCTCGACATTCGGGTTGAAGACGACGACGTCGGCGTCGCTCCCCGGCGCGATCGTGCCTTTCTTGGGAAAGAGGCCAAACATCCTGGCCGGAGCCGTGGCGACCAGTTCTACGAACCGATTCACCGAGATACGCCCGGAGTTCACCCCGCCGTGGTAGATCAGCGTGAAGCGATCTTCCACCCCGGGCAGCCCGTTGGGGATCTTGGAGAAGTCGCCCCGGCCCATCTCCTTTTGTCCCTTGAAATGGAATGGGCAGTGGTCGGTGGCGACCAGCTGCAGGTCGTCCTGGATCAGGCCCTTCCAGAGCTCATCGTGGTGGGGCTTCGTTCGAAGCGGCGGAGAGCAGACATACTTCGCGCCTTCGAAGCCCGGGCGACCGAGGTCCTCGAGGCTGAGGTAGAGATACTGCGGGCAGGTCTCGGCAAAGGCCGGCGCGCCATCGTCGCGCGCCTCCCGCACGGCATCGAGCGCATCGCGGGAGCTGAGGTGCACGATGTAGACGGCGACCTCGGCCAGGCGGGCGAGCGCGATAGCCCGACTGGTCGCCTCGCCTTCCATGCTCGCCGGTCGCGTCAGTCCATGGTTGATGGGGTCGCCCTTGCCTTCAGCCAGGTAGCGCTTGACGAGTACGTCGATCGCGCCACCGTTCTCGGCATGCATCATGATCAAGCCGCCGTTCTCGGCGGTACGGCTCATGGCGCGGAAGATCGACGCGTCATCGAGCATGAAGACGCCGGGATAGGCCATGAACAACTTGAAAGAGGGCACCCCCTCCTTGACCAGCGTGTCCATCTCCTTGAGGATCGAGTCGCTGACCTCGCGCACGATCATGTGGAATCCGTAGTCGATGTACGCTTTGCCATCCGCCTTCTGATGCCACTGGTCGAGTCCCTGCCGCAGGGTTTGGCCGAACGTCTGTACCGCGAAATCGACGATGGTCGTGGTGCCGCCCCAGGCAGCCGCCGCGGTGCCGGTGGCAAAGTCGTCGGAGGCGAAGGTGCCACCGAAGGGTAGCTCCATATGGGTGTGGACGTCGACCGCTCCTGGCATCACGTAGCGGCCCTCGGCCTCGATCGTCTGGTCGGCTTTCACCTCCAGGCCGTTGCCGATTGCGGCGATCTGTTCTCCATCGATCAGCACGTCGGTTTTCGCCGTGTCGCTCGCCGTCACCACCGTCCCGTTCCGGATCAGGGTCTTCATGGCAGCGCCTTGACCAGATCCTCGTAGGTCTCCGGCCGGCGGTCGCGCAAGAACTGCCAGGTGTTGCGCACCTCCCGGTTCATGTCCAGGTCGAGGTCGCAGACCAGGACTTCGTCTTCGGTCTCGGAAGCTTTGCCGATGATCCGTCCGCGCGGGTCGCAGAAATAGCTCGACCCGTAGAACTGCGCCTCATTGAGGGGCTTTTCCACTCCAACGCGATTGATGGCACCGATCCAGTAGCCGTTGGCCACCGCGTGGGCCGGCTGCTCCAGCTCCCAGAGATACTTCGAGAGGGACTTGACGGTCGCGGATGGATTGAAGACCAGCTCCGCCCCCTTCAGGCCAAGCTCGCGCGCCGGTTCGGGGAAATGCCGGTCGTAGCAGATCAGCAGGCCCACCCGGCCGACCGACGTGTTCCAGACCGGGTAGCCCAGGTTTCCCGGCTTGAAATAGAACTTTTCCCAGAAGCATGGCCCGACGTGCGGGATATGCGTCTTTCGGTACTTGCCGACCACCGTCCCGTCGTTTTCGATCACGACCGCGGTGTTGTAGTAGACGCCGGTTTGTGCCTCCTCGTAGAAAGGCACCACCAGCACCATCTTGTGTTTTTTCGCCAGCTCCTGCATTCGCCGAATGGTGGGACCGTCGTCGGGCTCGGCGGTGTCGTACCACTTCGTGTCCTGTTCCGCCGGGAAGTAGGGCCCGAAGAAGATCTCCTGCAGGCAGGTGACCTGCGCTCCCTTGGCCGCCGCTTGTCCGATTAATTCCTCGTGCTTCTTGATTGCCTCTTCCTTGGGCATGTTCGCGTACGCCTGGATCAGCGCCGCCCGTACTTTCGCCATGAATGCCTCGCCTCCTCGCTAGCTAAACGCCGGGATGATCGCCTCGCCGTATTCGCGGATGACTGCCTCGGGTTTCTCCACCATCAGGTAGAGGTTGAATTGGTCCACACCGGCGTCGATCAGCTCCTCGATCCGTTGCCGGCTCTGCTCCACGGTCCCGATCACACAAAAGCGATCGATGACGTCGTCAGGGACGAAGTCTGCGTGCGCCGCGCCTCGCTTGACGTGATCAGCATAGTCATAGTGGTCGCGCGCCTTGATGTAGTCGGTGAGCGTCTTGGGCAGATCCTGGGCATCGTAGCGCTTGAGCAGGTCGACGACATGGTTCGACACCAGAGCGGGGAACCAGCGCACCTGCTCGCGCGCCGCCGCCAGGTCGTTGGAGATGAACGCGGGAGCTGCCGCCTGGATCTGGATGTCGTCGAACGAGCGCCCCGCCTCCTGAGCCCCTTCGCGCACGAATTGCAGGCACCACTTGATGATGGCGGGGTCGGCCAGCTGAATGATGACGCCGTCTGCGACGCGACCGGCCGCCCGCAGCGCCTTCGGTCCGTAGCCTGCGATCCAGATGGGCAATTCGTGCTCCGCCCACTTGAGCCGGATCTTCACGCCGTCGTAGCTCACCTCACGGCCGGCCGCCAGATCGCGGATCAGCCGGCAGTCCGCCTCCATCTGCTCGACGCTGACGGGTTTCTGACCGAGCACCCGACGGGCGCTGTCGCCCCGTCCGATTCCCATCACCATCCGGCCGCCGGAGATTTCATTCAAGGTGGCCAGCGCGCTGGCGGTCACGGTCGGATCGCGGGTGGCCGGGTTGGTGACGCAGGGACCGATCTTGATGCGTCGGGTGTTGGCCGCCATCAGGGTGAAGATCGGGTAAACCTCCTGCCAGAGGACGTGCGAGTCGAAGAGCCAGGCGTAGTCGAAGCCTTCCGCCTCAGCGAGCTTGGTCAGATCGACCCAGCGGCTGGGCGGAGGATCCGGAGCGAAGCAGACGCCGAAACTCAGTCGTGCCATTGATCTCCTGAAAGGCTGAAGCCCCGGCCGCGAGGTCGGGGCTTCAGCGCAATCGCTCCGAGTTTAGGTCGCCGCCGCTGCCCGCGGTCGCCGGGATACGGCGCTCACCGGGAACATCGCTGAGAGCGCCAGATAAATGACAAACGCCGCCACCAGGCCAACGATCCAGCTGTAGTCATAGACGTGGAATGGGAACCAGCTGTAGAGCGGGCCGATGATCCCCTTCGCGGGGAATGGCCCTTGCGTGCCTGGCGCCGTGTAGGCGCCTCCCACCGCGAGTACTCCGCCTACCACCAGGCCGACCAGGCCTCGCCAGTTGAAGCCGGCAGAATATCGGTATTCGCCATTGACGCGATAGAGGTCGCCCAGACTGAGATTCGTGTTGCGCATCACCCAGTAATCGGCGATCAGCACCCCGGCGATCGCGCCCAGCGCCCCGCCGTAGAAGCCGAGCCAGGTGAAGATGTACACGTTCGGGTCGGCGATCAACCGCCAGGGCGCAATCACGATCCCGAGGACACCGGTGATCAGGCCGCCCGTGCGGAAGCTGATCAGCTTAGGAAGGGCGTTCGAGAAGTCGTACGAGGGGCTCACGATGTTGGCCGCCACGTTGACGGACAGGGTGGCGACCGCCAGCGTGAAGAGTGCGAAGACCACGACCAGGGGATTGTCGAACTTTCCCGTCAGCGTCACCGGATCCCAGATCGGCGCCCCGTACACCTTCTGCGTGGCCGCCGTGATCAGTACAGCCACCAGGGGAAACAGGGTCATGGTGGTCGGCAGGCCGAGCACCTGGCCAAGTGCCTGGGCTCGCTGGCTCTTACCGAACCGGGTGAAGTCGGGCATGTTGAGCGACAGTGTCGACCAGAACGCGATCATCCCCATCAGCGCGGGCGGAAATAGCACCAACCAGAAGTTGCTACCCCAGCCCACTTTGCCCGGCTCGCTGAGGATCGGTCCGAAGCCGCCCGCCTTGCCCACCATCCAGGCCAGCAGCCCGAGCGCGACGATCAGCACGAACGGCGCCGCCCAGTTTTCGAAGCGGCGGACGGCGTTCATACCCCGCAGGATGATGAAAATGTTGATCGCCCAGAAGATCGCAAAGCTCAGCCACTGGGTCCAGTGCTGGCCCGCCACCATCGCCGAGTTGGTCCAGGTCGCCCCGAACAGCTTGCCGGCGAGCACATAGAGAGCACTGCCGCCGATCCACGTCTGGATCCCGAACCACCCGCACGCGACGCCCGCCCGGAGGAGGGCCGCGACGTTTGCGCCGAAGACACCGAACGACGCCCGGGCGAAGACCGGGTACGGGATGCCGTACTTCGTGCCGGCATGGCTATTTGCCAGCATTGGAACCAGGACGATGATGTTGGCCAGCGCGATCGTCAGGATGGCCTGGTACCAGGCCATGCCGAGCGCGACGAGGCCGGATGCCAGTAAATACGTCGGGATGTTGTGCGCCATTCCGATCCAGAGCGCCATGTAGTTATAGGTCGTCCAGGTGCGGTGTTTGATCGGTACCGGCGCCAGGTCGGTGTTGTAGAGCGGGCTGTCGCGAATCGCCGTATCGTCGGCCAGCTCGTGCCGGCCGTCCGGGTAGACGAGCTCCTCTCCGATTCGCTGCGCCGGCGGTGCGTAGGTCGCTACTCCCATGTTCCCCTCCTTGAATTCGCAGTCGCCGTTTTGCGAGCTAAATGTACGGTTGGCGAACGCCTAAGTCAATGGCGCTTTGGCGCCTACACTACAGGCCGTTGCCCCCCAGCCTGTTGCTCAAGGTGGTCCTGACGCCGGCGCTCATCGCCACCGCCACGCTGGTGGGACGCCGCTGGGGCGAAGCGATGAGCGGCTGGCTTGTCGGGCTGCCGCTTACCTCGGCGCCCGTCATCTTTTTTCTGGCGCTGGACCAGGGCACCGCCTTTGCCACGACGGCCGCCCTTGCCGTTCTGCTCGGCACCATCTCTCAAGCTGCATTCGCGGTTGCCTACGCCAGGGTTGCGGTCCGCACCGCGTGGTTTCCGGCCGCCGCCGCCGGCTGCGGGGTCTTCGCCCTGGCGACGATCGGCTTTCAGCGGGTCAGCCTGCCGGCGTTGGTCGCCTATGGGGCCGTGGTTGGCTCGCTGATCCTGGCGATGGTGCTCATGCCCCGAAACGGAAACCAGCCTGCCCGAGGACCCGTCGTACCAGATTGGGATTTACCGCTGCGAATCGTTCTGGCCACCGGCCTGGTGCTGGTGCTGACTGGAATCGCGCCACGAATCGGGGCTCACCTCAGTGGATTGCTTTCGCCCTTTCCGGTTTACGCCGGTGTGCTGGCGATCTTCGCTCAACGCCAGAGCGGCGCCGGGGCCAACGCCGTGCTCAGAGGTCTGCTCCTCGGGCTTTTCGCGTTTGCCAGCTTCTTCCTGGTGCTGGCCCTCGGTCTTGATCGGCTCGGCATCGGTCTGTCCTTCGCGCTGGCCACGCTGGTCGCCCTGCTGGTGCAGGGATCCACGCTCAGGTTGGTGCGCACAACCGGTCGCTGAGCGGCCGCTACAGGTCTCTCCTCGCAAAGCTCCAGTTCGCCAGCACCAGGACGATCAGGATCCAGGCCGCGATCCACAGGAGGTAGGGAAGTGGGAGGGCCGCGTCGGCAAAGAACGGGTTGCCCGCTCGGGCCCGCCCGGCAGCCTGGGCGGCGGCGAGAAAGTCGGATGGCTCCAGGTAGAAGATCGCGCCGTGCCACAGGCCATCCGTCGGGATCAGGAGGCGGCTGCCCACGCCGATGTTGATGATGGTGTCGTTCGCGAACGTCTGGCCGATCGCCAGCGCGATGCCGCCGATCCAGCCTACGAAGAAGAGCACGAGGGCGATCACCCCACCCGTCATCGGCGCCAGCCGCGTACTCAGCAGCAAGGCGAGCGTCATCAGGACGATGCCTTCGGCTGCGACGAAGCTGAGGGCCGCGGTCGGGTTCGGCGGCAGATAGCCGGTCGCCCACCGGATGCCGATCATCTCCAGGACACCGCTGAGGGCGGCGTAGAGCGCGATGAGCACCGCCAGGCCGAGCCACTTACCCATGAGGACCTCGCTCCTGCGGATCGGCCGGGGCAGAATCGCGAGCGCGATCCCGGACTCGATGTCACTGGCGATGCTCGGTGCCGCCACCAGCGTGGAGCCGAGCGCCAGCACGCCGCTGAACATGAAGGCCACCAGGATCGTGAGTTGCGACGCCGCCACTCGGACTTCGGCCGAGGTAACGCCCTTCATGGTCGGCAGGCGGCTGAACCCCCAGCTGGTCAAGACGATCACCACGAGGGTCAGCAGGGCAAGGGCGAGCAGCAATTTTCGGCGCGATGCCTCGAGGACGGTCAGTCGGGCAATCGTGAGAACGTGCATCAAACGTCCTGCTCCTTGAGTAACTGCAGGAAGCGATCCTCCAGCGTTTCGTGGCGCGGCTCGACCGCATAAACCCGGCCGCCCTGGTTCACGATCTCGCTCACCAGTTCGGGAACCCGATCCGGCGAGAGACCGCGGAAGGTCAGCCACTCACCCTCGTCCTCGAGATTGCCGAAGGCGCGCAGTGAGGCACGTCCCGCCGGCGGCAGCCCCGTCACTCGCAGCCGAACCGCTCCATCCTGCCCGAGGATCTGCGACATCGTCCCGGTAGCGATCACGCGGCCACGGTCGACGACCGCCAGCCGATCGCAGACCTGTTCCACCTCACTCAGCAGGTGGGAGTTGAGGAACACCGCGGTGCCCCTATCCTTCAGCTGCCGAATGATCTCCCGAACGTCATGCCGTCCGACCGGGTCCAGCGCCGAGGTCGGCTCGTCCAGCAGCACCAGCTCGGGCCGTCCGAGCAAGGCGACGCCCAGACCCAGGCGCTGCTGCATCCCCTTCGAGAAACCTTCCACCCGGTCATCGGCACGTTCCCTGAGTCCAACCGTCTCGAGCGCACCGGCAATCTCCGCCTTCCATGCGGAGCGCGGCAGGCCGGCCAGCTCGCAGTGAAGGCCCAGCACCTCGCTCGCCTTCATCCAACCCTGGTAACGAAAGAGCTCCGGCAGGTAACCCAGTCGCCGGCGAGTTCTCAAGTCACCAACCGGCGTACCCAGCACCCATGCCTCGCCGGCGGTCGGGCGGGCGAGGCCGACGAGCAGCTTGACGGCGGTCGTCTTGCCCGCGCCGTTCGGCCCCAGGAATCCAAAGACCTCGGCGCGCCGAACGCTCATCGTCAGGCCGCTGAGCGCGACCGTCTTCCCGTAACGCTTGGCCAGGTCCTGCGTATGAACGGCCAGGGAGGCGGCGTCGGCCGCCTCGATCGGATTCAGCTTGCGATCAGTGGAGGGTTGTTGCAATGGCGAGCACCTGGTCGGGAGTGAGTTGGCCTCCGACGGCGTAGATTACGCCATTCTTCTCCCAGACCACGCCCGCCCCAATTGCCGCCTTGATCAGCAGTCCCGACACGCCGTTGACCTGGACCGGTTGCGTGGTCGCCAGGCCCTTGGGTATCGGGACCGGAAGCGTCGAGGTCGGATCTTTGATGGCCCGCAGCTGAGCCGCGATGTCCGGTGGCACGCCCGGCTGCGACAGGAGGTAGTCCTCGAGCTGGGCCGCGGTCGCGCCGGTGGAATCGACCGTCGGAATGCGGGTCTGCGCGATCACAAGGGTGGGTATCTGCGCCTCTGCGGCGCTCGCCGACAATCCCCACACTTCGATCAATGCCGGACCGGCGTTGACGATCAGGGTGCTGCCGCTGATCGTGGGCGGCATGGGGTTGACCTGCACACCCTTCTGGGCGGCCGACGCGCGCAGCCGTTCGGCGTCGAAGGTCAGCGATCCCTTGGTGTGCGAAACGACGCCAAAGCTGACCGGACCGGAGACGCCGTTGGGCAGGGCGGCGGGCGTGAGCAGGGGCAGGCCTGATTGGGCACGTGCCGCAGCGGCATCGCTGAGGAGCTGCGGCCTGGGCGCGGCCGGCAGCCACGTGACCTCTCCGTAGTCGAGCATCGCGCCGGTGCCGGCAAAGTCTGAGGGCGAGACTTGGACGGCAACGATCGAGTGCGGCTCGAACACCCGTATGAGACTCCCGGCAGCGCCGCTCACAGCGAAGCCGGTGGCCAGCGCGGCTGCCAGCAACACCGCGATCGCCGGCGTGGCCAACGGCCGCAGGCTGAGCGTTGTCCGGCCCAACCAGCGTTCGTACCAGCGCGGCGGCCGAGCCGCCTCTTCCCTTTGGATGCGAGCCTGAACCGACCGAAAGGCTGCACCAGATTCGGGCGCAAAGGCGGGCAACTCCAGGAGCGCGCTCGCCGCCCGGGCTGTGGTGGCAATCGCCTGAAAGCGCGTCTTGCACTCGGCGCAGGTTTCGTAGTGCGCCTGGTCGGTCGCCGTCAGCGCCAGCGGCTCATCGTAGATGCGTCGCAGCGTCCCATCACTCAGATGTCGCACGGTTGACCTCCTTGCGCAGGGCGTCTTCCGCCCGGCGCAGCAGCGTTCCCACGTTTCCAACCTTGATACCAAGCGCGCTGGCGACCTCCGCGTAACTCAAGCCGCTGTACCGAAGCATCAGCAGCGCTGCCGTGCGCTGAGGAAGCCGCCGGAGCGCGCGCCGGACCTCGCGCCGTCCTTCCGCTTCCTCGACCACCCGCTCCGGGTTCGCCGTGGATGTTTGGGCTGGGTCGAGCGCGTGTGCCGACTCTCGTTGCGCGCGCCGCCGCTCGCCACGAATCACGTTGAGTGCCGAATGAACCGCGGCCGCATGCAACCACCCCGAAGCCCACTCGGAGTCGGGGGAGAGGCGCCGGTGGAACTTGAGGAAGACCTCCTGGGCGACGTCCTCGGCCGCCGGCCGGTCGGCAAGCACCCGGTAGGCGATGGCGACGACCTTTGGATACTCCTGCAGGAACAGCCGTTCGAAGGAATCCGGCACGTTGTGGTTAATCGCGCCCAAGGGCGCCGGAGTTACGCGGGGGCGCCAGGCATCGAGCTGCAGCATCCAGCCCGTACGCACCGCCGGAGCAGCAAATGTGACAGCGGCGGACAGCCGACCGGCGCGGCCGGTATACGGCGGCGTCGAGATCACGTGTCAAGGGATTGTGGGGAAAGGCGTATACAATACTGTAAGGATGGGTGAGCCGCCACCCGTAGGGTGGCAGATGGAGTCTGGGGCGGGAGTAGCAGCATGATCGGGCGGGCGCAACGCTCCGTGACCAACCTCGGCGAGTTGACCCTGCTCTTCTGGGCAGCATTGCGCGGCGCCGCTCGGCGGCCCTTCTACTGGAAGGAATTCTTCGATCAGTGCCGCTTCATCCTGACGGCGAATTTCATCCCGCTGCTGCTCACCGGTGTCGGCTGGGGCATCATCGTCTCTCTCGAGGCCGGCCACTTCTTCAAGGCGGCCAGCAGCGAGTACCGGCTGGGCGGCTTCACCGTGATGGCGAACATCCGCGAATTCTCGCCGGTTGCCACCGGACTGATGATCGCCGCCGTGAGCGGCACGGCCATCGTTGCCGATCTTGGCGCCCGCCAGGTTCGCCAGGAGCTCGAGGCGCTGAGCGTGATGGGCCTCTCCAACGTCCTCTTCATCGTCGTGCCCCGGGCCCTGGCGCTGATGGTCATGACAGCGCTCTACAACGTCCCCATGATCGTCTTCACCACGTTATCTGGCTTCTTCATCGCCGTGGCAGTGGTCGGCGTCAACCCCGGTGCGTTCCTGGCGAGCTTCTTTACCCAGGGAACGCTGGTCGACCTCTTCGGCGGCGAGATCAAGTGCATCCTCTTCGGCGCGCTCGTCGCCGCCATCTGCATATATAAAGGTATAAGCGCCAAGGGGGGCGCCGAGGGCGTGGCGCGCGCGGTGCACTCGGGCGTCGTCTGGTGCTTCGTTGGGATCCAGGCGCTCGAGTACCTCTATACGCCAACCGTTCTAGCACTGTTCCACAACCAGAACGTTCTTCGCTAGACGATGGCCACCACATCGGTTCGGCCGCCCGCCCAGCAGCTCAGCCCGGCCCCCGGCCGCTTCTGGGCCCCGGGGCTTGATCTCTTCGACGTCCTCGGCCAGATCGTGCTCTTCGCCGCCCGCGCGCTCCGCTCGGTCCCGCGGGCGCTGCGCTACCGAAAGGAGATCTGGTGGTATGCAGCTTTTCTGGCACTCGGTTCGACGCCGGTGGCGCTGGTGATGACCTATTTCAGCGGCTCGGAATGCTCGGTGGAAGCCTATTACTCGCTGCACCAGCTGGGCGGGGCCGAGAGCCTGGCCGGCGTCTTCAATGCGCTCTGCGACATGCGCGAGATCACGCCCCTCTTCTTCGGTTTCGCGATCGGCGCCAAGGTCGGCTGCGGCCTGGTGGCTGAGCTCGGAACGATGCGCATCAATGAGGAGATCGACGCCCTGGAGACGATGGGCGTTCCCTCCGTTCCCTTCCTGGTTACCACGCGTATGGTGGCCGCGTTACTCGTGCTCCCGGTGATGTACGTGCTCGCCCTTGCCACCAGCTTCTTCGCCAGCTGGGTGGTGCAGCGATTTCAGATCGGCCTGGTGTCGAACGGTGTCTACTTCTCCTACTTCTGGCGTTTCACGAATCTCACCGACTTCGGCTACTCGCTGATCAAGGCCGTGATCTTCGCCTTCCTCGTCATCTGTGTCGGGGTCTACTACGGCTACCACGTAAAAGGCGGCGCGGTCGGCATTGGCCGGGCGGTCGCCAAGACCATGGCGATCAGCCTCGTCATGATCGTGGTCGTCAACGCCATCCTCACCCAGATCTTCTGGGGCCAGAACCCGAATCTCCCGATCCCCTCCTAGGACATATGGACATGCAAAGGAATGGCGAGAACATGATCGAGGTCGAGGACCTGTACAAGGCCTTCGAAGGCAATGAGGTACTGACGGGTGTGACCTGCCAGATCCCGACCGGCAAGATCTCGGTCGTGATGGGGCCATCGGGGACCGGCAAGAGCGTGCTCCTCCGCCACGTGGTGGGCCTCCTCTTCCCGGACAAGGGCGACGTCCGGGTGGCCGGTAAGAGCGTGCCCAGTCTGCGCGAAGAGGAACTCCTCGAGCTGCGGCGCAACGTCGGCATGCTCTTCCAGGACGGCGCCCTGTTCAGCTCGATGAACCTGTACGACAACGTCGCCTTCCCGCTGCGACAGCACACTAAAAAGTCTGAGCGCGAGATCAAAGAGGTCGTGATGCAACGCCTGGAGGAGGTCGGCCTGACCGAGGCCGTCAAGAAGATGCCCAACGAACTGTCGGGCGGGATGCGCAAACGCGCCGGTTTCGCGCGCGCCCTTGTGCTCGAGCCCGAGATCCTGCTCTTCGACGAGCCGGACTCTGGCCTCGACCCGGTGCGCACCGCGCTGCTCTGCGACCTGATCAAGCAAATCCAGCAAAAGTACAAATCGACCGGCGTCGTGATCAGTCACGACATCAAATCCTGTTTCAACATCGGTGACCACATCATTCTGTTGCACGGCGGCAAGGTGGTCGACCAGGGTTCCAAGGAAGAGCTGCAAAAGTCGAGCAACCCCTTTACCCAGCAGTTCATCAAGGGCGCGGTCGAGGGCCCGCTTGGCATGGAATAGGTGGACGCCATCCGTGCCTGGGTCACCAGGTATCGCGCCGGCCTGGTTCTCGCGGTGGTCGTGCTGCTGGCCATCGTGTCGTCTCGGATCGTCAACGGCCTGACCGAGTATCGGCTCGTCGTCCCGCTCGACTCGGCCGACGGCCTCTATCCGGGGAGCGACGTCCTGATCGCCGGCGCCAGGGCCGGAAGCGTCCGCGACATCAGCGTCGAGGGGGCGCAGACCCTGGTGACGATCGCCGTCGACGATGCCTACGCGCCGGTTCACGCGGACGCCACGGTTACGGTACGACCGAAGAGCCTGCTCGGTGAGAAATACATGGCGCTCGAGCCGGGCCGCTCGGGCGAGCTGCAATCGGGGACCCGGCTTCCCCACGAGCAGGTGGCGCGCGCGGTCGATCTGCAAGACGTCGTCAACAGCCTGGATCAGCCGACCCGGGAGAAGCTGCGCACGCTCGTGATCGCCCTGGGCGGCGGTCTCGCCGGTCGCGGCCTCGACACGAATCAGACCATCACCTACGGCCGCCAGGACCTCGACCACCTGGCCGCCATCACCGACACCCTGGCGGCGCGCGATCGGGATCTGCAAACCGTCATCCAGGGCCTCGACCAGGTGACGGCCGAGCTGGCCAAGAGTGACCGGCGGCAACAGCTCGGTGAACTGATCAAGAACTCAGAGGCTCTCCTGCATTCACTCTCGCAGCAGGACGCACAGATCAAAGCCACGCTGGCCAACGCTAACGCGGCGCTCAGCCGGACCGACACATCACTGTCGGGCACCGCCGCGCAGCTCAACAGTATCTTCCGCCAGGCGCCGACCACCGTCGGTCTCCTCAACGGGCTCAGCCGCGACTTCGCCACCAACACCGATCTGCTGGTGGCTGACCTCGGCACCTTCGATCGAGGCATGAAGTACAGCACCAACACATTCGGGGCGCAAGACGGGCAGGGCTACGCCACGCGAATCAGCGTGCTGGTGGGCGCGTGCAGCCCGGGCGTCGTCCCCTGCACGCTGCCGACCGCCTCCGGGGCTGGGCTCCCGGTTCCGGACGCTTTCGGTGCTGTGGTTGGCGTCCTGCTCGGAGGCCGCCGATGAGGAGCCGGGCCAACCTGCCGGTGTTCGTCGCCTACCTCCTGCTCGGTGTGCTGGCAGGCGCCGTGCTCGCGGTGCAGATGGGCGGCGAATTCGTCTTTGGCGGCTATCGAGTGGACGCCATCTTCAAGAGCGGCGCCGATCTGGTCGCCGGCGATGACGTGGCGATGTCGGGGCTGCGAGTCGGGAAGGTGGAGAGGCTGACGCCGCTAGCAGGCGCCACCAGGGTCACCATGATGCTGCACCACGACTTCACGCCCGTCTTCAAGGACGCTCGCGCCGTGATTCGGTTGAAGAACCTGCTGGGAGAAACGTACGTCGAGCTCAATCGCGGCAGTCGTTCAGAGGGAGCGATCGCGGACGGCGGGACGATCGCCGAGGACCACACACTGACCCCCGTCGAGGTCGACGAGGTCCTGAACGCGCTCGACCCACAGGTTCGCGACCAGCTCACCATCGTGATCAACACGCTCGGCCAGGGGACGGCCGGCCGTGGCCAGGATATGAACGCAGCCGCGGCGGACCTGTCGTCCGTGGCCGTCGATCTACAGACCCTGGCCCACACGCTCGCGAGCAATTCCGATCACCTCGACGCCTTGATCGCCGACCTGCGCAAGATCATGGAGACGCTGGCGGCCTGGCACGCCGACTTCCGGGCCATGATCGCCGACTGGGATCATGTCATGGCCACCCTCGCATCGAGGGAGCAGAACCTGCAGGGCACCCTTGTCGAGCAAGACCGGGTGATGAGCATCCTCGACCAGGCATTGAGCGGTGGTGCGGCCCAGCAATTGCACGGCGCCGTTGCGCAGGGGCCGGCCATGATGGACAACGCGAACCACTACCTGAACGGCGCGGCCACCGTGTTCGGCGTGGTTCAGGCGGATACGCCCGGCATCCAGCAGCTGTTCCGCGAGCTGGCCTCGGTGATGAGCGGCATCGGACACCCGGATGAACCCGGCAGCAATCCGAATGATTGGGTGCACATGTGGCGGGTCTATTGCGCCGATCAATGCTTCCAACCGGCGGTGCCCTGAATGGTGCGCCGGACCCTGGTCAGCGTTGTGATGGTGATCAGCTTCGCCGCGGTCTGTCTTTTTGGATTGGGCTTCATCGCCCTGAACATGGGGCTGCACGGCCCCTGGAGCAACGAATTTGCGCTCAACGCGGAGTTCAGCAGCGCTAACGGACTGGTGCCGCAGGCCGACGTGCGGGTGAGTGGGGTCCACGTCGGCACCGTCCTGGGTATCGGCGACGCGAACGACGGCGGCGCCCTGGTGCACATGGCGCTGCAACCCGGCATCCGGCTTCGCCAGGATACGCGCGCCGTGATCCGTCCAAAGACCCTCTTAGGCGAAAAGTTTGTCGAGCTGGTCCGGCCGCAGCAAAGCGACCAGGCCTACCTGCAGAGCGGGGCCACCATCGCCAAGGGCCAGACCGGCCAGGCGATCGAGATCGACGACATCCTCAACGCCATGGACGCGCCCACCCGCAAGGCGATGTCGGAATCGTTCCGGCAGCTGGGCATCGCGCTGGATGGCCGGGAGCAGGACATCGGCGCCGCGCTTCCGCCGCTCGACGACACCGTGGCGAACCTGCGTCCACTGGCGCGCGTCGGCGAAGCCCGACAGAAGGAACTCGATCGAATCCTGACGAACCTCAACGTCATCATGCAGGCGCTGGCCGACGAACAGGACCAGCTGGGCCACCTCGTGGATAGTGGCGACACGGTGATGAGCGGGATCGCCTCCCGCGACCAGGCACTGGCCGGCACCGTACAGAATGGCGCGGCGGTCTTTGGATCGCTCGACCAGGCCTTCAGCGGCGTGACGGCGGCGGACCGCGCATCCCTGCAAAAGAGCCCGTCGACCATCGCCGCAGGGCGCCGGACATTGAGCCTGACCAATCCGCAAGTCGACCAGCTTCTGCCGGAGATCCTGCTCGGGCAGATCAGCTACCCCAATGATCAACTGAACATCAGCGACGCTGAATCGCTGACGCTGGCCGCTGAGTGGATTTCCGCCTTCTCCCATCAGGATGCGGCAGGCATCCATTCACTACGCATCACCGGGCTCAATCCCTCGACCCAGAAGGCCGCCATTAGCGTGCCCGGCGTCGGTGCCGTCCCGCCGGTCCCAACCGCCCCGCAGGACCTGGCCGACCTGCTCCTGATGCAACTGGGGAACGGACGATGAAGCTCTTGCTAGCGGTAGTTGCCGTGGGCGGACTCCTCGCCGGGCTCGCCGGCGCCCTCTTCGGCAACCACTCGTACACCGTGACCGCCTACTTCTTGAGCGCCGAAGGCCTCACGCAAGAGAACGATGTGGTGATCAACGGGGGCCGCGTCGGGAAGGTGGTCTCGGTCGGCATCGCACCCGATAACGGTCCAAGCCAGGGCGGGGCGCAGGTGGTGATGGAGATCGGCGCCGGCTCAGCACCCCTCCATCGCGGCACGCGGGCGACCATCCGATCGAAGGGGCTGCTCGGTAATCCGTTCGTCGAACTGACGGCGGGACCACCCGGCGGTGAAGTGATCCCGTCGGGCGGCACGCTCCCGTTGCAGGATACGGCCTCGCCGGTCGATCTCGACCAGGTGATGGACCTCTTCGATCCGCAAACCAGGGCGCGCATTCAGACGCTCACCCGGGAAGGCGGAACCGCGCTCCAGGATCGCGGATCGGACCTGAACACGTTCCTTAAGGCCCTACCCGGGATCGTCCAGGACGCGTCGGCCGTAAGCGGCAAGATCGCGAGTCAGGACCAACAGCTCAGCGCCCTCGATGTCGAGTTCGACCGGATCGCCCAGATGATGGCGAACGAGGACCAGGCTTTCCGCCGCGACATAACCAATGGCGCCAGCCTGCTCGACCTCACCGCCGCGCATGAAGCCCAGCTCGAGGCCGAACTGGTGTACGCGGACCGCGCCCTTGGCGAGCTGGCGGCCGGGCTCAAGGGCCACGAGCGCGACCTCAACCAGATGCTGAGGCAGCTGCCCGCCGTCCTCGACGCGCTGCAGAAGCTGTCCGATCATTCCGCGACATCGCTCGCCATTCTCAACCCCTGCATGGCCGACATCGTGCAGACCCTCGCCGAAATGCGCAGCGCCACCTCATACCGCGATGGCAACGGGAACTTGCTGCGCGTCCATCCCTATGTCTTCACCGGAACCGAGCCGGTCAACCCGGCGCGCATCGCTTGCAGTGGAGGTGGCTGATGGGCCTCTATAAGGGCAACGCGTTCAGGGCCGGTGTGGTGACGCTGGCCGGCGTGCTGATCATCCTGCTGCTGGCGGTGGCGATCAACGTCAGCTTCGGCCTTCCATTCAACCTCAGCCTGATCCCGCCCGGGCAAGACTATTCGGTAAAGGCGGCCTTCAGCGATGCCAACGGCGTCAATCGTGGCGCCGACGTCGTGATCGCCGGCCACAGCGTCGGCCAGGTCACCGGCGTCGAGGTCTCCGGCAAGCGCGCGATGGTTACCATGCGGATCTCCTCGCACTACGCGCCGTTGCATCAATTCACGACGGCGCGCATTCGGTACTCGACCCTGCTGGCGCAAAAGTACATCGAGGTCACGCCCATCAATGGCGGAGCCAAGCTGGAGAGCGGCGGGATCCTCCACAGCGACAACACGTTGAGCCCGGTCGATTTCGACCAGTTCCTCAGTGCCCTCGATCCGGAGACGCGGTCCCGCCTGCAGACATTGATCCAGCAGGCGGGCGGCGGACTCCAGGGCCGGCAGGAAACCATCAACGACCTGCTGGCGCAGCTCAAGGGTCTCTCCCAGGAATCGGTCGCTCCGCTGAGCACCTTTCACCAACACGATCCGGACATCGACCGCATCGTGGCCAACCTGGCGATTGTCAGCGACCGGCTGGCCCAGAGCCATGAACAACTCGGTGACCTGATTGGCAGCATGAGCGATGTAACCGGGACCCTGGCCACCAACGATCGGGCGCTCGCCTCATTGCTCACGCACCTGGGTAACGTCATGGGGGACTTCGACGCCACGCTCCAGGGAAACGAGCAGAACTTCCACACCACGGTCGTCACGCTCGATCCGCTCCTGATCCAGCTGAACGGTACGCTCGCGATCGTCTATTCGGATACGCAGTACAGCATCGCGGCGATCAACACCAACAATCGAGTCCTGCAACCGGAGCTGGTCAGCGCGGTCTCCCAGACGGATGCCGCGGGCGATCACCTGCTCCGCCAGTACTACGTCGTCAACCCGGCCTGCGACCAGGTGAGTCAGCAGCGCAACCCACAGTGCCAGACCGGTGTCGGCCAGGCGCCGGCCGCTGTTTCGGCACCGGCGCTGCCGGCGCTGCCGAGCCTGCCCCTGCCGAAGTGCCTCACCAGCCCCAGCCCGCCAAAGCTGCCGACGCCGACGCTGTCGCCCTTACCCTGTCCGTCGGTATCGCCGCCCGCCGTTCCCACGGCGCCCTGTACGCCGGCCACGCCGACGCCGCCTAAGCTGCCGGTGCCCACCCCGACGCCGTCGCTCTGCCCGTCGCTGCCCGGATTATCGCTGCCCCTCGGCGCGCTGCCGGACTGGCTCAGTCTCTTGCTTTTCGGAGGACCGCAATGACGGCCAGGCGCCTTCGCGGCTCGCGGCTGGTCGGTCTGCTGGTGGCGGCCGCCGCCGTCGCCTTCGCCATCCTCGTCTTCGTGCCGTTCTCCCTCCCCTGGAATCAGCGCCTCCACTTTCAGCTGCAGGCGGGCGCCTACGGTGAGCTGAACCCCGGGGCCTGGGTCGAACTGAGCGGCGCGAAGATCGGCTCGGTGGACCGGGTCGACTACAAGGACGGCTATTCCCTGATCCGGGTGTCGGTGGACGCCCGTTACGCCGGCCAACTTCACGCCGATACCACCGCCGCCATCCGCCCGCACGGTCTGCTTGGCCCCAAGTACGTCTACCTCGAGGGCGGTCGCAACGGCGCGCTTCACGATGGGGCGTCCATCCCACTGTCGCGGACCACGGTCTCCACCGACTTCGACCAGGTCCTGAATTCCCTGCAGCCGGATGTCCGGGCGAACCTGAAGACGATCTTCATCGAGCTGGGACGCGCCGCCGATGGGCGGGGCGCGACGATGAATGCGGCCTTTCAGGCGCTCGGCCAATCTTCGGCTGATGTCTCCACCACGACGACGGTGCTGCACAACCGCGCCGACGACCTCGCCGGATTGATCACCGCCAGCGAGCAGCTGGACCGGGACCTGCAACGGGCCCCAATCGACCGGCAGATCAGGGACACTGACCTGGTGTTGAGCGGCCTGGTCCAGGTCGAGGATGCGATCGGGTCGGGCATCGACCACACGGCGGCGGTTACCCAGGATCTCGACACGGCAATGAATGGGAACTCGGCGAACCTGGCCCACATCCTCGCCAAAGGACCGGCCACGGTCGCGCAGCTCCGGGTGGTCGCCACCGAGCTCGACGCCGTGATCGTGGGCATCAATCCGGCGCTTCCGTGCCTGATGCAGGCAGTGCTGGAGACCAGATCCGCATTTGGCGGTCGGGACGGCAACGGCCATTACGTGCGCGTGCAGGTGGTACCCACCGGCAACGGCAAGGCGCCCGCGCCGCCGTGCGGCACCGGATCACCCACCTCAGAGGTTCCACCGGTTCAAGATCAGGACCTGGTGGCGCTGTTCCTTGGCAACTAAGACGATCGCCCGGCCATCAACGCCCTCCGGCGAATCGGCGTCACGGCTCTCGGTCTTTACAGCTCCCTCCCGCTGGCCGCTGCTTCTCCTGTTTGTGGCCATCCTGTTATCCGCCGGCAGCATCGTCGGCCTGTTGCGCTTGCAGCCGGACGCGCGCGTCGACCTGCTGATCGACCCCAATGCCAGCGCGTTCAAAGACCAGGCCCTGTTCGCGGATGCTTTCGGCGCCGATCCCGTGGTCGTGATGGCGCGGCCGGGACCGGGCGCCAGTCTGATCACCCCCGACCATATCGTCGGCCTCTCCCATCTCGAAGGGAAGTTGCACCAGGCAGCCGGCGTCAAGAAGGTGTATGGGCCTGGCACGCTGGTCAACACCCTGGCCATCAGCACCACGACCGTCCTGCTCAACGTCTGCGCTCAGGAAGGAAAGAGCGCGGAAACGTCAGCGCGCCAGCAGGCGGTCGCCGCCGGAAAGTCGCAGGCTCAGCAAGACCAGGCCGGGCAGCAGGCGTTCCAGCAGGCAGTCAGCGCCTGCGCCCAGCGATACGCCAAGGCATTTCCGTCTCTGGGGGTGCCGGCCGTCAACAATCCCACGTTCATCCAGGGCGTTCTCCTGGAGCCGGACGGCCAGAAGGTGCGGCCCTTCTGGACGTGGGCGCTGCCGGACACGCAGCATGCGGTCATCACGGTCCGGCTCAACCGTGACGCATCGCTTGCGCAGGTCCGTCATGTCATCGACATCGTCCGGAGCGCATCGAGCAGCAGCGACCTGCCGGAGCTCAAGGACCTGCGTTTTACGGCCTCCGGCTCACCCGCCCTCACCTTATCGGTGGCGGATTCGGTCTTCAACGCCTTGAGGTTCCTGGTGCCACTGGCGCTGGTCGCCGTCCTGATCGTGGCCATGCTTGCCCTGGGGGTGTCGACTCTGCTCACGATCGCCGTAGCGGCGCTCGGCGCCCTGTGGACCGCGGGCGTCGCGGGATTCCTCGGTCTCCCCGTCACGCCCGCCACACTGGTGGTCCTGCCGGTCGTTCTCGGTCTGGCCACTGACTACTTCATCCAGTCGGTGAACCGCCTGATGGAAACGCCGGGAACGCCGAAGGAGCGGGTCAGCCTGGCGGCCCGCCGTATCCTGCCATCGACCGGGCTGGCCGCCGCGGCGACGGCCGCCGGAATGCTCGCGTTCGTGGTGTCGGGAATCCCCCTGGTCCGGCAGTTCGGGCTGTTCATGGCGCTGGGCGTGGCGATGGCCTACCTCGCGAACTACCTGGTGGGCTTGCCGCTGCTGCTCTTTCTGGCGCGTATGAGCCCGTCCGTCCTGAACTCCACCAATGTCCGGGCGACCGCCGGGCTCCGGATCGCCGCGATCGCCAAGCTCGCCCCGGCCGCTGCCATCGCCATCGTCGTCGTCGGCCTTGCCGGATGGGCGGCCCTGCCGGCGATCAAGATCGAAACCGATCCGGCCCAGCTGGTGCCAGCCCAGGACAGCGCGCTCGCTCAGGCGGAACAGGTGCGCAAGGAGGTCGGCCTGGCGGGCGAGATCGACCTCGTGGTCCAGGGTCGCGATGCGGCCTCGACCGACGCGGTCAAGTGGCTCGACGACGCCAGCCGCCGGATCGCCGCCCAGTCCGGCGGCGATCTCAAGGCGGTGGAGAGCCTGCCTATCTTCCTCGCCGGCTTCAACCAGGGGACGCTGCCGGATGCCAGCCGTACCGCGCTCATCTTCGATCGGATCCCGAGCTACTTCACCGGCGCCGTTTACGACAACCAGCGAGGGCTGGCCCTTTCCATCTTCGGCCTGACCCACGTGACCTCGGTTGAGCGAGACCGTACCCTGGTGTCGAGTCTGCGGACGGTCGGCGATCCGCCCGCCGGCCTTCGGGCATTCCCCGCCGGCCTCGCCGTGGTGGCGGACGCGGCATTGAGTGAGCTGCAGGGGGACCAGCTCAAATTGACCCTGCTGGCGATCGCGCTCATCCTGCTCGTCCTCCTGATCGGCTATCGGCGCGTGAAGCCGGCCATCCTCGCCGTGCTGCCCACCGTGGTCGCCGCCGGTGCCGCCACCGGTTTACTCTTTGTCGTTGGCTCGGTCCTGAACCAGCGGTCGAGCCCGATCACCATCCTGCTGGGTGGCGTGGTGGTCGCCTTCGCCACCGAGTTCGGGGTGCTGTGGCTCGCCCGCTATCGGAGCGAGCGCGCCGGTGGCATCGATCCCGCGGACGCCGCGCAGGTTGCCTCGGTACGGGTCGGTCCCGCCGTCGCCGCCTCGGCGCTCGCGCTGGCCGCGGGCTTTGCCGTGCTCGCTCTCAGCTCTGTGCCGATGGTGCGCGACTTCGGCATCTGGAGCGCCTTCGATCTCCTCCTGGCCACGGCGGCCGTGCTCGGCCTGCTGCCGCCCCTCGCTCGGGCCTGGCTGAGATAGTTTCAGGCGCCGGGAATCGTCAGATCACCTGCTTCGCGGGTGGGTAAGACCAGCTGCGCGCCCGGGAAGGTCAGGATCGCCCCCAGCGAGTTGCTCGGCAGAAACGTGGGATAGTCAACCTGGGTCAGGTCGAGCCTGATGCGATGGTCGGCGGCGAGCGTCCAGTGGTTCCCGAAGAGTGGCAGTTGAATCGCCTGTGTCGTGGTGTTGTAGGCAGGCGTATCGATTCGATAGCTCCCGCGCGTCATCAACAGCGCCGTCCCATCGGGCGCGACGTCCCAGACCCGCGCATTGAGCGTGGCAGTGGCCGCGGCCAGCAGCGTATAGGTCAGGTCGACGTGACCGAGACCGACGAAGATTCGGGACCGGTCGAGCCCGACCGAGTACGCGGTGTAGCGCGCCGTCGTGTCGGGGAACACGGCCGGCGTCAGTGATTTCCGGCAACCTGAAGCACCGGTCTCGAAGCCGACCACGGGATCGGTCTGCAGATTGTCGGGATCCTCCGGCCCCGTCACCTTCGTGTTGCGAAGCGTGCCGGCGCTGGCGTACTGAACGGTAAGCGATCCGTTGAAGAGCTGTTCCGGCGTGCCAGCGGTCAGGCTCTGGACCTGCCCCCCTGCTCCGCCCGAAGGGGCGCCGCAGACGGTGGGCATGCTGAGCACGTTGGTCTGCTGCCGGTGACTGCCGGTGATCTGGTTCAGCAGGAACTCCCACGCCTGGCTGTTGATAGGACGCCACTCGAAGGCCGGGTTTTGCGCCCGGGGATGTCCGACGTCAGCCACCGCCAGCGCCACCGGCCATTCCGCGTCCAGTGACTTGAGGTACTTGAACTGCCGGAACGACTCCACCGGGGGAAAGAGGTCGTCCGTCCAACCCGAGACCGAGAAGACGGCGACCTCGCGGCTGGTCAATTCGGCGGCCCAGGCCTCGTCCTGGTAGAAGGATCCCCGAAATTCGGTCAAACCCCGCCGAATCTGGGCGACAATAACGTCCTCCTTTCCGTCCGCGTCGTAGGGATCACCGACGAGCGCCGCCCTGGCGGCCCAGGATGGGATGTCGATCGGGCCTTCATCGGAGGGTGTCGTCGTGGTGCCGGCCTCGAAGATGCCCTGGATCAAGCCCTGGAGGAAGAAGCCGACGACATAGCTGGACTTCGCTGTTCCCAGCGGATTTCCCTGACCCGTATCGGTGAAGTCCGTGGGACTTCCTTGCGACGACGAATAGATGGTGGCATCGAACGGCCCGGGGTGACCATTCGGTGCCAGGCTGTAGGCGAGGTCCGTCCAGGGGTATTTCGGGATGGCGACCTGGAGCTGGAGGATTGGCAGTGCGGGGATCGGGGCGGGCGTCACGAAGGTGTTGGCGTCCCAGACCGGCTGGCTCGCCTGCAACCACGATTCGCCACCGCCGTAGGAGCCGCCGCTGATCGCGACCTGGTTGACATCCAGGTCCGGATACGCCTGGGCGACCAGCGCTGCCAGCCACTGGGTATCGCGAATCTCGAACTCGCGGCTCTTCAGATGGATGGTGCCGTTGGGTGGGCAGGCCGAGCCAGGACGAATGCAGGGGGCAGGAACGCCGGCGGGCGTCGCCGGCTGGTCCGCGCGGGTGACGCCGTCGTCGAAGAATCCGCGTGCCGTGTAGGTCAACACATAAAAGCCGTGCTCGGCAAACCAGTGATTGTTCCAGTGCCACTTGTCGGCACCGTCGCCGGCGTCGCTGGTCGATTCCCACTCGTGCTTGTTGTTTCCAAAGCCGTGCAGCATGACGATCAGCGGATGGCTCCCTGCAGAGGTCGCCGGCAAGGTCAGATCGACGTCCAGCGGGGAGCCGTCCCAGCTCGCGACCTCGCCGGAACAGATGTGCACGTCGCCATAAAGCGGACAGGCGTTGAGGCCGGGCACGCCCGCCTCGGCGCGGCCGACGATCGGGGGAAGCACGGATCCCAGGCATAGAGCGACCGCCGGCAGAAGCACCCTCAGTCGCATTCGCCCCTCCTTCCTCACCTGGGCAACTCGCGGAAACGGCTCCGTGTCCAGTGTTGCGAGGCGACGCCGCTTACGTCAAGGGAGCGATGCGAATAGGGCTTGACCGAGCCCGAGCTCTACCGGTTTATTCGCCCTTCCAGGTTGGCTTGCGCTTCTCGGCGAATGCGCTGAGGCCCTCCTTCGCGTCCGCGGTTTCGAACAGCCGGAAGATGCCGCCCCGTTCCAATGCCAGGGCGCTCTCCAGCGACATCTCCAGGCCCTGCTTTGCCGCCAGCTTGATCTCACCGATCGCCACCGTCGGCCCGCCGGCCATCGTCGAGGCAAAAGCGACCGACTCGGGGAGCAGCCGGTCTGCCGGAACCAGCCGATCGACGATCCCGAGACCGGCGGCCGCCCGCGGATCGAGGGGTTTTCCCGTCAACAACAACTCCATCGCCTTCTGCCGGCCGATCAACCGCGGCAGGCGCTGGGTGCCACCGTTGCCGGGCAGCAGGCCGAGCGTGACCTCTGGGACGCCAAGCCGGTACTCGCCTTCGGCGGCGAACCGGAAGTCGGTGGCCAGTGCGATCTCGAGGCCGCCCCCCAGGCAGTGCCCACCGATGGCGGCGATGAAGATCTTCGGGGTGTGCTCGAGCTTGAGCAAGACCTCGTGCATATACAGGATGGTCATGGCACGCGCCTTGGCGGTAACAGTGCGGAACATGCCGATGTCGGCGCCGGCGCTGAAGAATTTGGGAAGGTCCGAGGTCAGAACTACGGCGCCAATCGACTCGTCGAAGCGGACCTCGTCGATGGCCGCATCGAGCTCATCGATGAATCCACGGTCGTAGGAGTTGGCGGGTGGGCGATTCAGATGAATGAGGGCCACGCCGTCGTGTTCCTTGCTGACCGACACAACCTTTGCCGAGGTGGTCGCTTGCTCCATCGATCCCTCCTTTGTGTACCCTGAAGTCTAGTTCGCTCGCTCGCATAGCTGGAGGAATGGCACGAAATGAGCACGATGGTGATTGACGGCAAGCCGGCAACCGCACGGTCGGGAAAAACCGTAGAGATCCGTGACCCGGCGACGGGAGAACTGGTCGATAACGTTCCCCAGGCGGGCGTCGAGGAGACCCGGCAGGCGATCGACGCCGCGCACGCAGCCTTTCGCGCTTGGGCGGACATGCTGCCCGCCAAGCGTGCGCAGATCCTGATGAAAGGCGCGGCGCTGGCGCGCCAGCACCTCGACGAGGTCGCCTCGCTGCTGACGCGCGAACAGGGCAAGCCGCTCCGCGACTCGAAGATCGAGGCCGAGCGATTCGTCGAGAACATCGAGTTCTACGCCTCCCTGTCCGCCTCGGGCGCGATCCGCGGCAAGCATGTTCAGCTCTCGGTTCCGGGTGCCTTCGGACTCGTGGTGCGCCGTCCGCTGGGGGTTGTTGGCGCCATCATCCCCTGGAATTTCCCGCTGACTCTGCTGGCGAACAAGATCGCGCCGGCGCTGGCGGTGGGGAACACGGTGGTCGCCAAGCCGGCCAGCACCACCCCCTTGTCCACGATCCGGCTGGTCGAGCTGATGAACGAGGGCGGTCTTCCACCGGGCGTGCTCAACGTTGTGGTCGGCCCCGGCGCGGTGGTGGGCCAGGAGCTGATCAAGAATCCGAAGGTGCGCAAGATCGGGTTCACGGGCGAAACCCAAACCGGCAAGCAGGTGATGGCAGAGGCAGCCTCGGACCTGAAGCATGTCACCCTCGAGCTGGGCGGCAGCGATCCGGCCATCGTCTGTGATGACGCGGACCTGGAGCAGGCCAGCAAGGCGATCGCCATCGGCCGCTTCTTCAATGCCGGACAGGCCTGTCTCGCCGTCAAGCGGGTCTATGCGTTCGAGTCGGTCGCGGACGAGCTGATGGAGAAGCTGACCGCCCGGGCGAAGAAGTTGAAGGTCGCCCCCGGAAGTGATGGATCGTCGCAGATGGGCCCGATGCATACCGCCGGTGGGAGGGAGACGATCGAAGCCCAGTTAAAGGATGCGGTCGACCGGGGCGCTCGCGTGCTGGCCGGCGGCAAGCGGTTGCGGGGTGAGCCATTCGACAGCGGCTTCTTCTTCGAACCCACCATCATCACCGATGTCCCATTGGAGGCGCGGGTCTGGCGGGAGGAGACCTTCGGTCCGCTACTGCCGATCGCTCGGGTCAAGAACCTGGAGGAGGCCCTGGAGCGGGCCAACGACTCCGAGTTCGGGCTCGGCTCGTCGATCTTCACCCGTGACCTGAGGAAGGCGCAGGTCGGCATCGACCGGCTTGACGCGGGCTACACCTGGGTCAATACCATCCAGGTCGCCTACGATGAGCTGCCCTTCGGCGGGACGAAGCACAGCGGTTTCGGCAAGGAGCACGGCGTCGAGGTGCTCGACTTCTATACCGAACAAAAGAGCGCCGTGGTGGTCGGCGTCTAGCGTCCAACGAACTGACCGAACGCCAGGCTGGCGGCATTCTCACCCTTCGGCTGAATCAGCCGGAGGTTCGAAACGCCCTCGGGTCAGCGATGGTGGAAGCGTTGCACGCCGCGCTCGAGCGAGCTCGGCAGGACGCGACGGTGGGCGCCGTGATCATCGCCGCTTCCGGCGATGCCTTCAGCGCCGGCGCCGATCTCAAAGAGTTCCTGGCAGAGCGCCCATCGCTCGAGCAGGCGCTCGAACGCCGCCGGCTCGGGGCGCTCTTCCTCTTGATCGACGCCTATCCGAAGGCGCTGATCGCGGCCGTCAGCGGCGACGCCCTGGGCGCCGGGTTCGGGCTGGTGGCAGCCTGTCATCTGGCGGTCGCCGCGGAAGAGGCGCACTTTGGCTTGCCCGGGGTTCGGCTCGGCATCATGCCGATGACGATCATGCCGCCGGTGTTCGGCAGCCTTCGTCGCAAGTTGGGGCTGGACCTGATGCTGACCGGCCGCCTGATGACGGCGGCGGAGGCCGCCGCCGCGGGCTTCGTGAACCGTGTGGTTGCTGGCGCCGACGTGGAGTCGGCCGCGGCCGCGCTCGCGGCTGCGGCGTCTAACAACCCTCTAACATTTGCGGAGTAGGTATAGTCTTTACCGCTTTGGAGGCAGCTCCCCCGCCGGGGAGAAATCTGGAAAGAAGGAAGGGACTATGTATAGAGGAGTAGGCGCATTTCGTGCCCTTCGATCGCTTGCGGTCGTGGGGGCGATCGGGATTCTCGTTGCGGCGTGCGGCGGTGGGACCACGACCAACCAGGGCACGCAGCTCGCGGCAGACCAGACGCTGCGTTTTCCGCTCAACGACGATATCGGGATCTTCGATCCGGCGTTCACCAACGCCGCGGTGGACTCGGCCTTCACGCAGAACCTGTTCGACGGGCTGCTGAAGTTCGACAAGGACATGAAGATCGTCCCCGACATCGCCGAGAGTCTGCCGGACGTTTCCTCCGATGGCCTGACCTACACCTTCAAGCTACGCAAGGACGTCAAGTTCTCGAACGGCGACAAGGTCACGGCCAAAGACTTCATCTACTCGTGGAGCCGCGCTGCCAAGCTGCAGGGTGACTACGCAGCCGAAGTTGCCCTCGTCGACGGCTACAAAGACGTCAAAGCCAAGAAGGCCACCACCCTGAGCGGGATGACCGCGCCTGACGACTACACCCTCGTGGTCAAGCTGTCCGAGCCTGGTGGGCCTGGTGGACCAAGCCCGAAACACTGATCGGAACCGGTCCCTACAAGATGAGCGCTCGGACTCCGAAGCAGTCGCTGGAGTTCAGTGCCGTCGACAACTGGTGGGGCTCGCCCAAGCCGACATTGAAGAAGATCCATGTCGACGTGATCTCCGACTTCTCCTCGGCGGTCGCCAAGTACGAGCAGGGCGGCTTTGACGACGTTGGCTTCGGCGACATGAACGCCGCTATCCCGTCGGAGGATGTGCTGCGGATCAAGGCCGGCCCCAAGGTGAGCGAGCTGCATTTCATTCCCAAGACCCGGACCACCTGGGTTGGCTTCAACTTCAAGAAGCCACCGTTCGCCGGTGCCGCCGGCAAGGACCTGCGCAAGGCCTTCTCGCTGGCGATCGATCGTGACAAGTTGGTCGACGTAGTCTGCAGCCACGGCATCACCTGCGCCAAGGCGACCGGCGGCCTGATCAGCAAGGGACTGAAGGGCTACCTGGGCGACAACGCAGACCCGTTGGCGAAGTTCGATGCGGCACAGGCCAAGCAATTACTGCAGAGTGCCGATCCGAACAAGACCAAGACGAAGGGTCTGGTCTATCAGTACAACCCGAGCGACTTCAACAAGGCGATCGCCGAGAACCTGCAGTCGCAGTGGCAGGACAACCTCGGCGTCAAGGTTGACCTGCAGGCAACCGAGCGGGCCACCTTCTTCTCACGCCGAACCAAGGAGGAGTACATCATCTTCCGGCACAGCTGGCAGGCCGACTACGATCACCCGCAAGACTGGTTCGACAACCTGTTCACCACGGATGCCGGCAACGGCGGAACCGGCTATTCCAACCCGCAACTGGATGCGCTGGTGAAGAAGGCCGACGCCAAGAAGACCGAGGATGCGCTCGCCGATTACAAGCAGGCGTCCCAACTGATGATCGACGATGCGCAGTACGCACCCCTCGTTTACGCTCTGGGCGTGTTTTTGACCAAGCCCTACGTCAAGGGCCCGCAGGCCAACGCCTTCAACGACCCCTACTGGAACGAGCTCTCGATCGCGCAACACTGACCTGACGCGGAGGGGCGCTTCCTAGGGGAGCGCCCCTCCCGACTATATTTGAATCGATGCTGTCGCGAAGGGCGCTCATTTACCTGGGCGAGCGGCTGGTACTCGTCGCCTTTACGGCGGTGGCCGTTTCGTCAATCGTCTTTCTCGGCGTGCACCAGCTCCCTGGGAATGCCTTCCTGAGCGACCGTCGGATCGACCCGGTCGCGCTGCAGGCGATCATGCACCACTATCACCTGGACCTTTCGCTCTTCGATCAGTACAAGCTCTTTGTCTCCGGAATTCTGCGTGGCGACCTGGGTGAGTCGCTGGTCAACCGGGGCATCCCGATCACGCCTCTCTTGCTGCGGGAAGCGACCGTGAGCCTCGAGGTCGGCGCTGCCGCCCTGATCTTCACGATCGGCCTGGGCATGGTGCTCGGGGTGATCGCCGCCATCAAGCAGAACAGCTGGATCGATTACCTGGCGACCGCCACGTCGGTGGTCGGCTACAGCATGCCCAACTTCGTGATCGCCACGGTCCTGGTGCTCATCTTCGCCGTCTACCTGTACAACTGGAGCGGAGGTGCGATCTACTACGAAATCGGCTGGAACGGTACCTACGGGACGCTCGGCCAGATCTCGATTCCCGCCTTTGCTCTCGGATTTCCTTATGCCAGCATCGTGGCCAGGCTGACCCGGGCCAGTATGCTGGAGGTGCTGCGCCAGGACTATATCCGCACAGCGAAGGCGAAGGGCCTGAGCGACCGCATCGTCATCATCCGGCACGCGCTGCGCAACGCCCTGATCCCAGTCGTAACCATTCTGGGGCCGCTCACCATCGGCATCATTACGGGCAGCGTCGTGATCGAGAACGTCTTCGGGATCCCCGGGCTGGGGAAGGAGTTCGTGCAGAGCATTCTGTCCCGGGACTACAACATCGTGATCGGGGTCTTCACTTTCTATGCGCTGGCGATCGGGCTCGCCAACCTGCTCGTGGATTTCCTGTATACGGCGATCGACCCGCGAATCCGGTACTGAAGGAGCGAGATGGCAACCGCGCCCGGCGTCGCGACCCCGGAAGAGTACGTCGGCGATACGCTGGCGCGGGAGCAGACCAGCCTCTGGGCGGATGCCTGGCGCCGGCTCAGGCGAAACCGGCTGGCCCTGGTCAGCACCTTCATTTTGCTCCTCCTGGTCGTTGTCGCCATCGTCTCCGCCTTTTGGACGCCCTTTCCTATTTGGCGGCAGAGCGTCGGCCCGACTTACGATCCACCCAGCCTCCACCATTTACTGGGCACCGACCAGCGGGGGCGCGACATCTTCAGCCGGCTCATGGTGGGAGCCCAGGTCTCGTTGCAGGTGGGCGTCGGGACCCAGATCATCGTGGCGGCCCTGGGCATCACCGTCGGTTTGCTGGCTGGCTATTTCCGTGGCTGGTTAGACGGCATCATCTCGACGATCATCAACATCTTCTACGGCATCCCCGACCTGCTGGTCGCCCTGATCCTGGTGCTCTTGCTCGGCCGGGGACTCGACAAAATCATCTTCGCCATCGCCGTCACCCGCTGGATGGATATGGCGCGACTCGTGCGGGGCCAGACCTTTGCTCTTCGGGAGCGGGAGTTCGTCGAGGCGGCCCGGGCTTCCGGGACCCGTCCTAACAAGATCCTGTCGCGCCACATCCTGCCCAACGCGTTGGGACCGATCATCGTCCAGGCCACCTTCGGGGTCCCGCAGGCCATCCTCTTCGAGGCCTTTTTGAGCTTCCTCGGTCTCGGCGTCCAGCCGCCCACCCCATCCTGGGGTGCGATGGCCGCCGACGGCTTCCATGCCCTGCGCATCGCACCCCACATCGTCCTCGTGCCGGCCATCGCGCTGTCCTTGACGCTGATGGCGTTCAACTTCCTCGGCGATGGTCTTCGCGACGCGCTCGACCCGAGGCAGAAGCGGTGACAGCCCCGGTCCTGCAAGTCAAGGACCTCAAAACCCAGTTCTTTACCGACGACGGCGTGGTCAAGGCCGTCGACGGTGTGAGCTTCGACCTTCATCCGGGTGAGACACTCGGCATCGTCGGCGAGTCGGGCTGCGGCAAGAGTGTGACCGCACTGTCGATCCTGCGCCTGGTACAGGAGCCGGGCCGCATCACCAACGGGCAGATCCTGTTCAAGGGTACCGACATCGTGACGATGCCCGACGACGACGTCCGCGACATCCGCGGGAAAGATATCGCCATGATCTTCCAGGACCCTCTCAGCAGCTTGAATCCCGTGCTCAAAGTCGGCTACCAGATCGAGGAGGCGATGGAGGCGCACACCAGGATTTCGGGCAAGGTCGCGCTCAGCCGCGCCATTCAACTGCTCAAGCAGGTGCGGATCCCAGCTGCGGAGTCACGGGTGGAGGACTATCCGCACCAGTTCAGTGGCGGCATGCGGCAGCGGGCGATGATCGCGATGGGCCTGGCCAACAAGCCATCGATCCTGATCGCCGACGAGCCGACCACCGCCCTGGACGTGACGGTCCAGGCCCAGATCCTCGAGTTGCTTCGTGACCTCAACCAGGAGACGAAGACGGCCATCATCCTCATTACGCACAACATGGGGGTAGTCGCCGGATTGTGCAAGCGAGTCCTCGTCATGTACGCGGGCCGGATCGTGGAGCAGGGGCCAGTCGAGCAGATCTTCCACGACCCGCAGCATCCGTATACCTGGTCACTTCTTCAGTCAATCCCTCGCCTGGATGCCGACCGCAAGGACCGGCTGCTCTCGATCGAGGGCCTGCCGCCCGACCTGATCAAGCCACCGTCGGGCTGCCGTTTCCATCCCCGCTGCCGGTTCCGCATCGAGCGCTGCTTTCACGATGATCCGTCTTTGATGGACGTCGGCCCGGACCAGGCTGCCGCCTGCTGGGTCACGATGCGCCGGGCCCTGGCACAAGATGGTCAAGCGCGTGCCTGATCGGGTGCCGCTCTTGCGGGCCGAGGAAGTCGTGAAGCACTTCCCGGCGGGCCTGGGCGCCAGCGTCAAGGCGGTCGAACGGGTCAACTTTGAGATCTATCCCGGCGAGACCGTCGGCCTGGTGGGCGAATCCGGTTGCGGGAAATCGACCCTCGGCCGGCTCATCACCCAGTTGTTGCCGGTCACCTCCGGAAACATCTTCTTCGAGGGCGTGGATTTGACGAAGCTGGGTGGCGAGAAACTCCGCCAGAAGCGGCGGGAGCTGCAGATGATCTTCCAGGATCCTTATTCATCGTTGAATCCACGAATGACGGTAGGCGACATCATCGCGGAACCGCTCGAAAACTTTGGTCTGCTGCGCGGCCGAGCCAAGGACAAACGGGTGCAGGAACTGCTGAAAATCGTCGGCCTCAATCCTTACTTCAATAACCGTTATCCCCATGAGTTCAGCGGCGGCCAGCGGCAGCGCATCGGGATCGCCCGCGCCCTCGCCCTGCGGCCGAAGCTGATCGTCGCGGACGAGCCGATTTCCGCCCTCGATGTCTCGATCCAGGCCCAGATCATCAATCTGATGGAGGACCTGCAGAAGGAGTTCCAGCTCACGTATCTCTTCATCGCCCATGACCTCTCGGTGGTGCGGCACATCAGCGACCGGGTGATGGTGATGTACCTCGGAAAGATCGTGGAGGTCGCTGACAGTGCCGAGATCTACCGCAATCCGCGCCATCCCTACACCAAGGCGCTCCTTTCGGCGATTCCCATCCCGGACCCGGACATTCAGGCCAAACGACGGATCGTCCATCTCAGCGGAGAGATCTCCTCGCCGGTCAACCCTCCATCGGGCTGTCGGTTTCATCCGCGCTGCCCCATCGCCCAGGTGCCAACGCCCTGTGCCGACCTGGAGCCGCCCCTGGAAGAGAAGGCGCGCGACCATCGGGCCGCCTGCCACTTCTCTGAAAAGGTGCCCGTGGCTGTATGAGGAACAGGTCGACGGCGTTTCTAGCGGCTGGCGTACTCGGCGTGGCGGCGTTGCTGCTGGGACAAGCCTGGGACTTTTACCTGCATGCGGCGGACCCCACCCTGGCGCACCGGGAGGGAATCTTTACGCTCACCAACCCGGGTCATGTTCTGCTGGGGACCGGCCTCATCCTGGTGGTCGTCGGCGTTCTGGGCGCAGCCTATTCCCACCTGCCAGTCGGGTCCTGGGGTCGGCGCGCTTTCCTCACCGGATTTCTGGTGCTGATCGCGGTGTCGGGTGTAACCGCGGGTTGGGCGGCGTCGATCGAGTTGGCGGCCAACCAGCGACTTATCGCAGCCGACCAGCACGCGGTGGGGGCCACGCACCAGACGCCGGCTACGGCCGCCGGACATACGGGATCGACCTCAGTCTCGGTGACGGCCGCCCAACTGAAGGCCGCGGCCCGGTTGTACGAGCAGACAACGGCGGCCGTGGCCAGGTATCAGGATCTCCGTGCCGCGGTCGCCGCGGGCTACCAGCCGATGGAGCCACCCGACCTGGAGATCGCGCATTACGTGAACCGCGCGTATCTGACCGACGCGGACATCCTGAAGCCGCAGCACATTCAGTCGCTCATCTACTACAACAGTCCCAAAGGGCCGGTGCTGATCGGCGCCATGTACATCATGCCCCGATGGGGGATGCCGGGTCCGGAAATCGGCGGGGCCTTGACGACCTGGCACCACCATGACGGTCTGTGCGTCGACAAGCAAACCAACCAGGTCGTGGCCGCCCAGGGAAACGCCTTTTTCGACCACCAAAGCTGGAGCCGATCCTGTCCCCCGGGCACCACGAAGTGGGACACGCCCGACATGCTGCACGTGTGGCTGATCGCCAATCCCAACGGACCGTTCGACTCCGACATGGACCCGGCCGACGTGCCCGCGATCGTGGCTAATTCCGCGTCGAAGTAGACCCCAGGAAGTCCGTCGGCGGCGCGATGCTTTCAACAATCGGCGCAGGCCGCCGCAGATCCTTCCAGCGTAGGGTGCTGGCGTGGTATGCGTCATATGGGCGCGATCTGCCGTGGCGGAAGACGCGCGATCCTTACGCCATCCTGGTTTCCGAAGTGCTCTCGCACCAGACTCAGATCACTCGAGTGCTTCCGGTCTATGAGCGCCTCCTCGGGCGCTATCCATCGGTTCAGGCGCTCGCCCAGGCGCCGCTGGCGGACGTGAAGGCGATCACAGATCCGCTGGGCTACAAGATCCGCGGCAAGTGGCTGCATACTGCGGCGCTGCGCGTCGCCGACCGTGGTGGGGTCTTTCCTCGGACGATCGAGGAGCTGCGCCGGCTGCCCGGGGTGGGCCGGTATACGGCGGGAGCGGTGATGAGCTTCGCCCACCATCGAGACGCACCGGTGCTCGACACGAATGTGGCCCGCCTGTTGCGGCGGCATTTCGGCGTCGCTGTCTCGGCTCGAGCCCGTACCCGCCAGCTCTGGGATCTGGCGGCCACCGTCATTCCCAGGGGTCAGGGTTATCGGATCAACCAGGCCCTGATCGACCTTGGCGCCCTGATATGCCGGTCGCGCGCCCCGCGGTGCAACGAGTGCCCGTTGCGCCGCAGCTGCGTATTGAGGGCAAACATCAGGCAGGGGTCACGTCAACCCCTGCCTGACTGAACGACTCGGTCTTTTAGCTCGTCATGCGCATGATGCCGAAGACAGCACCCTGCGGATCGCCGAGGATCGCGAAGCGCCCGCCGGGAAAATCCTGCGGCGCCATGTTGACCTTACCGCCAAGCTCGCCTGCCTTCTTTGCCGTGGCATCGACGTCGGCGACCCCGAAGTAGACCATCCAGAATGACGGGACGCTGGACGGCATATCTTTGCCCATCTCCATGCCGCCGCCGATACTCTCGCCGCCAAGCTGCCATTCGGTGTACGGAGGCTGCCCTTCGCCCATTGGGCTCGTTTTGTCTCCCCAGCCGAAGACCTTCTTGTAAAACGGCTTCGCCTTCTCGACGCCGCGGCCATTCAGCTCGGCCCAGGCGAAGCTATTCGGTTGATTCGTCACGTCGAAGCCCTTCATCTTCGCGGGTTGCCACACTGAGATGAACGCCCCGATCGGGTCCTGGAAGACCGCCATCGAGCCCTGCCCCAGAACGTCCATCGGCTCAAGCGCGACGGTCCCGCCGGCCTCGCGCACTTTTTTCGCGGTCGCGGCGGCGTCTTCGGTCGCGATGTAAACCGACCAGGCGGCCGGCTGGCCCGGATTCTGGACCGGCCCTAATGCGGTCACCTGCTTGCCGCCGAGCTTGAAGATGACGTAGCCGCCCGCCTCAGGACCCTGGTCCTCCGGCTGCCAGCCGAACAACTTGCTATAGAAAGTCTTTCCGGCGGCGGCATCGGTCGTCGATAGATCCGCCCAGGCTGGCTTGCCGGGTGCGGATACAGCGGTTTCTGGCATGTGCATTCCTCCTCCTGCCCTCGTGGGCAGAAGAAGATATTAGCCGCCGCCCTGCCGAACTTTCAACCCGCGAATATGCATGCGTTCCCTCCTTTTAGGCGCGAGCTCGCTTGGCGTTAGGTTTCCCGGGCTTCGCTTTGGTCCTGGCTGCGGCCTTTACCGATCGGCGGCCCCACTCCTCCCACGGCGGCATCTTCTCGCCGACTGACCACAAGAAGTAGTACGTGCCGTGATCGCCAAGATAGCGAAAGCGCTTCCGCAGCGCGGCCGCAGCCTCTGGCAGGGGGCCGAGCGACCGGAGGTATCCGCGGAATTTGGCTGGCGTCTTTCCGATCGCGACCACCTCCTTCGCGTTGAGCACCGTGGCTTCGATCTTTGGCACGTTGCGGATCACCCGGCTATCGCCGGCAAGCCGGTCGATATCCCTGGCAGTCATGCGGGCCACCCGTTCCGGCTCGAAATCGCGAAATGCTTCGCGGATCGAGGGCCATTTGGCTTCGACCACCCGCCAGTTCAAGCCCGAGGAGAAGACGACTCGCGTCATCGATTCCAGATACCCTGAAAGCTGGCGCGGCGGTTTTGGTTGCTGGTGATGGTCCACGGCTTCCTCCCTCTTTCGGTGAATCGAACCCTACGCCGATGCCTCGCCGTTTTGCTCGTGTGCCAGCGTCGCCTCGGCGTCGGCACGCGAGATGATGCCCACCAACCGCCCCTCCAGCGTGGTCACCAGGCTGTTGGTCTCGATGTCGTGGTCACGCATGGATTTCAGCAGCTCCTGGAGGGTTACGCTGGGCCGGAAGGTCGCCGGCCCCGGCCGCATCACCGCCTCGACGGTCGCCTCGGGATCGCCGTCGAGCTCCGACGTTCGCAACAACCCCAGCACCACGCGCTCGGAATTGACCACCACGCAGGTCTCGGAGCCGGCGGCGCGGACTCGAGCACGGACCGCACCGACGCGCTCGGTCAAGCCGCAGGTCGGCACCTCGGCGTCGGCGACGTCGCCGATCCAGATCGCGTCGACCGCCTTGCCCTCGCGTGGCTCGTTTTCCTCGTACCAGGCTTGTTTGCCCGGGACGTAGTCGATCACGCGTTCGAATCCGAGTGTCTCGAGCCGCCACGCGGCTCGGGGCGACAGGTCTCAGCCGAAGTCGTTGCAGTAGACGAGAACCGGCCGCCTCTTGTCCAGCTGCCGGGTCGTCTTTTCGTCGAGCTGTTTCAACGGGATGTTGACCGCCCCGGGCAGGTGGTCGCCTTCGAAGTCATCGTGGCCGAGCACGTCGACCAGCTGGGCTCCCTCTTTCAGTAGGCGTTTGACCTCGGTGACGGAGAAAACCTGGGACGGCATCTACCTAATGTACTCAGCGGGCCCATACGCCCACCGGGGTAAACCGGAGGGGGACGTCGACCAGGATTAGTTCGCTGGCCGCTTCCGCGCGAACGGGCAGCTCCGGCTGTTCAAAGATCTTGGCGGCATCCCCCGTCGACAGGCGATCGCCCGCCAGGGCGACCGCACCCTCGATCAGATAAAGATAGCCGGCCCGATTCGATCCGAATCGATGCGTGACTTCCGTACCGGCGGTCAAGGCCGCGACAAAAACAGAAGCGTCCTGGTGGACCGTGATCACGTCGTCGCCCGCAGCGCCGATGACCTTCAGCAGCGTGTCCGTCCGCTGCGACTTTGTGAACTGCCGCTGCTGGACCGATGGGGCCAGGTCCGCGGTGTCGGGCAGAATCCAGAGCTGAAGGAACTCCATCGGTTCGTTCTTGGACGCGTTCTGCTCTGAATGCAGCGCGCCCGATCCAAGCGTCATCAGCTGCACCCCACCGGGATGGAGGATTCCATTGTTGCCCAGGCTATCGGCATGCTTAAATGCACCGTTCCAGACATACGTGATCCCCTCGATGTCGGCGTGCGGGTGCATGGGCCAGACGGCTCCCGGGCTAAGGCGGTCATGGTTGAAGACTCGGAGCGGGCCCACGCCCATCTGTTCCGGATCGCGGTAACGATCGAAGGAGAAATGCCAGCGAGCCTGGAACCAGCCACCGTCCTCCCGGTGAATCTCTTGATCGCGCCGCACCTGTAGCATCGGGTGCCTTCCAGCCTACCGCGCGAGCGCATCATTACCGTGGGGGGCGAGCGCTGGAAGGAGGTTCAAATGAGTCAGGTCAATGTGATCGTCATTCATGTCAGGGCGGCCCAGGCGAAGGAATACGAGGCGCTCTTCGCCCAGCGGCAGCTACCGCGCTGGCACGATTACCACGCCCGCGGCAAGTTCCTGAGCGCGCGCTTCTTCCGGTCGCAGTTCGGCAGTGATGAACGGCGCAAGGTCGCCAAGTACGTCATCGTTGTCGAGGTTCCGAGCATGGCCGAGCACTCGGAGCACGATGCGGATCCGGAGTTCCAGGAATTCGACCGGCTCGCCGATGCATTCCAGCCGGAGGGCCCCCTGGTATTCGGGGGCGACCTGATTCACTCGGTTGGCTAGATTGAGCTCAGCGACCGCGACCAGCCGCTGGCAAGAAGCGCTCGCCTCCTGGGCGATCCCTGAGGACATCCTTGTCCAGGCTCCGGAGAATCCCTGGGCGCTTCCCCCGGCACTCTTCGAGCCGGAGCATTCCGAGCTGACGCCGTCGCACCACCGCGCCCTCGAGTCACTGTCGTCCGGCGGCCAGGTGCTCGATGTGGGCGCCGGCCGCTGCGCGATGTCGTTGCCGCTGCGGCCACCCGCTGATCGGATCGTCGCCGTGGACAGCCAGCCGGCCATGCTCGAGAACAGTCCGGCGGATTTCACGGTGGTAGGCGCCTGGCCGGAGGCGGCTTCGGAAGCTGGACCGGCGGACGTCGTTGTCTGCGGTCACGTGCTCTACAACGTCCCCGATCTGGCGCCCTTCATCCAGGCGCTTCACCGTGCTGCGCGGCGTCGAGTGGTCACCGAGATCACGCGCTCGCATCCGCGGAACCGACCCTTAGAACACGCGCTCTGGAAACACTTCTGGAATGTGGAGCGGCCAACCGGTCCGACCTGGGAGGACGCCCGCGGCGTCATCCGTGCATGCGGGATCGATCCGCATGTCGAGCTCTGGGAATCGGAGCAGCGAGGCGGCTTCACCGACCTTGATGATCTGGTCGCCTGGATGCGGCGAACCGTCTGCGTCGACCGCTCTCGAGACGATGAGGTCCGGGCCATCGTGCTGGAGCACGCCGTCGAACGTGACGGGCGATGGCGATTATCGCCGGAGCCGCGTCGGCTCGTTACTCTCTGGTGGGACGTCGCGGTCGAATCTACTGCCCTGTAGGTGCTTAAGGGCATTCCGCTCTCCTCGTTAGCCTTTTACACAAATCATGGGCGCCTGGATCTTGCCCTGCGAGTCTTCTGCTATTTTTTTGGATCGATACATCGATCTGCGATTGCGCAGTGAGGAGGTCACATGGACTGGAAGCTCGAACTCGTGGCGATCCCCGTCTCCGACGTAGACCGCGCAAAGGCCTTTTATACCAAGCAGGTCGGCTTCAACGCGGACCACGACCAGACCGTCAGCGAGGAGATTCGCTTCGTCCAGCTGACGCCGCCCGGGTCGGCTTGCTCGATCGCTATCGGCAAAGGACTCGTGGACGCGAAGCCTGGGTCCGTGCAGGGCGTGCAGATGGTCGTCTCGGACGTCAACGCCGCCCGGGCGGAGTTGGTCAAGCGGGGCGTCGAGGCCAGCGAGGTTCAACATTTCCCGTGGGGTTCATTCGTCTTCTTCAGTGATCCCGACGGCAACCGTTGGGCCGTTCAGCAGCTGCCTGCCCGCAACTGAACCGAATTTCGGCGCCCGGACGCCTCTGACCCAGCGACAACCTCCGACGCCGCTTGACACGTTCGCCCTTGCCTGTTATTCTGCCCACTAGCTAATTAGCCAATGGAGAAACTATAGTGGCGACCGATCGCTTGAGCATCACCTTTGCCGCGTTGGCGGATCCGACCCGGCGGGCGATCCTGGCGCGGGTCGCTCAAGGCGAGGCCACCGTCCTCGAGCTCGCCGAGCCGTTCAAGCTGAAACTGCCGACCGTTTCCAAGCACCTCAAAGTCCTCCGCCGCGCCGGACTGGTGAGGCAGGGGCGACAGGCGCAGTGGCGACCATGTCGGATCGAGGCGGCTCCGCTGAAAGACGTCGCCGACTGGGTAGAGCGTTATCGCGAGAACTGGGAGGAGCGTATTGGCCAACTCGACGACTATCTGCAGGAGCTAAAGGGCAGGGAGGAAAGAAAATGACCGTAAAGAGTAAGCCCGTCGTCACGCTGAGCACGCCGTCGGATCGTGAACTGGTCATCACCGCGGTGGTCGATGCGCCGCGCCGTCTGGTCTGGGAGGCCTCCACCAAGCCGGAGCACGTCAAGCGCTGGTGGGGTCCACGGCGTTTTACGATGACCGTCTGCGAAATTGACCTGCGCCCAGGTGGCGCCTGGCGCTATGCCCTGCGGGACAACGACACGGGCCGCGAAGACGCCTGGTCCGGCGTTTACCGTGAAATCGCCGCACCGGAGCGCGCGGTGTACACCGAAGGTTGGGAGGCCATGCCCGGCCATGATTATGTGGTGACCGCGACCTACGACGAGAAAGATGGCAAGACGACCATCACGAGCCGGCTGCAGTACAAGTCGATCGAGGACCGCGACGGGCATCTCCAGTCGGGGATGGAGTCAGGTATGCGCGAAACGTACGATCGTCTGGGCGAGCACCTCGCCACGATGGCCTGACGCGATCGGGTCGCCAGCCAACGCTGGCGACCCGGTTGACCTGCGATTGTGAGCCGAGCCGTATCGTATCGTCATGATCAAAATCGGCTCGATCGTCATCAACTGCAAGGACTTCGACCGGACGGTCGCGTTCTGGCAGGAAGCGCTTCACTACGTTCCACGAAGCCCAGACGAGCGCGAGTTCACAATTCTGAAGGATCCGGCACGTATTGGCCCGAATCTCTCCGTGCAAGAAACCGACGAGCTGAAGTTCGGCAAAAATCGCATGCATCTGGACCTCTACGCCACCGACCAGAAGGCTGAGGTGGAGAGGTTGCTCGCAATTGGCGCTACTGTCCACCGGCCTCCACAGGAGGATGAGGACTTCGTCATCCTCGCCGACCCGGAAGGCAAGCTCTTCTGTGTGGTCGGTCTCGACGAGGGGAAGTACTGGTCGCCGCGAGGTTAGCGTTCGATTTCGTGCTCTTCCGTCAGAAACAGCGCCGTACGTCTTTTATCGATGAAATTGGCCTCATCTTCGCTTGACGCTTTCCACTCCGCGGAACGCCGGGCGGTCCGAAGTCCGGCGAGATCATCGAACCATAGCTCGGCCACGCCATCGAATGTCGGCGGGCCCACCGGGTCTGGATCAGGAATCGGATGGCTCTGCACGAGCCGGCGGAGCCCAGGGATGCGGCGCCCGATCGGTCCGTGAACATCCCGCCAGTAGCGCGAGAATTCATCGACTGACATACCCTGCCGTCGCGTGATGCAGTAAACGAGCTTCAGCACGACCGCAGTTTACGGGTCTCGACGGCGGACCAAAACCAAACGCGATGCCAATTATGATTGGGTTTGGTTCCAATTGACTTGATTGGCGCCAGGAGTGTCACAGTATGGCAGCCCCGGCCAGATCCACCCGCGTGCCGTCGTGGGTCCCATTCTTCAATTACATCGCCAAGCCCCTCCTGGCGGTTGGCGTCCCAATGGGTCCCGATGTGCTCATCACGGTACGCGGCCGTAAGAGCGGCCTGCTTCGCACCACACCGGTAACAATCGCTGAGAACTCCGGCAGGCGGGGGATGATCAGCCCCTTCGGCGAAGTCAACTGGGTGCGCAACCTCCGTGCTGCCGGCCGGGCAACCATCACCGTTGGACGGCGGAAAGAAGAGGTGACCGCGATCGAGTTGGGGCCGACGGAAGCCGCTGAATTTATTCGGGACGTCCTTGCTCCGCACGCACGGCGGACGCGGCTCGGCTCGTGGTTTGTTCGAAGCGTCGATAAGATCGACATCGACCGTCCGGTCGAAGCGGCCGCGGGCCGACCAGTTTTCGAGCTTTACCCTGCCGAAACGATGGGCGAATCGGAATTGATCTAGGCCATGATCGGCACCACGGTTCCCGACAGAAGACGGGGCTCCAGGCTGGTCAGAGCTGTCGCGGCGATCCTCGTCGTCCTACTCGTCATTCTTGTGAGCTATGCCCTGTGGACCGTGTATGAGAACACGCTAACTGCGGCCGCGGTGGATCAGGGCGCATCCAAGCCTTCCCCCCGAGGTGAGCTCTCGCCGACGGCAGCTCGGGCGGTCAAGGCATACGGTGGCGAGGCCGTGTGGAGAGATGCGACGACGGTCGAGAGCACCGTGACCGTGGGCGGTCTCCTATTTCAGCTGAAGGGGGCCAGCATCCCGCCTCACGCAAAGATCACCGTTGACGTTCGTCGCCCTCACACCGTGATCGATCCGGTTGA
>VBEN01000032.1 GCA_005881175.1 Chloroflexota bacterium
CGCATCCAACGGCATCCCCTATACCTCCAAGCGCCGGGTGAAGATTTCGCTCGGACAGTACGGTTGGGTTCTCCCTTTTCCTGACTTCATCACCATCGATGTGGAGAGGTGGCAGTTGCGGTGAGTTTGCCGTAAGGTTAGCCACGATGAGGCCCAGGGCCCGCTGCCGTTTTTTGTAGAGGAGGTTGAACATGGCCGAAGGGACCGCGACCCGCAAGCAAATCG
>VBEN01000194.1 GCA_005881175.1 Chloroflexota bacterium
ACCCTGGCGGCCCGCCGTGCCCGGGTGGCATCATTCCCACGGCGCTACCCTACCGCAGAACTCGCGCCGGTTCGGCTACGAAAGTCGGTTTTGCCTCGCCCCGCCAGCCGCCGCCAGCATCGCGTCCGCTTCGCGCGCCAGGTCTCGCACGATGTCGCCGGCGGGCTTGATGTCATTGACGACGCTGCAGGACTCCCCCGCCCAGAGCGGCGCGTATTCGATGTCGCCGTCGAAATCTGGGGGTGCGGTACCGATCGCATAGCGCGGCCATTCCACGACCTCACCTGAACCCATACGCTTCTTGCCGATCGACGTTCCTTCGCCGGGACGCCGGCCGGACGGAGGGCGGCCCGCCGCCTCCCACTCGAAGAATGTCTTATTGCGCAGCGTTCGGTGCGGCGCGTTGGGCCACCAGATGTCGTACAGCTCGTTGAGGACCGTGTCGCTCGCCGTGCTCTCGACGATGCGCTGCTTGTAGGCGGCGTGGCACCAGGCTTCGTCGCTGGCGACAAACCGCGTCCCCAGTGAGACGCCTTGCGCCCCCAGCCGGATCGCTCGGGCCAGCCCAGTGCCATCCCCGATCCCGCCCGAGGCCAGCACGGGCAGCGGCTTGATCGCCTCGACCACCGCCGGCAGCAGTGTCCAGATCGATGTCGTGCCCCGGACGTGGCCGCCGGCCTCGACGCCCTGGGCGATCACGGCGTCGACGCCTGACGCGGCCGCGGCCCTCGCTTCGTCGACGGATCCAACCTGGATGATGATGCGAACGCCATGGCGGTGCGCCTCCTCCACATAGGGCGCTGGGTCACCCCAGAAGAGGATCACGGCCGCCACCCGAGCGGCAATGGCGGCGCTCACCTGCTGGTGGGTGATCGCCTTGTCCTCGTCAGAAGAATCGCGCTCGTCGATGATGAAGTTGACCCCGAACGGCCGGGTGGTGCGCTCCCGGATTCGGGCGATCAGCGCCGGTATGGCGTCGGCAAGGAACGACGATGCGCCGACGACGCCGAACCCGCCCGCGTTCGAGACGGCGGCGGCGAGATCCGGTCCGGCGGCGGTTCCGATGCCGGCGCAGAAGATCGGGTACTCGATCCCCAACTCTCGGCAGAGAGGGGTGTGGAGCGGCTGAGCCATGTCAGGCATTGTCGCTGACCGCGATGGCTTCAACTTCGAGCAGGTAGCCAGGCTCGGCCAGCGCCTGGACTCCGACCAGCGTCGACGCCGGCAGGTCGGCGCCAAAGACGGCGGCACGCGCCTCAGCCAGCGACGGCCGGAGCTCCGGTTTGTAGCCGACCACGTAGGTGGTCAATTTGGCGACATCCGCGGGCGACGTGCCAGCGCCTTCCAGCGCCGCGCGCAGGTTGGCGTAGACCTGGCGGGCTTGACCGGCGAGATCGCCAGGCGCCACCAGCCTGCCTCCCGCGTCCATGGACACCTGGCCCGACACGAAGACCATTCGCCGGCCGGATGCGACCACGACCTGGGTGTAGGCGGTCGGTTTGAACAGGGCGTCGGGTGTCAAACGCTGCAGTGCCACGGTCATTCCCTCCTTCGATCGAGTTTGCCGCCGTCAATCTTAGATTTTGCTTACCAAGCGCTCAGATTCGACTCATCTCGATAGCCTTCAATCGAAAGACTGTCACTGTCAACGCCCAGGGAGGACGCCATGATCAACCGACCGCAGCTGGCTCAACCGGAAAGCGCGAGCCCCACCGAGACAGCGCGCGAGCTGGCCGCCCGCGTTCCAGCGCCGATCGAACAGATCCTTTTCGAGGTCAAACGCCTGATCGTTGGTCAGGACCGGCTCCTCGAGCGGTTGCTGATCGCGTTGCTCGCCGAGGGCCACGTCCTGCTGGAAGGTGTGCCCGGCCTCGCGAAAACCGTCACCGTCAAAGCCTTCGCCCAGGTCATCGGCGGCGCCGCCGGCCGGATCCAGTTCACCCCGGACCTGGTGCCCGCCGACCTGATCGGCACGCGGATCTACAACCCGGGTCGCGGCGATTTCACCACCGAACTCGGCCCCGTCTTCTGCAACCTGCTGCTTGCCGACGAGATCAACCGGGCGCCGGCCAAGGTTCAGTCGGCGCTGCTCGAGGCGATGCAGGAACGCCAGGTCACGATTGGCAAGGAGAGCCATCGGGTCCCCGACCCATTCATCACCGGCCCCGAGATTGAGTTGCGCCAGGTGGTCAGCCTCGATCAGCTCAAGGAGATGCAAAAAGCGGTAAGGGAGGTCTACGTTGACCCGGCGGTGCGCACCTATGCCGCTACCCTGGCCTATGCCAGCCGCCCGGGCAAAGTGAAGGGGCTGGAAGACCTTGCCCCGGCGATTGCCTACGGTGCCAGCCCGCGGGCGTCGATCAACCTCGTGGCCGCCGGCCGGGCGCTGGCATTCATGCGAGGCCGCTCGTATGTGCTGCCGCATGACCTCAGCGAAGTCGCCCCGGAGGTGATCCGACACCGGCTCGTTCTCACCTACGAAGGAATCGCGGCCGGGGTGTCCGCCGAGACCGTGGTTCGCCGCGTGCTGGAGCGCTTCCCGCCGCCACGCATCGACCTGGGGGATCGGGTTGCCTCCTGACGTCATTACCGGCGGTGTGCGGATCGACGAGCTGATGCGCCGCTCGCGCTGGCCGGTGCTGCGCCGGCTCGGGTTTCACCCGGGGGGTGACGAGCGTTCATCGTTTCGGGGCGCCGGCCTGGAGTACACGGATGTCCGGGAGTATCAGGCGGGCGATGACCCGCGGACCATCGAGTGGAACATCACGGCGCGGTCGGACCGGCCCTACGTCCGTGAGTCCCTTCCCGAGCGTGGCCTCGATGCCTGGTTGCTGATCGACGTGACCCGATCGCTGGATTGGGGAACGGCACGGTGCCTCAAGCGCCAGCTGGCGCTCGAGTTCTCGGCGGTCGTTGGGCAACTGCTGATCGGGCGCGGCAACCGGGTGGGCGCGCTGCTCTTCGACCAGCGCGTTCGCGCCATCATCCCGCCGTCATCCGGTCGAACTGCGCTGCTGCAACTGGTGGCGCGGGTTAATCACGCCGCGCAAAGCGCTGCAGACGGACCAACCGATCTTGGCCGGGCGCTGACCGAAGCCGGCCGTCTGGTCCGCCGTCCGTCGCTCTTCATCGTGCTCAGCGATTTCATGACCCCGGATGGCTGGCAGCAACCGATGAGCTCGCTGGCGCTCCGCCACGAAGTCATCGCCGCCTGGATCCGAGACCCGAGAGAAGGCGAGATCCCGGATATCGGTATGGTCACCTTTGAGGATCCCGAGAACGGCCGCCAGATCCTGGTTGACACGAGGAGCGCGCACCTGCGGACGCGCTTCCGGGAGGCGGCGCAGGCACAACATGACGCGATCAGGAAGGATCTCGTGCGGGCCCGGGCCGCCGTCGCCGAGCTGAGTACGTCCGCCGAGGTCGTGCCGCAGCTGATCCGCTTCATCAAGCAACGGGAGGCGCAGCGCGGCCGGCGGCTTGCGCCGGCGACGCCGTGAGCTTCCAGTCTCCATGGCTGCTGCGCAGGCGAGCATCCGGGTCCCCAAAGGACAAACCAGTGTGGTACTTGCGGTGGATGTGTCGGGCTCCATGGCAGCGACCGACGTCCAGCCCACCCGAATCCAGGCGGCCATCGATGCCGGTCGCACGCTGATCGACAAATTGCCCGGCAACGCCCAGGTCGGCCTGGTCGTCTTCAACTCGCAGGCGCAGGTCGTGGCCCCGCTCACCCAGGACAAGGGCTCGGTCAAAGATGCGCTGGGGACGCTGGCGCCGGGTGGTGGCACAGCGATCGGTGACGCGATCCAGGTCGCGATAGCCCAGCTTGCTAACACCGTGGATCCGTCCAGCAAACAGCCCCAGGCCATGGTGGTCCTGTTGACCGACGGGTCATCCAACACGGGCGTCGATCCGGTCACCGCCGCAGGGCGCGCGAAAGAAGATCACATTCCTGTGCAGACGATCGGCGTCGGGCAAAAAAACCAGACGACGTTGCTTGGTGGCCGTATCGTCGATGGTGTCGACGAGCAGACCCTGCAGGCGATTGCCAGCGCAACGGCCGGTCATTACTACTTCGCGGCCGACCAGGCGCAGCTGAACCAGATCTACAGTGAGCTGGGCTCCCGGATCGGCTGGGTAACGACCAAGCTGGACCTCACCGTGCCGTTGCTGGCGTTCGGCACCATCATCCTCGTCGTCGGCGGTCTATTCAGCCTTCGCTGGTTCCGTCTGCTGCCCTAGTCAGCGCGAGGCGACGGCTTCGCGAACGGCGGGCAGGTGGCGTTCGGCTGGTCCGATGTAGACCTGTCGCGGCCGCGCGATCTTCTGCTCCGGATCCAGCAGGCCCTCCTGCCACTGGGCCAGCCAGCCCGGCGTGCGACCGATGGCGAAGAGCACGGGGAACATCTCCACCGGAAACCCGATGGCGGCATAGATGATGCCCGAGTAGAAGTCGACGTTTGGATACAGGCGATGCTTGATGAAATAGTCATCCGCCAGGGCGACCCGTTCCATCTCCAGGGCGATATCGAGGAGCGGGCTGCGCCCGGTGACCGCCAGGACATCGTCGGCCACCTTCTTGATGATGCGGGCTCGCGGGTCGTGGTTCTTGTAGACGCGGTGACCGAACCCCATCAGCCGCAGCTCGCCGGCCCGCACCCGCTTGACGTACTCAGGAACCCGGCTGATCGATCCGATCTCCTTCAGCATGCGCAACACCTGCTCGTTGGCGCCTCCGTGGAGCGGACCATAGAGCGCGGCGGCGGCGGCGGCCGTCGCCGAGAACGGATCGGCATGTGAGCTGCCCACCGCCCGCATCACATTCGTCGAACAATTTTGCTCGTGGTCGGCGTGCAGGATCAGGAGCACATCGAGCGCATGCTCCAGCACCCGGTTCGGCTCGTATTTCAGCTCGGTCGCCTTCCACATCATGTTGAGGAAGTTGCCCGAGTACGAAAGATCGTTGTCCGGATAGGCGAACGGCATGCCGACCGCGTGGCGATAGGCGAACGCGGCCAGGGTCGGCATTTTTGCGATCAACCGCAAGATCTGAAGGCGGCGGCTTTCCGCTTTGGAGATGTCCTTGGCGTCCGGATAGAAGGTAGAGAGCGCTCCCACCGTGCCAACGAGGATGCCCATCGGGTGGGCATCATGGTGGAAGCCGTCGATCAGCTGCTTGATGTTCTCGTGCAGCAGGGTGTGATGCGTGATCGCGTCGACCCACTCGCGACGCTGCTCTGAATCGGGCAGCTCGCCATGGATCAAGAGATAGGCCACCTCCAGAAAGGTGCTCCGCTCGGCCAGTTCCTCAATCGGGTAACCCCGGTAGCGAAGAATGCCACGCTCGCCATCGATGTAGGTGATGGCGCTTCGGCAGCTGGCCGTGTTGAGAAAGGCTGGATCGTAGCTGACTACCCCGGTGCCGGCCCCGTCGGTCGTGATCTTCTGGAGGTCGGTGGCCGCGATCGCGCCATCCCGAATGGGAATTTCGTAGCGGCGGCCGGTGCGGTTATCGACGACGGAAAGCGTCTCCTCGGGCATTGGCTACCCCGAGTTTAGTCGTGACGACAGCGCCTATACGTTGCCAATCAGGACCCGCTCGCTAAAGATGAGGGCCACCAGCACGAGCGCCACGCCGGCGGCGGGAACCAGGGGCGAGACCGCTTCCTGGGTGAGCAGCAAAAGCAGGAGGACGGCGATGGCCGCGGACTTCATGGCGAGGCCGCGGCGGTGGGATCCGGAGACGGTCACGGTCCGAGTGGCGATCAACGAAAGTAGATACAGGATGACGCCGCCAACCAGCGCCACGGTTGCCCCGAGGCCGAGATGTGGGTTCGACGCGTTCGTGATCAACAGGCGAACGCCGGCGCTCATCGCCGCCAGTCCGATCAAGAGTGGAATGTGCGCGTAGGAATAGATGACGACAGACACCGTCGAGCCGCTGAGCACGACGTCGGCCTGGCGGTCGAAATACAGCCACCACGCGCCGGCTACTCCGGCGAATCCCAATACGGCCGCGGTCGCCGACGCCAGCTGCCAGCGGGCACCGGCCGTCGCCAGCGCCACCGCGACCACCGACTCAGCAATGACGAGCAGAGTGAACAGTGCCCAGCGCTCGGGCAGATGGCTGGCGCTGGTCCGGATCCGGCGGTGAAGCCTGGTGGTGAGCGGGGGCAGGCTCAGCTCCTCGGTTAACGCGATAGCCCAGACGACGTACTTTGCCGGGGCGGGGACCGCCAGCGAGCTCAACCAGATGCCGGCGCCCAGGGCATACCCCAATCCGTAGAAGCGGATCAGCGGGCGCGCCTCAGGCACGGAAAACCAGGCTCGCGCGTAGAGCGCCAGCATCAATGAGCGCAGCGTGACGTAGGCGAGGATGAACCCGGCGCTGCGCTGGCCCCTGGCGACATCGCCGATCAGGACCGCCATCGCGGCGATGGCGAGCATGGCGGCGAAAAACGCCAATCGGAAGGCGAGATCGTCGGTGTCGAACCGATCGGCGTAGGCCATGAAGCCCTGCCAGGCGACAAATACCGGGATGAACAGCCCGGCGAAACGAAGAAATCCGTAGAGCGAGTGATCGATGACGAGCTGATGAGACAGCTCGGCGATTGCCACCACGAAGACCACGTCGAAGAAGAGCTCAAGCCAGGTTGCGTGGCGCCGCTCCGCTTCGCCGGCAGCGGTGCGAAGGCGGGGTGGCCGAAACCAAACTCCGACGCTCGGACCAGCCGCCTCCTCGGGCCTTGGCGGCAGCCCAACACCGATCCCCATTTGGCGAATACGTTAACTGGCCAGGAACTCCGGGGTCGGACTCATGCGGTATGAGCTGCGGCCGGCCGGCCGGCGTTGATCAGCAGGGCGATCAGCGCGGCACCCAGCACCAGGATGGCGGCGGCCCATCCGGTCGCCGTCGAGTAGCCGTGGACCAGCGCCTGGGAGATCACGGCAGGTGAGGGCCTCAGCCCGCTGAGGTAGAGAGCGGTCGCGCTGGCCGCGATCGTGTTCAGCAGCGCCGTCCCCAGCGACGCCCCGATCTGGGTGGCGGCATTGACGGTCGCGGCCGCGACCCCGGCCTGGCGCGGATCCACACCGAGGGTTCCGATATTGAAAGCGGGCGCCATCACGCAGGCGATGCCGACGCCCAGCAGGACCTCGGCTGGGAGCACGAGGGTCAGGTAGCCGCTGTTGACTTGAATCTGCGTCAGGATGAACATCCCTGTGGCGGCGACCAGCGCTCCCGGGGCCATGATCGCGCGGGCCGGAATCCGCGGCATCAACACGCTGGCGATGCCCCAGGAGCCGACTTGCGAGGCGAGCGTCAGCGGGAGGAACGCCAGGCCCGCCTGAAACGGCGAATAGCGAAGCACGACTTGCAAGTAATAGGTCAGGAACAGGAAGGCGCCGAACATGCCGGCGATGGCGAAGGCGGCTGCGAGGTATGCGCCGCCTCGATTGCGGTCGAGAACGATGCTCAGGGGGAGGAGCGGCGTCGCAGCGCGGGCCTCGCGCATGACGAAGCCGATGAGCAGCGCCCCACTCACCGCCAGCAGCCCGATCACGGTGCCGGATCCCCAGCCGCCGGAGACTGCCTCGGTGCAGGCGTAGACGAGCGCGACCAGCCCACCGGTCGCCAGCACCACGCCGGGGAGGTCAAATCGCTGGCCATGGCCGCCGTTCCCGCCGCCCAGTACCCGCCGGCCTCCGATCGCCGCCACGAGCGCGATCGGAACGTTGACGTAGAGGCACCAGCGCCAGTCCACATATTCCGTGAGGGCGCCGCCCAGGAGAAGGCCCAGTGCGGCGCCACTTCCCGCGATCGCACCGTAGACAGCGAAAGCTCTGGCTCGTTCGCGCGGCTGCGTGAACGTCACCGCAAGCAGCGAGAGGGCTGTCGGCGCGAGCAGTGCCGCGAAGGCGCCCTGAGCCGCTCGGGCCGCGAGCAGGACGATGAAGCTTTGCGCGGAGCCGCCGATAACCGAGGCCAGAGCAAAACCGCCAAGACCGATGAGGAATGCGCGCCGGCGTCCGATCGTATCCGCGATCCGTCCTCCGAGGAGCAGCAAGCCGCCGAACGCAAGCGTGTAGGCGGTGATCACCCACTGCCGCTCGGCGTCCGACGCGCCCAGGGCCCGCTGCGCCCAGGGCAGAGCGATGCTCACGATGGTCGCATCCAGCGCGGTCATCAGCTGGGCAAGCGCGATGAAGGCGAGCCCGATCCACCGGCGGTCAGCCGCCTGCGGACGCGTGGGCTCAGCCTGCGGCAGTGCGGAACTCATTTCGCCTCCCTCGCGCCGGGAGCAAGCCAGCCACCAGCCCGACGGCGATGGCCAGCACGATGACTACGACCGAGGTGAGTGCCGACGGCTTGAGGGTCATGAGAAAGAGGATGCCGACCGCCATCGCCAGGCGGATGTCGAGTGAAAGCAACAGCACTCGATCGCGCAGCTCGCTTCGCACGTCGTCCGGCAGGGGATCGGCTGCGCCGTCGATGGCGGGCCGGATGCGGGCCATCGGCATGCCGGTACCGAAGGCGCCGACGAGAGCCAAAACCACGAAGCTGGCGAGGGCGACGATGCTCCAGCCTCGCGGCCCCCCGGAGGTGGCCATGAGGTAGAGCCCGGCGATCAGGATGACTCCCAGCGACGCGGGAGCCAGTCGCATGACAATCCCTCGAGAGATGCCGAACCACAGCAGGGCCTCGTCGCGCCGAATGGCGCCCCGCAGTCCGCGCAGCCCGATCGCCTCGATGGTGTACGCGGCTATTAGCCCGAAGGCGCCGAGGACGTGAGCGAAAAGCACCAAGTTATGGACCATCTCGAATCGAGCCTCCTTCTGTGCTCCGTTGACGATCGCTATTTAGTTGTATATACTGCCTGATGAAATAAACAGGTGTCAAGTCTGAGATGAGCCCGCGGCCTTACCGACTCGGTCAGCGCCAGATGGCCGCGGATGAGACCCGGTCGAGGATTCTGAACGCCGCTCGCGAGCAGCTCGAGAAGGAGGCCAGCTTCAGCATCGACGCGGTGGCGCGCCGGGCGGATGTCGCGCGGATGACCGTCTACTACCAGTTCGGCTCACGGCGCGGACTGCTCGAAGCGCTTTTTGATGACCTCGCCGCCAGCGGCGGGGTAATCCAGTTACCGTCGGCGTTCCAGCTGCAGGATCCGATGGCCGCCCTGGACCGGCTGATCGAGATCTTCGCTCATTTCTGGTCATCCGCCCGCGTCGT
>VBEN01000223.1 GCA_005881175.1 Chloroflexota bacterium
GGCGTTCTTGGAATCGTCTTCCCGGTCCACTATTCCGGCCGGTGCAATCGCTCGCGGCCAGCGGTTACCTCCTCTAAGCTCGCTCGGCTCGATCAGGCTACGCTGGGCTGCGTTCCCGCCCATTCAAGCTCGTCGGCGACTCGCTCGGCGAGTTCCTTGCTGGCAAACCTGTCGACCAGCCAGAGTCCTAGATCGATCCCGCTGGTGACTCCACCGGCAGTGATTCGATCCCCATCGTCGACAATGCGCTCGCGCACGAGTTTGGCACCCGCCCGTTCCAGGTCATCCCACGCGCCATGGTGAGTCGTGGCACGTCGATTCGCGAGGGCGTCGCTTGCGGCTAGCATCATCGCCCCGGTGCAGACGGAGGCAAGTATGGTCCCGGATTTTGCCGCTTCTTTGATTCGTGCCGGCCATTGCCCTTTTTTGAGCTCCTCCCTAACCCCCTGAGCGCTACGACCGATCCAGCCTCCCCCGGGGAAGATGATGATGTCTGCGTTTGTCCGGCTCTTTCCATCAGGCACGATCTGCACGCCATGCGCGCCTTGGATCAGCTTCCGTTCATCGATCGTGACGAGGTGCACATCGAAAGGCGCTCCCATGGAAGCCGCGTTTCGCAGCGCCTCTAGCGGGCCAAGCGCGTCGAGCTCATCGACGCCGTCAAACACCGCGATATCGATCAGCATCGTTTTACCTCCTGGTTCTGGTGATTGGACTTCTTCTTGAACCTTGCTTGGATACTGCCCTCACGTCGGCCGGGTGAAGCGGCCTCGATGCTGTACCTGAATCAGCCACTCGGCCAGCGGAAAGCCGCTCTGCCGGATGGCGCGTGCCTCAGCATCACGGTCAAACTCGACTCGCCGAATCGTGACCGCCCGGCCGTCATCGATCAGGGCGTAGGATGACCGCCAGTCGCCGTCGTAGGGTAGACCAACGCTGCCGCAGTTCGCCACCGTGAACGCTTCAACCGCCCGAACGAAGGGACGATGGATATGGCCGTAGACGACGAGTCCTGCTCTCATCGGGGCGTAGGTCGCGGAGAGTTCCGTATCTGAGGCGTCAGGCATAGGAGCTCGCCACAAGTCGCCCGGTCCGGCGTGCATCACCGTCGACTCAGGCAGTCGCAACTCGCGTGGAAGGCTGCGTAACCAGTCCACTTCAGCATTACTCAGACGTTCTCTGGCCCACGGAGCCAGCGTGTCGAACAAAACATTCAGCCAGCCAAGCAGCTTCGGAGCCCGTTGCTCTTGTTGTGATCGGGCCGATGGATCCCACAGCATCTCATCGGTGTTGCCGATAACACCGCGCCAGCCGAGGCTGCGAACCCGGTCGACCACTTCACCAGGTCGCGGCCCGTTGACCGCCATGTCCCCTGCCTGCACGACAAGGTCGGGGTGGTCCGCCTTCAGGCTTTCAACGACGGCCTCGAGCGCCGTCAGGTTGCCGTGGATATCGGAGACGACAGCCAGGCGCATCTCACGTCAACCCACTAGCGCAGTGTGCTGCCCAGGCTCCCAGAGTGGAGCACTCCCGTTATTTGCAGCGCGGGCGAGGATAAAGAACAGGTCAGAGAGGCGGTTCAGATAACGCACCGCCTCGGGATTGGCGTCGTCGAGGCGAAGGACGTGCCTCTCGGCTCGCCGGCACACAGTCCGGCAGACGTGGAGCTGTGCGGCACCGCGATTCCCGCCGGGAAGGACGAATGAATTCAGAGGTTTCAATGGGGCGTTGACCTCATCGCACACCTGTTCAAGCCAGAGAACGTATTCCGAGTGGATCCGGAGCCGCGCCTTGCCCTGTGCGTCGTTGAGGGGAACGGCCAGATCCGCTCCGATGTCGTAGAGATCGTTTTGAATCCGCCGAAGCCAGCCGGCGTACCCGTCGGGCAGCTCGCCAATGGCGATCGCGACGCCGATGTGAGAGGAGAGTTCGTCGACATCTCCATATGCCTGGATCCTGGGATCCGTCTTGCGAACTCGGCTCCGGTCGCCCAGATGGGTTTCACCGCCATCGCCGGTCCTCGTGTAGATGCGTGATAGATGAACAGTCATGTTGATCACCTCCAGAATTTCGAGAAGCTGGTCGGTCGGCGGTGCTTGCACCTGCCCGAGAGCCTCGACGAGCTTTGTTAATCGCCGATGCAAGTCTTGGTAGCGATCGAGCTGGTCCGTGACATGCTTGAGCTGGTCCTGCGCCAAGAGAACTAGATTGGTGCCACCATCGTTGTCCAGAAGGGAAGCGATAGCCGAAAGCGAAAACCCCAGGGACGTGACGCCGGTTGCCTTCGCCAGCTCGCCAATCGTCCACTCGCGAGACGCCTCGCTCGGCATGGCATCGACAGTAGATCCTGACGTTACGTCATGCGCAAGTCCCGACGGGCTTACCGATGCGTCGGGTGGCTTTAGGGCTCGGACCGTCCTTCGTCTCGGCCCTGAACCGAGGCTCAACGCAGACCCACCAGCTCCTCAATGAAACGGGCGTCGACGTTTGCCATGACCACGTCGGTAAGACGGTCGATCGCGGAGTCGAGCGAGTACTTGGGAACTCGCCCGAACAGCGCCTGCAGGACGTCCCAACTTTCGACCACGCCGTGCACCGTGACTCCAAGCACGGAACCCTCCACCCAGCCTATCCCGTCGGATATCGCGACACTTGCTGTGGGCAGCGGGCGGATATGACCGTGCCGGATCTCGTAGCCCTCTACTTCTCTATTCGCAAGGGTCGCCCAGGGCACTGCGAGCGTCGATGCAAACCGAAACGTGCCCCGTCGGGTGATCTTCTCGCGCTCGAATGTGGTCTCGACCGGTAAGAGGCCGAGGCCTTCAGCGGCGCCGTCTACTCCGTGTGGATCGTGCAGCCGTATGCCGAGCATTTGGAGGCCTCCGCAGACCCCCAATACCGGCGCACCCTGTCGCGCCCGCGCGCCGATAGCACGATCGAGACCGGCCGAACGTAGCCACATCAGGTCGCTGGCGACATGCTTCGAGCCCGGGAGGATCACGAGATCGGCACCGTTGAGGTCTGCCGGCTTTCGTGCCCATCGAACTCTTGCCACCTGCTCCAGCGGTTTGAACTCATCGAGGTTTGAAGCAAACGGGTACCGAATTACTGCCACAATGCTCATTGCACCGTCGCCTTCTATCGGCGTAGCGGCACCATCCTCATCTGGCAACTCGTGGTGGAACCAGGGCACCAGACCGACAAGCGGAACGCGGGTCATCGCAGTAAGCCGTTCTGGAGCGGGCGCGAGCAACGAGGCGTCCCCGCGGAATTTGTTGAGGATAAAGCCGCGAAGGCGCTGCCGCGCTTCACGTGGCAGGAGTGCCCAGGTCCCATACAAGTGTGCGAACGCGCCGCCACGATCGATATCAGCCACAAGGAGCACCGAAGCGTCCGCGGTGCTGGCGGCCCGAACGTTGGTGACATCGCAATCCATCAGGTTGATTTCTGCCGGACTCCCAGCGCCTTCGAGAACCACGACGTCGTAATCCGCCAGCAACGATTGCAGTGATTCAAATACCACCGGCCACACGTGGGGAGCGCGTT
>VBEN01000033.1 GCA_005881175.1 Chloroflexota bacterium
TCCAGCTCGGCTACATTGGAACCGTTGTCCTGATAGCCATCTGGGCTATCGCAGTGGCAACTTGGTTTTTGTTGCGTCGGGCCAGTTGGAGTTAACCCGGCGGGCTATTCCAGGGCAGATAGCGCGATAGAGCGCCGGAAACGATGGAGGCGAGTGCGGGATTCGAACCCGCGGTGGAGGTTTTGCAGACCTCTGCCTTACCACTTGGCTAACTCGCCCCGCGCAGCCAATCGCATAGTCTACAAGTCGCCCGCCGCGCCGCCGATACGGGTCGCGCTATCAGGAAAAAGGTAAGCGACCTGCTGCGCTCAGGCTGCCTTGGGAGCACATAATCACGCCTCGTGCGCCGCTTCCGGCTGCCCGTCGCGGGCCTGATCGCGGTCAGTTCGCTACTGGCCGCCTGCAGTCCGAGTGCGGCCATCCTCGCCCGGCCCATGGGCAGCCCGATCAACGTCGGGGCGGTCCTCTCCCTCACCGGAAGTCAGTCGGCCAGCGGCCAGATGGCCAAGGAGGGCTACCTCTTTTGCCAGGATTGGATCAACGCGAAGGGTGGAGTCAACGTCAAGGGCGTGGGCCACAACCTGAATGTTGATATCGCCGACGATCAGAGCCGCCCGTCCGTCGCCGCCTCAGTCACCGAGCAGCTGATCTCTCAGAACCACGATACTCTGCTGCTCGGCGCGACAAACGACGCCACCGCCGCCCGGGCCGCCCTCGTCGGCGAGCAGCACCAGGTCCCGATGGTTAGCAGCGGCGCCTCCTCAGACACCATCTTCAACAGCCACTACCACTGGTTCTTCACGGTACTGGCCCCGCGCAGCCGCCAGTTCCAGGGCGTGATCGACATGGCGTTGGCACAGAACCCGAAACCGCAGTCGGTGGCTATCCTCTTCGCGAGCGACAGCCTCTCGGCGGAGGTCGCGAATGCCACCGCCGACTACGTTAGGGCGAAGGGCCTCAACCTCGTCTACGCTATGAGCTACCCCTCTGGCGTCAACAACCTGAGCGGCGAGCTCACGACGGCCGCCGGCGCCGGGCTGGACCTGTTGCTCGAGGCCGGCCACCAGGCGGAGAGCATCCGAACGATCCAACAGGCCCAGCAGCTCAATGTCCAGCCCAAGCTGCTCGCCTTCAGCGATGGTCCCGGCGCGGCGCGTTTCACTGCCGTTCTGCGGAAGTCGGCGAACTACGCCGTGGGGACAACTCAATGGGCGCCGGCCGCCCGCAACCGGACGAGCTATTTCCTGGATAGCTTTCATTACTCGCTGGCCTATGCGGCGCGCTTCGGACATCTGCCCGACCAACACGCCGCCGCGGCGACCGCTGCCTGCCTCATTCTCGAGGTGGCGATCGAACGGGCGGCCTCGACCGCACCGGATCCCGTCCGCAAGGCGCTAACCGATATCGACCTCAATACCTTCTTCGGCGAAATCAAGTTCGATGACCGCGGCGCGAACGCCGTTAAGCCTATCTACGTGCAGCAGGTGCAGTCGGGTCGAACCGTGCTGATCTGGCCGCCTGAAGTCGCCAGCGCGCGCCCGCGCTATCCCGACCCCGGCTGGGCAAAGCGCTAAGCCTGCGTCATCTCCCGTTCCAGCTGCTCGAGGCCCATGGGGCCAAGGTTGAGCGCCCTGCTGTGAAATCCCTTGAGATCGAAAGTCTTGCCGGCCCGCTTCCTGGCCTGCTCCCGAATGCCAAGCCAGGCCCGCTCCCCGAGCTTGTAGCAGATGGCCTGGCCGGGCCAGCCGAGGTATCGATCGACTTCGCTTCGCAGGAAGTCTTCCGGCTCGTGGCCATGCTCGACGGCGAACGCCAACATCAGTTCGGGCCTCCAGGTCTCCCCACCGTGATAGGCCTCACTAGAGGGGATCGCAAGCCCGAGATGAACTCCGATGTCCACGATGACGCGCATGGCGCGAAAGGCCTGGGCCCGCAGCATGCCCAGCTCGTAGTCCGGATCCTCCAGGTAACCGAGCTCGCCCATCAGGCGCTCGGCGTAGAGCGCCCAACCCTCGGTACAGCCGGGGATCGCCGCCGCCAGGCGTTGGAAGCGACTCAGCTCGGCCGCCCGGTAGGTGAGCTGCGCCAATTGAAGATGGTGCCCGGGAACCCCCTCGTGATAGGCGGTCGACACTTCGCCCCACAACGGGAACCGAGTCTTTCCCAGGGTTGGGTACCACGTCCGGCCCGGTCGCTTGAAGTCTTCTGACGGCCTCGTGTAGTACATCGCCGCCGCGCCGCCCGGTGGCGCAATCATGGCCTCGACCCGCTTGACCGGCTCGGCAATATCGAAATGCCTTCCGTCGAGCTCCCCAATTGTTCGATCCATCAGCTCCTGGAGCCATTGGCGAAAGGCCTCCACACCATTGATCGACCGCTTGGGATCGGTCTCCAACCGATGGATGACGGCGGTCAGCGATTCGCCGGGGAGGATTCGCTCCGCCACCGAGGCCATCCGCTCCTCGATTCGGTGCAGCTCGTCCCAACCCCATCGGTACGCGTCCGTCAGGTCGATGGTGGAGCCGAGAAACGCTCGGGTCCAGAGCTGGTAGCGTTCCGATCCAACGGCGTCGCGCGGCGCAGCCCTGGGCGCGTACTCCTCGCGCAGGAAACGAGCGGCCTCCGCATACGCCTGTGAGGCCTTGACCGCCGCGGACTCGAGCCGGCGTCGGAGTCTGTCGTTGCTTTCACGGGCCGCCGGGTACCTCGCAGCCAGCGACAGAAAGAAGGCCGGACTTTCCTTCTGGCCGCTCCAGGTTGAACCCTGTTCGGCGCAGCTGAGCGCCTGGCGCCGCGCCGCGACGATGCCGCGCTCGGCGCCCTCACGCAATGCCGCCTCGAAGCTGCGCAGCGCTCGAGGTACCGACTCCATGCGGGTGGCGACGATCTCCCAGTCCTGATCCGTCGTCGACGCCATGAGGTCGAAACACTGCCGGATCGACTGGTACGGGCTGCCGATGATGCGAAGGTCACGCAGGCGCTCGCCGGCCTCGTACTGATCGACGGCGACCTCTAAGCGCTCGCGCATGACCTCGACAGCGATCCGATCGGCGGCGGTGAGCGGCCGAAGTTGCGACAGCTCGGCGAGCGTCTCTCTGTCCAGCGCGGCCCGCGTCGCCTGGGCCTCAGGCGAGTAGTCGGTCATCTCGGCGTCGTGGCCGACGACGCCGCGCGAGGTCGCAAGGATCGGGTCCAGGACCGCCGATCGATCCACGTAACGGTCGGCCAGTTCGTAGACGGGAGACAGAGGGCCCGCGTTAACCATCGGCAAGCAGCCGCGCCAGGTGCGCCATCACGCGCACCCCTGATCCGGTCGGTCCCTTGGGCACCGTCCTCAACTCCGGCGCGTCCTGCCAGGCGCTGCCCGCGATATCGAGGTGCACCCAGGGCCGTCCATCCACGAACTCGCGCAGGAAGAGCGCCGCCGTCGTCGCCCCGGCCCACGGGACCGTTGAATTCTTGATGTCGGCGATCTCGCTCTCGATCAATCCGTCGTAGTCCGCCCAGGTGGGAAGTTCCCAGACACGCTCTCCCGCCAGGTCGGCCGCGCGGCGCACCAGGTCCATCAACGCCGGGTCGTTTCCGAAGGCGCCGATCGCCAGCGGGCCGAGCGTTCGAGCGATTGACCCGGTGAGCGTGGCGATGTCGACGATATGGGTCGCGCCTTCGTTCACCGCATACGTGATGCCATCCGAGAGTATGAGCCGGCCCTCGGCATCGGTGTTGATGATCTCGATGGTCTTGCCGCCCGAGCCGGTTACGACATCGCCGGGCTTGATCGCCTTGCCCGATGGCATGTTCTCGGTGGTCGGAACAATGCCGATGACGTTGATCTTTGGCTTGAGCTCGGCGATCGCCAGCATGGCGCCGACCACGGCGGCGCCGCCACCCATGTCGGATTTCATCTTCTCCATGTTCAGGGACGGCTTGATCGAGATCCCGCCGCTGTCGAACGTGATGCCCTTGCCGACCAGGGCCAGCGTCGGGCCACCCTTTCGGCCTTTCGCGTATCGCAGGACGATCATCTTGGCGGGCTCGTCCGAGCCGCGGGCCACCGCGAGCAGGGCACCCATCTTCATGCGGCGCATCTCGTCCATGTCCAGAACTTTGACGTCGAGGCCGGTCCCCTTGATCGCTTCCTTCACCTTTTCAGCGAATACGCTCGGGGTGAAGGCGTTCGCCGGGGCATTCACCCAGTCCCGGATGCGATTGGTCGCTTCGGTTAGAACCATGCCATCCTTGACCGCGGCAGACGCTGCCTTGTCGCCATCGAGCCCGATGATCGTCAGTGACTCGATTGGCGTGATGGCATGCTCGTGCCTCGTCTTGAGCGACCCGGCATCAAAGTTGCTGAGCCCGATCCCCTCGGTCGCAGCCCGAGCCAGGTCGGCGGGCTCGGCCCTGGCCACCACCGCTCTGGGCAGCACGACCGCGAGCCGGCGGTGTCCGCGCCGCCGCAGGGTTCGGCCGGCGGCCTGCAGGGCGTTGCGAAGCCGCACCATGTCGAGCTGCTCGATCTTTCCCAGGCCGACCAGCACCGTCCAGCGGCTGGGCAGCGTGTCGAGATTATGGATCGGCGCCAGCTCCATGAACTTGCCACGGAATTCGCGATCCTTCAGCACTTGCTCGATGGCTCCCTTGAGCTTCTTATCGAGGGCCACGGCTTCCTTTGGGACCTGCGTCTCACCTTCGAGGATCGGCAGGATCAGTGCGTCCGCTTCCGCCTTTTCGGCAGCCGTCTCTACCAGTCGTGCCTGCATTCGTTCTCCTCTCCCCCCGCGAAAGGCTCCCGTATTCTACGAGCCGCCTGGCGCGCTAGCGGCAGGCTGCCGCAAGCCGGCGAGCGTCCTCCCGGCCAGCTGGAGCGCTTCCGGATCCTCCATATGGGGCATGTTGAAGACCAGGCCGTCGAGGCCGGCGTCGAGCAATTTCTGCGCTTCCTCGGCAACGTGATCCGGGCTTCCCGCGATAAAGCTGAGGCGGACGCGCTCCTTGTCGATCCCCGGCCTGCGGTAGACCTGATCCAGCAGTCGGCGTGCTTCCGAGTCGCTCTCCCGGATGATGAGGCTGCCCAGCCGCGTCTTCGCGATCGTCGTCGGATCGCGACCCACTGCCTGACAATGCCGCTCGAGGACGTCCATCTTGTGCCGGACGATAGCCACGTCGCCGAAAATATTGCACATGTCGGCATACTGTGCGACCAGCTTGAGCGTCCGCTGCTCGCCCCCACCGCCGATCATGATCGGCGGACCGTTCGGCTGGATCGGCCGTGGAAAGTTGAGCGCGCCATCGATGCGGTAATAGCGGCCAGCGAAGGTGGGCGCCTCCTCGCGGAACATCGCACGGCAGATCTGCAGCGCTTCTTCCAGTCGGCTCAAGCGCTCCCCGACCGGCCGGAATTCGTAGCCATAGCCGCGGTGCTCATCTTCGTTCCAGGCAGCACCGATGCCCAGGATCGCCCGCCCGGCGCAGACGATATCCAGCGTCGTCGCCTCCTTCGCAAGAAGCGCCGGGTTCCGGTAGGTCACGCCCGTGACCAGGGTCCCCAGGCGGATCCTCGTCGTCCGCGCGGCGATGCCGGCAAGAACGGTATAGCCCTCGAGCATGGGGTCGGTTCGAGGGCCGATGTTGGGAAGCTGATAGAAGTGGTCCATCACGAAGACGGCGTCGAAGCCTGAACGCTCGGCCGTCGTTGCCAGCTTGGCGACGTGGTCAAATAGCCGGTCGCTGGGGATACCGGAAAAAGTGAAATTCGGAATCTGAAAGCCGAGCAACTTCATGAGCATCCTCCTGGCAACGCCGTGGGTGTCATTTCCCATTATCCGGGTGCCTCTGAACTGAAGTCGGATCAACCGGGATCGGTACCATAACGCCTGCATGGAAGAGCTCCGGCCGCCGGTGCGGTGCCCGCGCTGCAATGGCGAACCCAACTGGCAGGAAGTCCGGCAATCCTATGTCGTTGAGGACGCCCCCGGCCGGCTCGGCATGCATCCACTGATCGGTTGGCGTTGCAATCTCTGTCAGTACTTCCTTGCCGTCTCGCAGTGGGAGAGTTAAGCGTCGACGACGAGTCCCTGGAGCGGCCCGAGTAAGAGCCGGGAACTGCGCGATACATGAGGCAGGATGGTGAGCCGGTGCGTCGCCCGTTCGCCGCGTTGGTGCCGCTCCGCCTGCGCATGCGCGATCGGTTTCCACAGGGTATCGATGATGGTGACCGGATCGGCGGGAAGGTCGTTGATCGGGCGCTGGAGATGCTCGGCCCATAGACGCATTCGGGTTTGCTGCACCAGGCGCTCGTCGTGCGTGACGACATTCAACTCCGTGTCATTGAACAGCGAATGCTCGTTCAAGTTCGCCGAGCCGATCGTCATCCAGGTGTCATCCACGATCCCAACCTTGGCATGAACGTAGACGGGGTAGTCTCTCTCGGCGCCGACGGCGTAGAGCGTGCAGGCCAGCAGCCGACCGGCATCGCCGTCGGCCTGCACCAACGTTCCCAGTTGCCCACGCGTATCGTCCGCGCCTTTGTCCGGCGTGGCGGGGAGTAGAAGGAGCAGTCGAAAGTCGGCTGACGGCGGGCGCCTCAGCTTGTCGCGCAGGATGGCGATCACCTCCGGCGACCAGAGGTACTGGTTCTCGAGGTAAATGAACCGTCGTGCGGTTCGAAGCGCGCGAAGATACGACTCGAGCAGTCGAAAATCGCCTCGCGGGGTCATGCGGTACATCCCGTTCGGTACCGTGCGCACGAGCTGCACCTCGATGTCACCGGCCGGCGATGGTCGCGTGACCGGGGGCAAAACCTCGCCGGTCGTCGCCTCCCAACGCATGGCGAAGTTGTCGGCCGCGTCACGCACGGCAGGGCCTGCGATCCGGGCGGCCACGTCGTGCCAGCCGGCAGCCCCTCGCGGGGGATGTCCCTGCCCATCCCAGCGGTCGCCGTTGAAACTGGTCAGGTCGATGCCCCCCACGAATGCGATTCGGTCATCGATGACGATCGTCTTCTCGTGATGGCAGTGCAGCGGGCGCTCGCGCGCATCGAGCGCGCACTGGATCTGGGTGCCAGCCATGAGTCGATCGCGAATCTTCCGCACGTCGCCGCGCCAGGGCCGGAGGACCGGGAGCGGCGCCCCCGCCCAGAGCAGGACCCGAACGGGGATGCGAGCCGCAACCTCCGCCAGCAGCTGCCGCACGAGGATTGGTCGTGTACCTCGCGTGAGCGCGAAGTCGGGCATCAGGTGCCAGCCCGTGACATGAACGTACGATCGTGCTTCGCTGATGGCGAGGGCCATTGCCTGCAATGCATCGGCGCCATCGATCAACACCTCGACTGCGTTGCCGGGACGGGGCGGTGGGTCACCTTCGGCCCAAACGCCAGGGCCCGGATCGATCGCAGCGGCCCATCCCACTCGGCGCAGCCGTCGCCGATGATGTGACCTGGTCAGTCCCTCGACCGCCTGGCCGAGCGCGCCGTCGACCACATCCAGTGGGCTTGATCCGCGCACTTCGATTCCAAGGTAGCTGCTAGGCTTCGCGCGATGTCGCACTGGCTCATTCAGCTGATCAGCGCCGGCGGTCTGCTGGCGATCTTTCTGACGATGGCGGCGGAAAGCGCGGGAATCCCGATATCGAGTGAGATCGTGGTCCCGTTAGGCGGCGCTCTCGCCTCGCAGGGAAAGCTGTCGTTCATCGGTGTCGTGATCGCGGCCACCGCCGGCAACCTGCTTGGTTCGCTGGTCGCCTACTTGCTGGTCCGCCGTTATGGCGAGGCCCTGATCCTCGGGCCAGGTCGCCGGGTCGGCCTGACGACCGGCCATTTGCGGCTGGCGAATCGTTTCTTCGAGCGCTGGGGCCTGTTTGCGGTCTTTGCCGGTCGGCTCCTCCCGGTAATCCGGACCTACATTTCGTTTCCTGCAGGACTCTCGCGGATCACCGTCGTGCCGTTCACCCTGGCGACCATCCTGGGGGCGATCCCCTGGAATCTTGCCCTGGCCTACGCCGGTTACAAGCTGGGCCAAAACTATGAGAGGGTCGCCGGCGTGCTCGGTCCCTTTACCCTTCCCCTGGCACTCATCGTTCTCGTGCTGATCGTCGTCGCCTACTACTACGGCCGGCGCCTGGGCGAGGCCGAAGCCTAGCGAATGGCCGCGACGATCTCCTGGTCGAGTCCCGGGTACTTCTGTAACTCGGTCACCCGCTCCTGCTTGAAGCGCTGAACCAGCGTGCGGTAGTCATCACTCCGGCCGGTGCGCTCGTAGAGCCGTTTCGGCTGCAGCACCTCGACATCGTCGATGCCCGGGACCCCTTCGGCCACCTCGTAGCCGAACTCCGAGTCGCGTGTCCACGCAATCGTGCCCTCAGCGATGGCCTTGACGATCGCACTCGAGTCCTCGATCGTGACCTTCTTGCTGTTCGACGACCCCTCCGGACCACCCACACTGCCCGTGTTCATCAGGTAGACCTCGAACGGGCGCGACCGATGTAACTCGAGGAACCGATTGCCCTGTTGCTCGTGACGCAGTGGGAAAAAGGGGTTCGTTCCGGGCACGCGTAACGCCTTCCCCATCTCGTCCTTGCCTCCGGCCGAGGTCCCCTGCGTCTCGCCAAGCATGAAATAGGCGGCCGCATGCTCGGAATCGAGCTTCGCCACCCCAGGGATGATGTTCTCATTGCGGTTGAGGATCAGCAGCACGTCCACCGGCCCGATGTTGCGGGCATCCTCCACCCAACCAAGAGCGGTCAGTTCAAAGGTGGCCCGACCGTTCTGTGTATAGCTCGCGTCATAGAAGTCGACCGGGCCGCCCTCCACCTTCTGGGACACGTTTTCCAGGTAGGCGTCAGGCCTGGTCACCGCACCATAGATGGTGGGTTCGTGCTTCGGGTCGAGGCTGAAGGTCTTGGCGAAGCAGCCGTTCTCGGTGCCGTAGATCCTGCCTTCCTGCATGAGCGCGACGAAATCGTCCTGAACCGGCTTCGATTTGTTCTGGGTCGTAAACGTCGTCGTCGTCTTCCCGGTCCCGCTCAGGCCGACGATCAAGAAGACCCGTTGCGCCTTCCCGACCGGAATAACCTTGCACCCGGCGTGGAGGGCAAGGCCGCCGGCGTCGTAGACCTTCTTGTTCCACATGCGCAGGCCACCCTTCTTCGATTCACCGAAGTAGTCGGAATTGAACACCCGGGTGATGCCGGCTTCCAGGTCGACGAAGATGGCGCGATCGTTCGGGTAGCCGGGAGCCGTCAGGTTCGGCGTATAGATCATGGTAACTTCCGGTTGCCGGCCGTTCGGTCGGTAGTAGAGATGCCGTTGCATTCCGGCGACATTGGCGTTGCGCGCCTCGATGATCAAACGAGCCGGCGTTAAGAATGCGGGATCATTGCCAATCACGCCGTCGAGCAGGATCATCTCCTGGCCCCGGATGTACTCATCCTGGGTCTTGGCCCATTTCCGACCCTCCTCGGTCGTCACGGTCTGTGCCGTGTGCTCTTTGGGCCGATCCGTGACGATGTAGGTGCTTTTGGTGCTGCGAGAATCGACTCGGGTCTGGACGTTGTAGTTGTCATAGCTGGTGCGCCGCGCATTCGGCATCCTGGCGGTCAGCTCGCGGAGCGCTTCGGCGGTCGGGTTGTCGATCAATCGCTTCGAGTCGGGTATGTAGCCGCTGCGAATCTCGATGGTCACCTCTTACAGAATACCGGCAGGGGCTGTCGCGAGCTAAATGCCCATGACGCCGACCAGCTCCTTCACGGAGTCGGCCGAGCGCCGCAACGAGGTGCGCTCATCATCGGTCAGATCCAGCTCGATGATCTGCTCGGCGCCGCCGGCGCCGAGCTTCACCGGTACCCCCACGAACAGCCCGCGAATGCCGTATTCGCCTTCGAGTCGCACGGCACAGGGTAGGATCTGCTTCCGGTCCAGCACGATGGCGTCGATCATCTCCGCGACGGCGGCCGAGGGGGCGTAATAAGCGCTGCCGGATTTCAACAGGTTCACGATCTCGGCGCCGCCATCTCTCGTGCGTGTCACGATGGCCTCGATGCGGTCCGGCTTGATCAGCTTCGTGATCGGGATGCCGGCCACGGTGCACATCCGCGCCAGCGGCACCATGGTGTCGCCATGCCCTCCGAGCACATACGCCTGGACATCGTGGACGGACACGTTGAGCTCCTGGGCGATGAAGGTACGAAAGCGGGCGGTGTCGAGGACGCCGGCCATACCGATGACACGCTCCCTCGGGAACTTGCTCACCTCGAGAGCTAGCTGCGCCATCGCATCCAGCGGATTGCTGACGACGATCAGCGTGGCGTTGGGCGAGCGGCGCACCAGTTCCTCGGTCACGCCCCGGACGATGTTCATGTTGGTCTTGACTAGATCGTCTCGTGACATTCCGGGCTTGCGCGGGACACCCGACGTGATCACGCAGATGGCAGAGCCGGCCGTTTCCTCGTAGCCATTGGTGCCGGTGACGCGGGAGTCGTAACCCACGATCGGCCCGGCTTGCAGCATGTCGAGCGCCTTACCCTGTGGCAACCCTTCCACGATGTCGACCAGCACGATGTCGGCATAGCCGCGCTCGGCGAGCCGCTGTGCCAGGGTGGCGCCGACATTGCCGGCACCCACCACTGTGATCTTCGAACGCCCCATCCGTCCGTACCGTAACAAATCAGCCGGATCGGAGTTAGACTCCCCGCCATGGCGAGCACCGCCCTTTCCTCGAAGTCTCGCTGGTTGCGGACGCTGACGGAGACCGCCGTTCGGGATCGGATGTCATGGCGAGGCATGCTCGTGCTGAGCAGCTTCTGGTTCGCGATCGCCTACACCATGCAGCCGCTGGGGGGCAACATCATCCCCCTCCTGGTGACGCGCTTTACCACGCCGGCGACATTCATTCTTGGGCCGCTGGCGATCCCACTGGATGTCAACACCTACGTTTCAGTGCTCGATACCATCGGGGCGGCGTTCGCCATCGTGTGGCAGCCGGCCATCGGCGCGCTCAGTGACAACAGCAGATTTCGATTCGGACGGCGCCGGCCGTTCATCGCCATTGGGGTAGTAGGCGACATTATCTTCCTCACGCTGATCGCCTTCGTCACCTCCTACTGGGCGCTGCTGGTCGTCTACGTCCTCTTCCAGATGGCGTCCAACACCGCCCAGGGTCCATACCAGGGGATGCTGCCGGACCAGGTGCCCGCCGACCAGCGCGCGGAGGCCTCCGGCTATTACGGCCTGATGAACATGGTTGGCACGATCTTCGGATTCCTCGTCGTAGGTGCCCTGCTGATCCCGACCCACCACGTGCGGCTCGCGATCCTCACACTACCGCTGGTCATCGCGATCGCCGGCGCCCTCGTGATCTTCGGGGTGCCGGACCGGCAGCGTACCTCGGTGGCCAGCCACCCGGTCGGGCGATCGATCGTCCTGAGTTTCGCGATCGACGCCCGGAAATATCGCGACTTCGCCTGGCTGATGGTGTCGCGCTTGTTTTTCCTGATGGGGGTGGTCGGCATCTCCACCTACGCCTTCAACTTCATTCGGTTCACCTTCCACTATTCCGAGGGGAAGGCATCCCTGTATTCCAGCGCGCTGCAGGCCGTCGTCGTCGTCTTCGCCGCGGTGCTGGCGATGACCGCCGGCTTCCTGGCCGAGCGCTATGGCAAGAAGCGGCTGGTGGCCGCGGCCTGTGTCATCGGCGCCATCGGCTCCGCGTGCCTGATCTTCGCTCCGAGCCTGCCCTGGATCCTGGCGTTTGGGATCGTGGTGGGGGGCTCGCTGGGCGTGTTCCTCTCCGTCGACTGGGCCTTTATGACCGACCTCATCCCGAAAGCCGAGGCCGGTCGCTACATGGGGGTGTCGAATATCGCGACGGCCAGCGCCGGGTTCATCGCCAGGCCGATCCTTGGGCCGATCATCGACGCGGTGAACAACAACCGCACCAGTACCGCCGGTTATCGGGTGATGTTCGCGATCGTGACCGCCTTCTATTTGATCGCGCTGGTGACCCTGCGACCGGTCCGCGAGATCAAGGTAGAGTAGCCCCCACCCTCCGCAGAGGGGGAGGAATTCTCAGTGGATGGCCGGTAGGCTGACGGCGACCTCGGTCCCCTTGCCCACGGCGCTCTTCACGACGTTCTCCCCATTGTGGTCGTCGACGATCCACTTCGCGATGTCCAGCCCGAGACCGCTGCCGCCGTTCTCCCGGGTACGAGCCTTGTCCGCCCGGTAGAAGCGCTCGAAGATGTGGGGCAGATCCTCCGGTGGGATGCCGTCGCCGTCATCGGCTACGGTGACACGGGCGTGGCCATCGCGTTGCGTCACGCCCACGGAGACACCACCGCCCGATGGCGTGTGGCTGAGCGCGTTGTCGATCAGGATGAGCAGCAACTGGCGAACCCGGACCAGGTCGGCGTCCACCCGAACCCCGCCGTCGAGATCGGGTCGCAAGTGCACGCCCCGCTCCTCTGCCAACGGCTCGGTCTGCGTCATCAGGTCCCGGACGACATCGTTCAGCTCGACCGGCTCGCGATCGATGCGCAGCTGTTTCGCATCGGCCAGGGCGAGCGTCGTCAGGTCGCCGACGATGCGGCTCAGCTGCTCTACTTCCTCGACGATGCTCAGGGCATAGGTACGGTTCGCCCCGTTCGCCCGCCGAAGCCAGGCCTCGACGTTCGTGCGGATCAGCGTCAGCGGCGTTCGCAGCTCGTGGGACGCATCCGCCACGAACTCACGCTGGCGCTGGAAGGCACGGCTGATCGGCCGAAGTGAACGGCTCGCCATCAGCAGTGAGGCAAGGGCGCCCAGCAGGATCCCGATGGCCGACGCCACTACCAGCTGCCGCACCAGCCCGGCGAGGGCATCGTCCACCCAGGAGACCGGCTGCGCCACCTGCAACACGCCGACGACCTTGTGGGTTTTGGGATTCAGGATGGGGCTGGTATCGATCACATAAAAGTCGGTGCTATTCGAGATCCTCGTGTCCACGGATCGGCCGGCTTTGGCGGCGGCAATGGGCGCGCTCAGGCTCGGGTTGTTGAACAGCTTCTTGAGCTCGGGACGCGGCTGGCCCTGTTCCTGGCCTTTGATGTCAAGCACCCGGATGAACGTGTCGGCAACGCTTGGATCGAGCAGCCCCTGCCCATTGAACGTCACGGTGTCGCCGGTGACGGCGAAGTCCTTATTGGCTTGTCCGATCGCAAGCTGGAGGTCGTTATCGGCTTTGGCCTGCAGCGCCTGGGAGACCGTGAAGTAGACGATCAAATCGAAACAGCCGAGGATCAGGACGAGCAGGACGAAGTATTGGGCAGCCAGGCGGGCCAGCGCCCCCCGGAACATCAACCCGACAGCCGGTAACCGACGCCATACACCGTCTGGATGAGCTTCGGGGAACGGCCCTCGTCGATCTTGTCGCGAAGGTAGGAGATGTAGACGGCAACCCGGTTGGTGGTGCCTTCGAAGTTGTAATCCCAGACCCGCTCGGCGATCTGCGCCTGGGTCAGCACCTGGTTGGGATGACGCATCAAGAATTCGAGCAGTGCGAACTCGCGGGCGGTCAGGTCAATCGGGGTATCCCCGCGCCGAACCTGGTGCGTCTTGAGGTCGAGCACGAGGTCGGCCACCTGTAACCGGTTCGCGTGGCCGTTCTTCTGTTCACGACGCATCAGCGCCCGCAGCCGGGCCAGCAACTCTTCAAAGGCGAACGGCTTGGGCAGGTAATCGTCGGCGCCGGCGTCGAGACCGGCGACCCGGTCATGGATCTGGTTGCGGGCGGTCAGCATGATGACGGGCGTCTGGATGCGGTTCTGGCGCAGCCAGCGGCAGACTTCCATGCCGTCTTTCTTGGGGATCATCAGGTCGAGGATGATGGCGTCGTAGCGGGCCGTCTCGGCAAGCTCCTGAGCGCGTTCCCCATCCAGCGCGACATCGACGGCATAGCGCTCGTCCTCCAGGAGCTGCTTGAGCAGCGTCGAGAGCTTCCGCTCGTCCTCGACAAGGAGGAGGTTCATCGGATGTCGCCTCCAGTGTAGCGGGTCGCCATTCTGCTTTTGGCGACGGCCAAACCGTAGCAGGCCGTTGTTAGAGGGGTATTAACGCCGTCGCCCGGACGGCGCCCCGTAACCGGAGGCTAGCCCGCGATCGCCTGAGCTGGCTGAGCGGCCTGCGCCGCGAGGTCGGCTGCCGTCAGCAGGTGATTGCCGGAGATCCGGCTGCCGCTGTCCACGAAGCGTCCCAGACTGTCCCGCGCTCGGCGGACGTTCCAGCCCAGGATGTCGCAGTATTCGACGAAGGTCTCGCCCGCAAAGAAGCGCTCTGCCTCGGTTCGGTAGGTCTCGACACTGAGATCCGCCACGGCCTGCCAGATCACTCTCGTCAAGAGCGACTGGACCGCCTCCAGGGGGATATCTGGTTCCGCTGCGCCCTTTCTCATCCCTTCCTCCGATCGACGACGCCGCACGGCGGTTTTGCCGTGCTTATTGAATGATAGTTTCGCTACTTTAACAAGTGGTAGCGATAATGTCAACCGCGGGCCCGGGTCCGAGTGCGTGCAGCTTCGGCCGGGCCGGCGGTGGGGTGATGGAGCAGGCCGGCAGCCTTGAGCCGGGCGTCCAGGCGGGTGAGCTGCCGGTCGACGGCTGGGGGCAGCAGGGCCAGGTGGGGAATGCGCTCCAGATGTTCGGCGATCGGCCAGAGATCATCCTCCGTCGTCATCCAGTGCAGATAGTCGAAGCGGGCCAGGTTGACGGGGCGGCCGTGGCCCCGGAGCGTGCGCTCCCCGGCCAGGTTGTAGTAATGCTCGAAATACGACATGGCGAGCTCACGCAGGCTGCGGTAGACGGGCTCGCGGTAACGCAGCCCGGTGAATTTGCTGGTTCCAACGGCACCCCACAATCCCCGGCGCCTGAAGACCGCGATCACATGATCCTCGTCGCGCACCGCGGTCAGGTCCATGATCAGCGGCGGATTGCGCTGCACCCGAAGGGCGGCGGCCGCCAGCACAGCCCCCTCGATGCAATTGGCAGTCCGATCCCGCAGCACCCGGCGCGGCGAGCGGAAGGTGTCGCCGTCAGCCTCGATGTTGTACGGGATGCGGTCCAGAAACCGCTGGACCTTCGCCGGCGTGTCGAGCCGGCGACGGAAGGTGACCAGCTCCGCCGGGGTTAGTGAGGCGAGGGCGCGGGGCAGCATCAGCTATGGCAGAATCTGTAGTTCGACGCGGCTGTGGTGAAATTGGTAAACACGCTAGGTTCAGGGCCTAGTGGGCGCAAGCCCTTGAAGGTTCAAGTCCTTTCAGCCGCATTCCTTTCCTACGAGCCGGCCACTAGCGCCCGACCTCCATGTACCAGTCGCTGACGTACGCATAGCGATCCTCGGACTCGATGGCCGAATCGAGGCGGACCCCATGGATCCGCCGGCTGACCGCCATCACATACCGGGGACTGTAGAGAAAGACCGCCGGCAGCTCCTTGGCAAAGTCCTCCTGGAAGGTCGTGTAGGCCTTGGCCCGGGCCGCCACGTCGAGCGTATTACGGCCATCCTCCAGGTCGCCGTCGATGAACACGTTCTTCTTCATCCCGGCAAAGTTAAAGCCGCCCGGGTGGGCCTGCGACGAATGCCAGAACGTGTACACGTCGGGGTCCGGTCCATTGTCGAACGCGGTCAGGGTCATGTCGAAGGTGCGCGGGTTCAGGTAGTCGTGGATGAGCGACGCCGTCGTTACCGGTCGCACCTCGGCGACGATACCCACCTCCGCCAGCTGGTCCGCCACCTTCTCGGCGACCCGTTCATAGGGCGGCACATCGCTCGAGACGGTCAGGCCGAAGCTGAGGCTGGTGCTCCCCTTGGTTCGGATCCCATTGACGAGGACCCAGCCCGCATCATCCAGCAGCTTGGAGGCGCCGACCGGGTCGTGGGCCGGTTGCTGAGCGGCGCTGTCGTAGGCCCAGGTAATCGAGCGAGGGATCGGTCCATCGTCCGGCACCGCCTGTCCACCGAGGACGTCCCGGATGATCGACGTCCGATCGATCGCCTTGGCAATCGCCTGTCGCACCTTGATGTCCTGGAAAAACGGCTCCTCGGTCTTCAAGTTGAACAGCAGCTCGGCATATTGATAGGTAGAGGCGGTGAGCACATTCACTTCACGGTTGCCCCGCTCCTGGGCCGCAGCCGATGGGGTGAGATTGGCGAGTCCGTTGATCTGCCCGCGGTCGAGCGCCTCGAGCGCCGCAGCCTGCGAAGGGAAGCTGCGGATCGTCATCGTGTTCAGCCAGGGCCGGCGCCAGGCAAAAGGATTGCGCTCCAACTGAATACGATCCCCCAGATTTGCCACCATTCGAAAGGGACCGGTCCCGACGGGGTTCAGGTTGGGCGAGGCGGACGCGAGCTCGGCGATCGATTTGCCCGCCAGCAGATGCGAAGGAACGATGTCGAGCAGCTCGAGGTTCGCCAGGAAGCCGGCATTGTGTCCAGGCAGCGCGAAGCGCACGTGAGAGGCATCCACGGCTGTGGCGATGATGTCTTTCCAGCTCTGGTTCAGAAGCGCCCCGGGGAACTGCGGATCCTGGACGGTCCGGACGGTGAAGACCACGTCATCCGCGGTCACGGAGGTGCCATCCGACCAGCGGGCGTTGGGCCGCAGCGTGAGCGAGTACGTTCGCCCGTCGGGGCTCACCTCCCAGCGCGCGGCTAGCCGTCCCTGGACGGCGCCGGTTGGCAGCACCCGGACGAGCGGCTCGAAGAGCAGGGCGTCCAGATCGTTGGACCCGGCGGTGGCTTCACCGTACAGCGGGTTCAGCGAGCCCAGCTGACCGACGACCCCCTCGACGAACGTGCCGCCCGAGCGTGGCATCTCGGGCGCGAGAACGACATTGCGAAACACCAGCACGAGGACGGTCACCAGGGCGAGCAGCGGCACGCCCGCCCCTGCGGCGAGCAGCCCGCGCCGGATCAAGCTCCTGGGCTTACCCGGATGTAGACGACCGAGACCATCACAAACAGGACCACCACTCCGATCGTGGCGTAAAAGAGGTTCTTTTCCAGGCCCCGTTTGGTGCGATAGCCTCCGCCGGAATCGCCGCCGCCGCCGATCGTCCCGCCCAGCCCGCTCGCCTTGGGCGTCTGGAGGAGGATGCCGAGCATAACCAGGAGGGCGAGCACGAGTTCGACGACGCCAAGAAATGTCCTCATCGCTAGGGCCGCTGAATTATACCGCCACCCCGCCATCCGCCGACCGTATCGTCAGTGACAGATACACAAATCCGTAGTAGTATGGCCCAGTGTACGGCCCGGCCCGCCTCCGGTTGCCCCTCCTCCTCCTGGCGCTGCTGGTCGCCTCGTGTGTGCCGGGCCGTACCCCCTCCGCGCCTGCCCACCTTCGCCCGCCACCCGGGGTCGCTGTCCCGATCGTCAGCGGACGCGACCAGCTGACGCCCCTGCCCGACGGTCCGACCGCGTTTGCGGCGATCGTGGACGTCCTGCGAACCGCGCGACGCTCGATCGACCTCGAGCTCTACGAATTCCAGCGGCTGGACCTGGCCAGCATGTTGCTCGACGCCCACGACCGGGGCGTCACCGTCACCGCCATCAAGGATCCCTCGGAGCGCAGCAGTACGAGTACCTGGGCCGAACTCGAGCAGGGCGGCGTCCGGGTGGTGGCCTTCCCGCTCGACCACCTGACGATCGACCATGTGAAGCTGTTGATCGTTGACGGCAGGCGTGCCATCGTCGGCGGCATCAACTGGGGCACCCACTCCGCTGTGAATCACGACGTCGACGTCCTCGCTGCGGGTCCGGTGGTCGACAACCTCGAGCGAGTGTTTCGGCAGGATCTGGCGCTGGCCGGCGAGCCGGTCGCCATCCCGCCGCCGGCAGCCGACCGGCAGGTGCAGGTGCTGGTCACACATCCGGGAGGTGGAATCCGCGCCGCCGCGCTCGCCGCGGTGGCCGCCGCGCGCCACTCGATCGACGTCGAAATGTTCGTTCTCAGCGATCGCGTCATCCTCGACGCGCTCGTCGCCGCGGCACGACGTGGAGTCAGCCTGCGGGCCTTACTCGATCCGACCCAGCCGCAAAATGCCACCACGATGGCGTTGCTGCAGGCGGCCGGCGCCGCAGTCCGCTTCTACGTGCAGGCCGGCGATGAGTTACTCCATGCCAAGCTCGGGATCTTCGATCGCGACACTGTGCTCTTCGGGAGTTGCAACTGGTCGTTTTCCGGATTTACCCGGAACCACGAGCTCGACCTGCTGGTCCGCGATGCCAGTCTGGCGCGGATTTTTCTCACCCGACTGGAGCAGGACTGGGCGGCGTCAACATCGTAGGTCGTCACCGGTCATCTCGTCGGGCCGTTGCAAGCCGACGAGCGGCAGCAGCGTGGGCGCGATGTCGCCCAGCTTGCCGGCCTCCCGTAACTGCACGCCGGCCGCGCCCGCCAGGATGAACGGCACCGGGCTCGTCGTATGCGCCGTCAAGGGCGCGCCGGTCGCCGCATCGACCTTCAGTTCGGCGTTGCCGTGGTCGGCGGTCACTGCGAGAATTCCCTGACCGGCAAGGACCGCCGCCCGGATGCGCCCCAGCATCTCGTCAACAATCTGAACCGCCTCAACGGTCGCCGGAAAGACGCCGGTGTGGCCGACCATGTCGGGATTGGCGAAGTTCACCACCAGGAACCGGTAACGGCCGCCAGCCAACCGGTCGAGGAGCACATCCGTGACCGGGCGCGCGCTCATCGCCGGCTGTAGATCGTAGGTCGCCACCTTCGGGGATGGAACCAGCAGACGATCCTCGCCCGCAAACGGCGCCTCGCGTCCACCATTCAGAAAGTAGGTGACATGCGCGTATTTCTCGGTTTCGGCGGTATGGAATTGCGACCAGCCGGCTCGCGAGATGACTTCGGCCAGGACCCCCCTCAACGGCTCATCGGGAAATGCGATCTCGGCTGGAAGGCCCTTCTCGTACTCGGTGAACGTGACGAAGTGCGCGAGCGCTGGCCGGTGGGCGCGCGGAAAAGGATCCCAGCTCGCATCGAGGATGGCATGGCTGAGTTGTCGCGCGCGGTCCGGCCGAAAGTTGAAGAAGATGACGCTGTCACCGTCTCCCATAGCTGGAACGGGCTCGCCGCCGGGAGGCACGATCCGGGTTGGCTTGAGGAACTCGTCGGTGGTTCCGGCGTCGTAGCTCTGCCTGATGAAGGCAACCGGATCAGGCGCCGTGGGCCCCGTAGCCTCGACCACGGTACGGTAGGCAAGCTCGGTACGATCCCAACGCTTGTCGCGGTCCATGGCGAAGTAGCGGCCGCTCACGGAGGCGATCCGGCCGCTCCCAATCCGTTTCAGCTGGGCAACCAGCTGCTCCAGGTGCGTCAAGGAGCTGTGGACGCCGCCGGGCGAGACCAGGCCCAGCAAATGCAGCGCGTGCCGGTCGCGGACATCGGTCATGGCCTGCAGCAATATCGGATTCCGCTTGAACGATCCATCGCGAATCGCGAGGTTGATCCGGGTCAGGTCCTGATAGACGATCCGCCCAGCGCCGATGTTGAGGTGGCCCACCTCGGAGTTCCCCTGCTGGCCTTCCGGCAGGCCGACGGGCTCGCCGGCTGCGGCCAGGACGGTGTGCGGCCATCGCATCCAGAGCTCGTCCCAGTTCGGTTTCTTCGCGGCGGCGATCGCGTTGCCGGCGGGGTCCGTGCGGTACCCCCAGCCATCGATGATCACGAGGACGAGCGTCGGCTCGGGCCCGCCTACACGCGCGGCGACTGGAGCACCTCAGCTGTCGCCTGAACGATGCGCGTGAACTCGCCGGGCTTGAGGCTTGCCCCGCCAACCAGCCCGCCGTCGATCTCGGGTTGCTCCAGGAGGCTGCGAGCGTTGGCGGGCGTGACGCTGCCGCCATACAGAATGCGGATCTGCGAGGCGAGCGCGCCAAACGGACTCTGCAGCAGCCCGCGGATCAACCCCATCGTCTCGTTCGCGTAGTCCGGCGTCGCCGCTTTCCCGGTGCCGATCGCCCACACCGGCTCGTAGGCGATGGAAAGGTCCGTCGCCTGCCGCAGCTCGACGCCGTACAGCGCGGCGTTGAGCTGGCGTGTGATCACTTCCGCGGTCCGTCCGGCGTCGTACTCTTCCAGCGTTTCACCCACGGCCAGGATCACCTTGAGCCGGTGCCGCAAGCCGGCATGCAGCTTACGGTTGAGCTCCTCGTCAGTCTCGTTGAAGAGCTGGCGCCGTTCCGAGTGTCCGATCAGCAGGTAATGGCACCAGCCGGCCAGCATCTTTGGTGAGATCTCGCCGGTGAAGGGACCCTGATCCTCCCAGCCGGCGTTCTGGGCACCGACTTCGATCGCGCAGCCGCGCAGCGCGTTCGCGATCTCCCAGAGCATGACCGCAGGCGGCATGATCACGACATCGACCAGGGCCGAGTAGGGTTCGAGGTCGCGACGTAGCTGGAGGGCGTACTCCAGGCCTTCAGGGACCGTGAAGTGCATCTTCCAGTTGCCCGCGATCAGCGGTCTACGCATGATTCTTGTCGCGCAGGGCGGCGATGCCGGGCAATGTCTTGCCCTCGAGGAATTCGAGCGTCGCGCCCCCACCCGTCGACACGAAAGACATCCGCTCGGCGAGGTGCTGCTTCTGCAGAGCGGCCACCAGGTCGCCGCCTCCGATGATCGTCTCCGCGTCACTGCCCGCCAGCCCCTGGGCCAGCGCGTCGGTTCCCCGGTCGAATGGCGGCACTTCATACACGCCCAGCGGGCCGTTCCACACCACGGCGGCGGCGCCGTCACAGGTTTGCAGGAAGCGCTCGACCGTCATCGGCCCGACGTCGAGCACTTTCATGTCCGACGGCACGGCGTCGACCGCCACCGTCCGGCTGGCGACGCCCGCGCTCGCGTCGGGAGCGACGACCGCATCGAGCGGGAGCACCAGGGTGCCGCCCTCCTGTCCCGAGGATGCGAGTAGTGAGCGGGCGACCTCGAGCTGATCGTCCTCCACCAGCGACCGTCCCACGTCCAATCCCTTGGCCTTGAGCAGCGTGCAGGCCATCGCGCCGCCGACACAGAGTCGATCGACGCGCTGCATCAGGCTGCGCAGCACGCCGATCTTCGTCGAGATCTTCGAGCCACCGATGATGGCGACGAGGGGGTGCGGTGGGTCCGTCATGATGCGCCCCAGCATCGTGATCTCGCGCTCCATCAAGAGTCCCGCGACCGCCGGGAGGTACTGCGCGATCCCCGCCGTCGAGGCGTGAGCGCGATGCGCTGCGCCGAAAGCATCGTTCACATAGAGCTCGCCCAGCGCGGCCAGCTGTCTGGAAAAGGCTGGATCATTTTTTGTCTCACCGGAGTGGAAGCGGACGTTCTCCAGCATCACGATGTCGCCGTCGCGCATGGCCGTCACCACGGCTTCGACCGACGGACCGACGCAGTCATCCACGTGCCTGACCGACCGGCCCATCAGCTCGGCCAGCCGGTTCGCGAGCGGTGTGGTGCGATAGGCATCGTCGGGCCGGCCGTCGGGGCGGCCCAGGTGGGTCAGCAAGATCACGCGCGCGCTGCGCTCGACCAGGTCTTGAATCGTGGGGATGGCCTCGCGGATCCGGGTGTCGTCCATGATCCGTGCCTTCTCGATCGGGACGTTGAAATCGACCCGCACGAGGACTCGCTTGCCCGCAACGTCCACGTCGCGGATGGTGGCTTTGTGGAGGGCGCCGCCGGTCGTGGCGTGCGTGGTCAGTTCAGCCGGTCGCCCATGAAGACGGTGAGATCGACGACCCGGCAGGAGTAGCCCCACTCGTTGTCGTACCAGCTGAAGACCTTGCCGTGGCGGTCGCCGATCACCATGGTGAGCGGTGCATCGACGATCGAGGAGTAGGGATTTCCCTTGAAGTCGCTGGAAACCAGCTCCTGCTCGGTCACGGAAAGAATCCCTTTGAGGTCACTGGCGGCCGCTTCCCGCAGCGCCTCGTTGATGGTATCCGCGGAAACCGGATCGCGCGTCATGACCGCCAGATCGACGAGCGATACGTTCGGGGTGGGGACGCGCACCGCAATCCCGTGAAATTTTCCTTTTAGCTCCGGCATGACCAGCGACATCGCCTTGGCGGCCCCGGTGCTGGTCGGGATCATGGAGAGCGCGGCAGCCCGAGCCCGGCGCAGATCCTTGTGGGGCGCGTCGAGCAGACGCTGGTCGCTGGTGTACGAGTGCAGCGTGGTCATCAAGCCCGCCTCGATCCCGAAGCTCTCGTGTAGGACTTTGGCAACCGGTGCCAGGCAGTTGGTCGTGCACGACGCATTACTCACAACGTGATGCTGCTTGGGGTCGTAACGATCGCCATTCACGCCCAGCACGACCGTGATGTCCTCGTTCTTGGCCGGCGCCGAGATGATCACCTTCTTTGCCCCACCCCGGTCGATGTGGGCTTTCGCCTTGACCGCATCGGTGAAGAGGCCGGTCGATTCGATGACGATCTCGATGCCGAGGTCCCGCCAGGCCAGGTTACCGGGATCCCTCTCCGCAAAGACCTTGACCCGGTTTCCGTCCACGGTGAGCGTGTCGCCATCGGCGCTGACCGTTCCGGTGTAGTTGCCGAGGATGGAGTCGTACTTGAGCAGGTGCGCCAGTGTCGGCGGGTCGGTGATGTCGTTGACCGCGACAATCTCGACGTCCTTTCGGCCCTGGGCGGCACGAAACACGTTGCGCCCAATCCGTCCGAACCCATTGATGCCAACCTTCACCGGCATGACGCCCTCCAACTGCGCGAAATTCGAACTCAATCTATTAGACCATTTCGATTCGCGAGCGCTATCAATCGGCGCAGGCGGTTGGCGATCGCCGACTTGCTGAGTTGCGACACGTCGGCCAGCTCGCGAAGGCTGGCGCGAGGATGCGCGAGACGCAGTTCCGCCACATCGCGAAGCGCCGGCGGCAGCGAATGCAGCCGGCTATCCCGCGCCTTCAGCCGGCGCACCGCGGCCCGCTGCTGCAGGGCGGCCCGCAGCCGCTTGTCCAGGTTGGCGGTCTCGCTGTTGGCACGCCGGTTTGCCTGGCTTCGCATGTCACGCAGGATCCGGTCATTCTCGAGTCGCATCACCGCCCGGTTGGCTCCCATCAAGCCGAGCATCCGGGAGATTGGGTCGGCGCCTTTCAGGTAGTAGAGGGTTCGGCCTCGCCGGGTGGTTCGCTTCAGCGCGATGCCGGCCCGCGCGGCGCCGGCGGCGAGCAAGCCGGTACTGTCCGGGGTCGCGATCTCGAGGTGATAGGCGTCGGCCGGATTGCCCAGTACCCCCCGCGCCAGGAACGCCCCTCGGAGGATAGCGCGGGCGCAGCATGGATCCGACGAACCGCGCCCCGCTGGTAACTGAAGGCGCAACCGGTAGGTCGGCCGCTTTTCCGTCGGGCCCTTGCGCACGGCCTCGACCCGGCCCCCGGCGATCCTGGCCAGGTGGACGGCCTTACGCGCCACCGCGTTTCGGGGGATGCGCAATGTCATCGGCGCCCCATCGCTGGGCCCGGCAAGCGTTTCGGCCATGGCGGCGAGCTCGGCTTGCTGGCAACATGGGCGCGCCGGCTGAACATTGGCCAGCTCGGCCTTCACCTCATCCGTGAACGAGGGTTTGAGCGGCATCTGAAGACATTAAACTGGGTCGGTGCTGATCAAGATTGGCATCGATCCGGTGCTGGTGACGATCGGGGGCCTGAAGATCCACTGGTACGGGATCATGATCGCCCTCGGGCTCTATGCCGGAATTCAGGTGGCGCTTCGCGACGCCCCCCGACGGGGCATCAACACGGACCAGCTGATGAACGTCGCCCTCCTGGCCGCGGTCCTGGGCATCCTCGGCGGGCGCCTGTATTACGTGGGGCAGAACAACCCTTCCTTCTACTTGCATCATCCGGCCCAGATCCTCGCGGTCTGGCAGGGTGGGATGGCCTTCTTCGGCGCCATCTTCGGCGGAGGCCTGGCCCTGGTCATCTCCGCCTGGCGCTGGCGCATGCCCCTCTGGAGCCTGCTGGACATCGGCGCTCTGGGTTTGACGATAGGGCAGGCGATTGGCCGGGTGGGCAACATCATCAACGGCGACATCGTCGGCTACCGGACGAACGGTTGGGGCTTCGAGTACACGAACCCCAACACCTTCGGGCCGCTCAACACCCCGGTACAGCCGGCGAGCCTCTACGAGCTTCTCATCAGCCTGGCGCTGTTCCTGGTGCTGTGGAATCTTCGAACGCGGATTCACCCCGAAGGCATGCTGGCGATGATCTACCTGGTCCTCTACTCGATCAGCCAGTTCTTCATCTTCTTTGTGCGCGACAACGTCGTCATCCTGGGCGGACTCAAACAGGCGCAGGTGACCTCGCTGGTCGTCATCGCGCTGATGCTCCCGGTGATCGCCTACCTGCTGCGAAAACAGCGCCTCAATCCACCGCGTGACGAACAGGCGGCCGCAACACCGTCGACCGCGAACGAAGTCGCCGGTTAGAGATCTTGGACCGGGGACCTAGGCAGCGCGTTTGCGGCGTTCGCCGCGCTTGAGGAGCAACTCGAGGAAACGCTCGGGCTGAAATTCGGCCTTCTCAACGATCGATTCCACCTTGCCGTCCAGCCGCTGCCGGTCCTCCGCGCTCAGGGTCTTCGCCGTATGGACGAGAATCGGCACCCGGCTCAATTCCTTATCCCGACGCAGCGCCGCGACCACCTCGAAACCATCGACGCCCGGCATGACGAGGTCGAGGACGACCAGGTCCGGCTTGTTGCGCAGCGCCTGCTCGATGCCTGCCCTGGCGCTGTCGACCGCGCTAACCCGAACGTTGAAGGGCTTGAGGATGGCCTTCACGAGACCGATCGCCTGTGGGTCGTCGTCGATGACCAGGACGCTGGCGGGCATCTTGCGGGCGCGCTTGCTGTCCGCCATGAGGTCGTAGCGGACCATCAGCTGGACGAGCTGCTGGCGGTCGATCGGCTTGATCAAGACCTCGCTTTCCGCGATGGCCAGCGGTGGCGCATTCGGTCCACTCAGCAGGACGAGCGGGATGTCACGGGTGCGCGGATCTTTGCGCAGCTCGCGCACCAGCGCCGGCGCACCGCTGGGAGGAAGTTGCCCGTCGATCAAGATGGCCAGCGGCTGCAGGTGCGACGCTTTTTCCAGAGCCCGGGGGCCGTTGTCGACGTAGACCACCTCATACCCGGCTCGCTTCAGGAACGGCTCGATCCGCTGGCGTGACTCCGCATCGTTGTCGGCAACCAGGATGTCAGGCGGACGTCGGTCATGTTCGACCGCCGGTGAGTTCGATTCCACATTTGCGGCTCGGCTGCCGGTGATCGACCGGAAGGCCTCGCCAAGTTTCACCGCGCTATCGTGCAGATACCTGACGTATTCTCGCCGCTCTTCGGGCGTCAGCGGGTGCGAGCGCTCGTCGAGAAGCACGCTGGAGAAGCCGACCAGCGCGTTCAGCCGCGAGTTGATCTGATGGTTCTGATCCCCTGTCGTTACGACCGGCTGGCTGCCGGGCTGGCTCAGCACCGGTCGCCGCTCGCGCTCCTGATTTTCCACGATCGTCTTGCGGACCTGCTCCATCTCTTCGTTCTGGGCCGCGATCTCCGCGGCGAGCGCCTGGCGGCGCGCAACCCAGTCCGCCGCCAGCTTGTTCGACTGCTCGGTCAGCTCGGCGTGCCGGGCCTGAAGCGCCTGGTGCTCGGCCCGTTCGTTGGCGAGGTCGGCGTCGAGCGTGGAGGCCCGCTCCTTGAGGCGGACTTCCGACGTCAGGAGTTGCTCCCGATCGAGGCCCCACTGGATCTGGTCGGCCTGCAGTATGTCCCGGTCCTTGGTCACCATCCCGAGCTGCTCGCGTAGTCGCGCCACCTCGGCCGTCGTCGTCGTGAGCTCCCGCTCTGCCGCTTCGCGACCCTGCCGGGCCTGATCGCGGTCACGGGCAATCTGATCGCGCTCCTCTTCGACCCGGTGGATCGCCTGCCGCAACTCCGCCAGCGTCGCGTTGACCGACTCCAGCTGGTCACGAAGCCGCCGATCCTCGTCTTTGAGGGCCTGCCGCTCGCCAACCCACTGGCGGCTGGCCTGCTCGTGGGCGGCCAGTTCGGCTGAGACGGCCCCCGCGACCGATTCGACCCGCGCCAGGAACTCCCGCCCTTGACTGACGGCCTCGCCGAGCGCGCTCGACAGGTTGGGCGTGTCCGGCACGCCTCCTATAACGGTGGGTTGGCGTCGGGCTGGCGGCTGACGGCTCTTTCGCCAGCCGCCGGGGTGGCTTGAGATGAGGTGATCTCGGTTCGGATCCTTGGAGCACCCGGCTCCCCTGGCCCCTCGTGTTCCAGGATCTCGGAGCAGAGGGCCACGCAGAGGTGGCAGATATAGACGTCGGAAGGACCAGCCACCAGACGAACCTCACCCTGCTTCTTGCCGCAGAAGGAGCAGCGGCGAACCGGGCGGTCCACGGCCTGCATTATCGCCTAGTGTGGCCCCGTCAGGAGCTGGCGGAGACTACAGCATCTCCTTGATCGCCACCGCGACCGATCGGGTGATGCCCTTGACCGCCATCAGCTCCTCCAGGCTGGCGCCGCGGATGCTCTCGATACTGCCGAACTCGCGGAGCAGCGCCCTGCGCCGTACTGGGCCCAGCCCGCTGATGCCGTCCAGCACGGACGCGAACGCGTCTTTCTTCCGCACCACTCGGTGGAAGGTGATGGCAAATCGGTGGGCCTCGTCCCGGACGCGCTGCACTAAGAAGAGGGCTTCCGAGTCGAGCGGCAGGCGGATCGGCTCGCCCTCGCCGGGCCTGAAGAGCTCTTCGTGCTCTTTGGCCAGGCCGAAGGTCGACACCGACGCCAGCCCCATCGATTCCATGACTTCACGCGCCGCCGACAGCTGGCCCTTGCCACCGTCGATCAGCACGAGGTCAGGCAGCCGGCTGAAGCTGGGCTCCTGCGGAATGCCCTCTTCCGATTGGGCATGGCGGCTGAACCGGCGCCGCAGGACCTCCTGCAGCATGGCGAAGTCATTGGCGCCCTGCACCGTCTTGATTCGGAAGTGGCGGTAGTGCGCCGGCTTCGGGCGGCCATCCTCGAAGACCACCATGGACCCGACCGGGTACTTACCCTGGATATTCGAGATGTCGTAGCACTCGATCCGAACCGGGAGGGTTTTGAGCGCAAGCCGCGCTTGAAGATCGTTGAGCAGCGAGGCCGTGCGCTCCGCGTCGTAGTCGAGCTTGATCCGCAATTGGCGCATCGTTTCCTGGGCATTGGCCGCCGCCTGCTGGAGGAGCTCCCGTTGTTTGCCCCGCTGCGGCACGCGGACGGTCACGGCGCTGCCCCGTCGCTCGCTCAACCACTGCTCGATCAGCTCGCGGTCGGGCAGCGCATCCGGCACGAAGATCTCTTTGGGGATGTGGGTGGCGTTCGCGTAGTACTGACTCACGAACGCATTGAGGATGTCGGCATCGGACTGGTCTTTGCCGAGGCCGACCAGGTCGAAGTTCTCTGAGCCCGAGAGCCGGCCCTCGCGGACGCTGAAGACCCGCACCGATCCCTGACCATCCGCCCGTGCCAGTCCAAAAAGGTCCTGGTCATAGCGGCTCATCGCCAGCACCTTCTGCCGCTCCGCCATTCGGTCCATCGCCTGCAGACGATCGCGATATCGACCCGCGGCCTCGTAGTCCAGCTTGTCGGCCGCTTCCTGCATCTGCTGCTTGAGCCGCCTCGCCACGTGGTCGGAGCGGCCGTCGAGGAAACTGGCCACCTGGTTGAGCTGTTCGTGGTAGTCCTCGCGTTTCATGAAGCCGGCGCAGGGTGCCGGACAGAGATTGAGGTGGTAGTAAAAACAGGGGCGTCCGAGCGCGAACTCGGAGTCCTTGCAGCTGCGGTAAGGGATCACTCGCCGCACCGTTTTCAGGGTGGTGCGCAACGCGATCGCATGCGTGTACGGCCCCCAGTAGCGCGCGCCGTCGGTCCCGGGACGGCGAACCAGGGTGATGCGCGGGAAGTCCTCATTCAGCGGTAGCTTGATATACAGGTAGTTCTTGTCGTCGCGGAGGCGAATGTTGAACCGGGGGCGGTGCCGCTTGATCATGGTCTGCTCGAGGACGAGGGCCTCCTTCTCGGTGGCGGTCGTGATTACCTCGAACTCGTAGACGCGGGCGACCATGGCGGCGATGTGCTCCGGCAGCACGCTGGATGCCTGGAAGTAGTTCGGCACGCGGTTGCGCAGGCTGAGCGCCTTGCCGGCGTAAATCACCCGGCCCAGCGCGTCGCGCATGAGGTAGACGCCGGCCGTTTCCGGCAACGCCTTGAGGCGCTCGCGGAGGTATTCGGGCCGCTCCGTGATGGGAGGTGCCTTTTGACGTATCGTCGCCACGGGACTCAGGCTATCGCGAGCTCCCGTCCGAGCACGCGCTTGAGGTACTGGCCGGTATAGGAGCGGCGGTTCCGGACGATCTCCTCGGGGGTGCCGGCCGCCACCACCTCGCCCCCCTTGTCGCCGCCCTCCGGGCCCAGGTCGATGATATGGTCGGCCGTCTTCAAGACGTCGAGATTGTGCTCGATGACGACCACGGTGTTTCCCGCATCAACGAGCCGGTGCAGCACATTCAGCAGGCGCTCGATATCCGCGAAGTGCAGGCCGGTGGTCGGTTCGTCCAGGATGTAGAACGTCTTGCCGGTGTCGCGCCGGCTGAGCTCTTCCGTCAGCTTGACCCGCTGAGCCTCCCCCCCCGAAAGCTGAGTAGCAGGCTGCCCCATGCGGATGTAGCCAAGGCCGACCTCACACAGCGTCTGCAGCTTTCGCTTGATACGCGGGATGCGGTCGAAGAACTCGGTCGCCTCTTCGACGCTCATGTCGAGCACATCGGCGATCGACTTGCCGCGGTACGTCACCTCCAGGGCCTCCTGGTTATAACGCTTGCCCTTGCACACTTCGCAGGGCACATAGACGTCGGGCAGGAAATGCATCTCGATCTTGATGATCCCGTCGCCTTCACAGTTCTCGCAGCGGCCGCCCTTGACGTTGAAGCTGAAGCGACCCGGCTTGTAGCCACGAACGCGCGCTTCCGGCATCTCGGAAAAGAGCTCCCGGATGTAGGTGAACACGCCCGTATAGGTCGCCGGGTTGGAGCGCGGCGTGCGGCCGATCGGCGACTGGTCGACATTGATCACCTTGTCGAGAAAGGCCAGGCCCGAGACCTCGCGGTGGGTGCCCGGACGCTCCTTGGCCCGGTAGAAATGCTGCGCCATCCGGCGATAGAGAATGTCACTCACCAGCGTGCTCTTGCCCGAGCCACTCACGCCAGCGACGCAGATCAGCTTGCCCAGCGGAAAGTAGACGTCGATGTTCTTCAGGTTGTTTTCGGTCGCCCCCCGGACGACGAGCATCGAACCATTCCCCTGGCGGCGGCGGCCTGGCAGCGGAATCGAGCGCTCACCGCGTAAGAAGGCTCCGGTGATCGACTCGGGTGACTTGAGGATGTCATCGAAGCTGCCGGTGGCGACGATCCGCCCGCCGTGCTCGCCGGCGCCGGGGCCAATGTCGACGATGAAGTCCGCCGTCCGCATCGTCTCTTCGTCGTGTTCGATGACCACCACCGTGTTGCCGATGTCACGCAGCGCGAGCAGGGTGCTGATCAGCTTCCGGTTGTCGCGCTGATGCAGCCCAATCGATGGCTCATCGAGGATGTAGAGCACGCCCATCAGCTTCGACCCGATCTGGGTGGCCAGCCGAATCCGCTGGGCTTCGCCGCCGGACAGGGAATCGGCCGAACGGGCCAGATTCAGGTAGTCGAGACCAACGTCGACCAGGAACTGAAGGCGTTCGCGAATTTCCTTCAGAATGCCCCGCGCGATCAATGCCTCACGCTCGGGCAGCTGAAGTTTCGCGAACCACTGCTGAGCCGCGTCGATGGATAGCTCGCAGACGTCCATGATCGACCGGTCGTTGATGGTGACCGCCAGGTATTCCGGCTTCAGCCGCTTGCCCTTGCACACCGGGCAGGGTTTGGTGCTCATCAAACGCTCGATCTCCGCGCGGATGAATTCCGATTCGGTCTCGCGATAGCGCCGCTCCAGGTTCGGGATGATGCCCTCGTAGGACGTCTCGTACCAGCGCCGCTGGCCCTCGCTGTTGAAATACTTCACCCGCAGCGGGTCGCCGTTGTTGCCATAGAGAATGATCTGCCGTTCCTTCACGGCCAGCTTTGCGAACGGCTTATCGAGCGGAATCTTGTATCGATGCGCGACCGCCTCGACCAGATCGTTGTAGAAGTACGATGAGCGGCCCCAGGTCCGGATGGCGCCATCGCCGAGTGGCCGGGCCTTGTCCGGGATGACGAGATCAGGGTCGACTTCGAGCTTGCTGCCGAGCCCGGTGCAGGCCGGGCAGGCGCCGTGCGGGTTGTTGAAGGAGAAGTTTCGCGGCGCCAGCTCCTCCATCGAGAAGCCGTCGTAGGGGCAGGCGAAGTTCTGGCTGAAGAGTTGCTCGTCGCCCTTACCTTCGTGGGGCGTGACGAGAACCAGCCCATTCGCGAGTTTCGCCGCGGTTTCGACCGATTCGCGCATCCGACTTATGGCCGTGGGTTCAACGGGCAACCTGTCGACATCGATCTCGATGTCGTGTTTCTTGTTCTTCTCGAGCGTGATCTTTTCGTTGAGCTCGTAGAAATTGCCATCAACCCGAACTCGACTGAATCCGGCCTTTCGGGCTTCCGCAAAGACGTCCTGAAACTCGCCTTTTCGACCGCGCACGATCGGCGCCATGATTCGGATTCGACTCCCCTTCGGCATCTCGAGAATCCGGTCGGCGATCTGCTCGGTTGTTTGCCGCGTGATCTCGTGCCCGCTGATCGGGCAATGGGGATGGCCGATCCGGGCCCACATCAGGCGCATGTAGTCGTAGATCTCGGTCACCGTGCCAACCGTCGAACGCGGGTTGTGGCTCGCCCCCTTCTGGTCGATCGAGATGGCGGGTGACAGCCCATCGATCTGGTCGACGTCCGGCTTGTCCATCTGCCCGAGGAATTGCCGGGCGTACGACGACAGCGACTCGACGTACCGGCGCTGTCCCTCGGCATAGATCGTGTCGAACGCCAGTGACGATTTGCCCGAGCCCGACAACCCGGTGAAGACCACCAGCTTGTCGCGCGGGATGGTTAGATCGATGTCTTTGAGGTTGTGCTCGCGCGCGCCCTTGATGACGATTTCCGTGTGCTGCCGGATCTCCCTCCCCCCTTGTGGGGGAGGGCCGGGGTGGGGGGTTCGCTCAGCCACGGACGCGAGCCCTCATCCGGCTGGTCTTCGGCTTGCGCCACGCGCCCGACTCGGCGGCGGCGGCCGGCGGCCGGGATTCCCGGTACTCCATGGCGTCGCGACGCAAGGCCACGAGCCGGTCGCGCAGCTCGGCCGCCCGCTCGAACTGCAGGTCGCGGGCCGCTTTCTTCATCTGGCGCTCGAGATCCTTGATCAGGCGCTCGATCTCGTCTGGGGGCAAACCAGATGCGAGCGTGGCGATCGTTTCTTCGATCGCCTTCTCCTGGTGTCGCTCCAGGTTGTAGACGGCCTTGACGATGCTCGCCGGTGTGATGCCGTGCTCCTCGTTGTAGGCGATCTGGATGTTTCGGCGGCGGTCGGTCTCCTCCATCGCCCTTTGCATCGAGCCGCTCACCGCGTCCGCGTACATGATTACGTGTCCATCCACGTTGCGGGCCGCCCGGCCGATCGTCTGGATGAGGGAACGCGCGTCGCGCAGATAGCTCTCCTTGTCCGCATCGAGGATCGCGATGAAGGCCACCTCGGGCAGGTCGAGACCTTCGCGGAGCAGGTTGATGCCGACGAGCACGTCGAAGACGCCGAGCCGCAGGTCGCGCAGGATCTCGACCCGTTCCAGTGTGTCGACGTCGGAGTGCAGATAGTTGACTTTGACGCCCATCTCCCGCAAGTAGTCGGTCAGGTCCTCCGCCATCTTCTTGGTCAGCACCGTGATCAGCGTCCGCTGCTTCTTGTCGACCCGCTTTTTGATCTCCCCCAGCAGGTCATCGATCTGGCCCTTCGTTGGACGGACCTCGAGCGTCGGGTCCACCAGGCCGGTCGGCCGGATGAGGACTTCTATCGTCTGCTGGGAGCGCTGCTCCTCGTACGGTCCGGGAGTGGCGGAGACGTAGATCACTTGTTCTACCTTGCGCTCCCATTCCGCAAACGTAAGCGGCCGGTTATCCAGGGCCGACGGCAGCCGGAACCCATAGTCGACCAGCGGGATCTTCCTCGAGCGATCGCCGCCGTACATGCCGCCAATCTGGGGGACGCCGACGTGCGACTCGTCCACCACGACCAGGGTGTCCGCCGGCAGAAAGTCCATCAGGGTGTAGGGCTCCTGGCCGGCGCGGCGGCCGGTCAGGTGTCGGGAGTAGTTCTCGATTCCGGCGCAGCTGCCAGTCTCGCGCATCATCTCCAGGTCGAACAGCGTGCGCTGGCGTAGCCGCTGGGCCTCCAGCAGCTTGCCCTGGCTCTCGAACCAGGCGACACGCTCATCGAGTTCTTCACCGATGGCGTCCAGGGCTCGCAGCAGCTTCTGGCGCGGCGTCACGTAGTGGGTGGCGGGAAAGACCTGGAAGACTTCCAGGTCGCCGACCAGCTCACCGGTGAGGGGGTCGAGCTGGACGATCCGCTCCACCTCGTCGCCATTGAATTGCACCCGGGTCGCAATCTGGTCGTACGACGGCTGCACGTCGACCGTGTCACCTCGGACCCGAAATCGCGAACGGCCGAAATCGACGTCGTTGCGTTGGTATTGCAGATTGGTCAGCTTGCGCAAGAAGATATCCCGGCGAAATCCCTCGCCCGCATGAATCTCGACCGACTCGCCCAGGTAGTCCTCCGGCGACCCGACGCCGTAGATACAGGAGACGCTGGCCACGACGATCACGTCCCGCCGGGTCAGAAGCGCCCGGGTCGCCGACTGCCGCAGCCGATCGATCTCGTCGTTCCGCGAGGAGTCTTTCTCTATATAGGTATCGCTCCGGGGGATGTAGGCCTCCGGCTGGTAATAGTCGTAATAGCTGACGAAGTACTCGACCGAGTTTTCGGGGAAGAACGCCCGGAACTCGCTGCAGAGCTGGGCGGCCAGGGTCTTGTTCGGAGACATCACCAGTGTCGGCCGCTGGATCTCCTGGATCATCTCGGCGACCACCATCGTCTTGCCGGAGCCGGTCACGCCGAGTAGGACCTGGTGTTTTTGGCCCTTTTCGACCCCTTCGGCAAGCTTCCTGATGGCCTCCGGCTGGCCGCCTGCGGGCGAGAAGCCAGCCGTAAACGCGAACCTGGGCATGCCTCAATTCTAGGTTCGCGGCACTGGACGCTTACAGGGGTCCAGGCACCCCAACGTGCTGGCGATCCTACGGAGGCGGCAACGGTGCAATGGCCTCGCGGATGCCGGTACGATTCTCGACGGGATAGACCATGACGCAGTCAATTGAAAGACCGGTGGGAGTGAATGTATACGGGTCGCATATCGTCCGAACGGAGCCCGATCGAGCCGAGATAGACATCGCGGTCATCCGCCTGGCCCAGACTCCCTCTGCGGCGTTCGAGCAGACGGGTAAGGCTGTACGGGCCGTCCGGGCCGCTCTCAAGACCGCCGGCATTCCGGATGTCGATATCGAGGTCTCGAAAGTCAATCTGGAGACCGCCTACGACCGTTACGGCCCAACGGCCAAGTTCATAGGCTACCGATCTCAAGTGACGTTCCGATTTGTCGTCAGCCGGTTAGACGCGGTCGAACAGTTGTTGACCTCCGCCGTTGAGGCGGGAGCGAACGAGGTGCAGCGCGTTCGGTATCAGTCCAGCAAATTGCGTGAGTTGAGGGTCGAGGCCCGCAAGCGCGCGGTGGAAGCGGCCAAACGCAAAGCTGAGGTTTACTGCGAGGCTGCTGGCGTTCGCGTCGGACAGGTGATCCACCTCGAGGACGTCAATCCAGATCTCGGACAGTATCGCAGCAGCCTCGGCCACACCGCGGCGGAAATGGTGCCAGCCGATGAAACAGGTGAAGAAGCCGGACCTGGCCTCAAGCCCGGGAGCCTTGTCATCTCAGCGGCCGTGATCGTCACCTTCAATATCCTTCATAACTAGGAGCTCAACGGTTCGATCGGGGATGCCTAATCGGGCTGATGGCCAGGGTTGACGGTGCGCTTGCGCTCGAGGTAGGCGATCAGCCCGAAGAGTAGCGTCAGGCCCAGCAGCAGTCCACCGATCGCGTCCGACAGCCAATGCCAGCCGAGGTAGATAACGCCGAAGCCGACAAAGAGAACCACGAGGGCGAGGACCGGGCTCAGCCGGGAACTGTCACGGCCGAAGAGCTCCCAACGCTCCGCCAGATAGAGCACGAGCCCATAGACGATGGTTGCCCGCAGCACGTGACCGCTGGGGAAGGAGTAGGCGCCCACGTCGTGACCGAACGAGGGGAGACCATGGGGGAAGCGCTGGAACGCCTTGCCGGGCGGGACGATGGGAACGATGTTCTTGAGCAAGATCTCCAGGCCGGTCGCAAGCAGAACGAGCACCGCCGGCAGCACGGCGAGCAGCCGCAGGCCGCGGAAGAGCGCGAAGCCGAGCAGCGCCGCGATCAGGATCGTCACTTCGATGCTGCCCAGGTAAGAAAACAACCCCAGGCTGATGTCTTGCCCGGTGCTGCCACGACCCTGGAGATAACGCGTCAGCCCCAGGTTGGGCCCGTCGAAGACTCCCATGCTGACCAGGGCCGTGATGAGGGCGAATGCGGCCAGGAAGGCGCCGGCCGTGATCATCAAGCGGCGGCTCAACGCCGGCCAGCGCGGTCGCCTCAGCGCTGGCACTTGCGGCAGTACACGGTGCCGCGGCCGGCCAGGCGTGTCCCCTGCAACGGCGTCCCGCATGTCAGACAGGGCTCCCCACTGCGTCCGTAGACGAGCAGCTTCTCCTGGTTCGTTCCGCGCAGCCCAAAGCCATCGACGTAGTCGATGACCGACGAGCCTCGGGCCGCAATGCTGTTCTCCAGGACATCCTGAATCGCCTCGTACAACGCACGCCGTTCACGCAGGGTGAGCCGGTGAGTCCACCGGCTAGGACGGATTCCCGCCCGAAAACATGCCTCGTCGGCGTAGATATTGCCGACGCCAGCCAGGAAGGACTGGTCCAGCAGGGCCGATTTCACCGGCCGCCGGCGCGCGTGGATCAGCTTTGCGAATTCGGCCTCGGTCAGATCACCATGAATCGGTTCAGGGCCAAGGCGGGGGGGAAAGGCCCGGGCGGCGATGATCTCTGCCTCTGTTCCGAGCAGCAGCCGGCCAAACTGGCGCTGGTCGTCATAGCGCAGCTCCAGGCCGCTATCGAGCAAGACGCGGACGTGCGTGTGCTTGACCGGCATTTCCTCCGGCTCCCAGAGACGCAAGTGGCCGGTCATGCCCAGATGGACGATCAACCGTTGGGCGCCGGCGCCGTTGGGGCTTTCGGCGTCGTACCCGGGGGTGGCCCCGTGACCCGGCGCTGGGCTCTGGAGCGGCATGACGATGTACTTGCCTCGACGGGTGACGGACGTGATGGTCCGGCCGCGCAACCGCTGCACGAACTGTCGCGCCGTCGGATATCGAATCAGCCGTCCCTGGATCAGAGAATCCCGGGTGAGCTGCACCAATTCAACCCGGCGGCCGCTCAGCTGCGGCCTGAGGTCACGGACCACGGTTTCGACTTCAGGAAGTTCGGGCATGCGCCCTCAGGCTTTTGCGGCGACCAGGCGCACCCGCTCCATGTCCTGCCAGTTGGGACCGAGCTTCAGATCGACCTGGATTGGCACGTTCATGGGGTAGGCCGTCGCCATCAAGTCGGGCACGACTTCGATCAGTCGTTCGCGTTCGCCAGGCGGGACTTCGAAGACCAGCTCATCATGAACGGTCAGGATCATCCGGCTTTCGAGCCGCTCGTCGCGAAGATATTTCTCGAGTCTGATCATGGCGAGCTTCATGATGTCGGCGGCTGAGCCCTGCACCGGCATGTTGATGGCGATCCGCTCGGCCGCCTGCCGAAGCATGCGGTTCGGTGACCGAATATCCTGGATGTAACGACGTCGATGGAGCAGCGTCTCGACAAAGCCTTGCTCGCGAGCCTGGATCTTGATGCCTTCGAGAAATTCGCGGACCCGGTTATAGGCACGAAAGTACGCGTCAATAAACGTCCGCGCCTCTTCCGTGGACATGCCGGTGTCGCGCGCGAGGCCGAAATCGCTCAGGCCATAGAACAATCCGAAGTTCACGACCTTGGCGAGCCGCCGCTGGTTTGCTGTCACCTGATCCTGCGGGATGGCGAAGACTTCGGCCGCCGTCCGGGCGTGGATGTCCTCGCCCCGGGCGAACGCGTCGACCAGCACCGGATCGTCTGTCATATGCGCCAGGACGCGCAGCTCGATCTGCGAATAATCGGCCGAGAGCAAGACATCGCCGGGCCGCGCGGGAATGAAGGCTCGCCGCACCTTTTGGCCCACTTCAGTGCGGATAGGAATGTTTTGCAGGTTCGGGTCAGACGACGAAAGCCTGCCGGTCGCCGCGACGGTCTGATTGAAGCTTGTGTGCACCCGGTGCGTGCGAGCATCGACCAGTAAGGGCAGGGCATCGACGTAGGTCCCTTTGAGCTTGCTCAACTGCCTGAATTCGAGAATTTTCGGAACCACCGGGTGCTGATCGCGCAGGCCTTCCAGCACATTGGCATCCGTCGAGTAGCCACTCTTCGTCTTGCGGCCGCCGGGCAGGTTCAGGTCTTCGAAAAGGAATCGTGCGAGCTGCTGCGGCGAATTGACATTGATCGGTCCATGCGCCACATCGGCAATCTCGCGGTCGAGCCGTTGTAATTGCTCGTACAGCTCGCGCGATACCTGCTGCAAATACGGCAGGTCGACCGAAACGCCGGCCAGCTCCATCTCGCCTAGCACCGGGACCAGGGGCATTTCCAGGTCGCGAAACAGTTCGGCGTTGCCGAGCCGCTCGAGCTCGGACTCAAGCTTGGGTGCCAGCTGCATCATGACCCGCATGCGCTCGCCAAAGAAGGCCGCGGCCCTCACGATATCGACTTGATCACAGGTCATCGCGGTTTTCCCGCTGCCGAAGAGTCCTTCGCGACCCTCGATCGCGCGATGCAAGACGTCCGATGCCAGCGCCTCGAGGCTGGGCGATCGTACCCCGGAGTTCAGCAAGTAGGCCGCCACCAGTAGGTCCCAATCAATCCCGCCCAGTTCGATGCCGTGCGCTCGCAGCGCCAGCGTGGGTCGAGGCAGCGCTCTTGCTCGTGGGCCAGCGGCACGTAGTACACCGCATGCTCGTCAAGGCCGATGACCAGCGCCGCGACCCGGCCGCGTCTGGGCACATCGTCGAGCGTGATGACCTGGAAGCCGATCCGCTCGGCGGCCGCGAACGCCGCCACCAACTGCTCGAGCTCGGCGGTCTCGCGAACGATGGCGACCGCCTCACTCGGCTCCGACTCCAGCGCCAGCGTCGACTGCGCGGGCTGCCGCGCGGTTTCGGTTGCAAGTTCCAGTTGTCCCTGTGCCTTCACGGCTGGCGCAAAAATCGGCGGCGCCGACATGGTGCTCCCGTCCCGCCAGGTCGTCGGTACTCGAGCCGCGAGACTGCGAAATCCGAGATCCGCCAGGATGGTGCGCGCCGCGTCGGGCCGGTAGTCGTGGGCCGAGCCACGACTGAGGTCGAGCTTGATGTCGACGGTGCGGACGATGGTGGCCATTTTCTTGCTCAACAAGGCTTGTTCGCTGAACTCTTCCAGCAGCTTCTTGACTTTTGGCGGGGTCAGCTTCTCGCGATTGGCAACCAGGTTCTCGACCGAGCCGTACTCCTGGATCAACTTGATGGCGGTCTTCTCGCCGATACCCCGAATGCCCGGGATGTTGTCCGAGACATCGCCCACCAGGCCCTTGAGATCAACGGTCTGGATCGGCTCAAGGCCGTATCGCTCACGCACCCGGTCCGGCGTGTAGAGAATGGTCTCGGAGACTCCCCGTTTGCTTGTCAGCACGTAGACGTCATCGTTGACGAGCTGCAATGCATCGAGGTCGCCGGTCACGATCGTGCTGTGCAGCCCAAGCTCGCGCGCCTGCGTTGCCAGGGTGCCGATGACATCGTCCGCCTCGACGCCCTGGACCTCGTAGATCGGGATGCCGAAGGCGCGCACGATGTCCCGTGTCAGTGGAAACTGCGGCGACAGTTCAGGCGGGGTCGGCCGCCGGGTCGCTTTGTACTGTGCGAGTTCCTCATGCCGGAAGGTCCGGCCACCCAGGTCGAACGATGCCAGCACGTAGTCCGGATGCTCCTGCAGAGCCAGCAAGAGCATGGACGTAAACCCGTAGGCGGCGTTGACGACGCGCCCCTCTCGATCGGTCAACGAGGGCAGCGCGAAGAAGGCCCGGTAGACGAGCGAGTGGCCATCGATGAGAACGAGGCGCTGCTTCTTGGACGGCTCGCTTTGCGGCTCTGTCACCACCAAAGTTTAGACAGCGTGCGATAACATAGGCTCGAATTCAGGATGGCCAAATTCGTCGAAATGCAAGTCGATTCCATCCGTGTGCACATGCCCAGTGGCCAGCACGTTGTGATTCTGAAAGAAAAAGAAACCGACCGATATCTGCCTATCTGGATCGGCATTTACGAGGCGAATGCCATCGCGCTCAAGATCACTGGGATCACGCCCGAACGGCCGATCACGCACGACTTGCTGGCCAACATCCTGCAGAGCGCCGAGATGCGGTTGAAGAAAATCCAGGTGACGTCGCTGACCAACGAGGTGTTCTTCGCGCGACTGTTTCTGGCCGTCAATGGCAAGGAAGTCGAGATCGATTCCCGGCCGAGTGACGCAATCGCGCTCGCCGTGCGGATGACCTGCCCTATCCTCGTCTCCCAGGACGTGCTGGACAAGGCCGGGGTCTTTCCCGAGAAGGAAGAAGAGCAGGACGAGAAGCTGTCGATCTTCAAAGAATTGATCAATAGCATGGACCTGCCGGACCTCGAGGGGCCGCCCCCACCCGAAAAGAGCTAGGACTCAGCTGCCGGTGAGACGGATGGGGACGCTCGCCTGGAGCACGCGGCCGGAGCCGTCGGGAATGACCCAGGTCGCCACCAGCCGGTAGTCGCCGGCGCGTGGGGCGGACAGCGGGAAGCCGGCGAGGTCATACCAGCCACCGAAGATCGGGGTGCCGTTCCAGCTCTCGACGCCGACCGGATTGAGGGCGACGCCCAGACCGTTGCGGACCAGCGTCAGGGTCAGCCCCTGGCTTGCGCTGTTGAGCGACGTCGACGGCGATCCGATCAACTGGGCCGTCACCTGCATGCGTCCCGTTGCTGGATAGGACGGGCTGTCCGTGTCCAGGACCAGGCGCCGCGAGCTGTTGGTTGAATCCACGACGGTTGCGGCATTCGTGGCCGATCCCCTGGACTGCGAATCGAACTGCTGCGTAGACGCCGCCGGCGCTGCGAGCGGCGCGACGGCGCCTTTCTCACCCTGAGCGGGACCGTAGGCGAGTCCTCCGCTGACCGTGCTCGTCGACCCGGACGTCGCGGCGGGCCCGGCCGGTAAATGCAGGTTCTGGATGCCGACCGCGATCAGCAGCAGGGCCGCCGCTGCGCCACCGAGCCAACCGACCGGCGCCCAGCTCCACGAACGACGGCCCTCCGGCGGGATGGTGAACGCCCGCCGGGGCGTCTCCATCGGCAAGCCGCGGATTGCCTGAGTCGTTTGACGAAGACCGTCGAGGCGGCTGCGACATTCCGCGCAACCGGCGATATGGTCCTCAACGCTCGCCCGACCTTCAGCACTCAGCTCGTGGTCGATGAAGGCGGAGAGCTCTTCGAGCGACGGCCCGTCGTGCTGGCGCGATTCACTCGGCACGGGCGTCCTCCCGGGGGAAAACTTCCGGATGCCGCTGCAGCCGCTCCTGCACCTGTGCGCGCGCCCGGGCGATCCGCGACTTCACGGTTCCGAGCGGAACCCGCAGCACGCCGGCAATCTCGTCGTAGGCCATGCCGTTGACATCGCGGAGAACAATCGCCACCCGCATATCGTGCTCGAGCGCCTCGATGCTTTCACGAACCAGCCGGTGGCGCTCGCTGGCTTCCGCGTGCTCCTGTGGGTCCGGCGTGGCGATGCCCAGCCCGATGACGTTACTGGCCTGGTCGTCCTCAGGCATCACGCCGTAACGCCGGCCCCGACGAAAGTGGTCATAACAGAGGTTGACGGCGATCTGGAACAGCCACGACTTGAAGGGCGCGTCGCGCAGGGTCCGAATCTTTTCCCAGGCGCGCAGAAAGGCTTCCTGCGAAATGTCGGCGGCGTCTTCGCGTCCACCGACCATCCGCAGCGCCATGTTGTACAGCGGAACCTGGTATTGCACGATCAACTGGGTAAACGCCTCCCGATCGCCCCGGCGGGCCCGGCTCACCAGGTCGCGATCATCAGGATTCTTGTCTTTAGACGGAAACATTTCCAATAAGTTCCCAACGGAGGCTACTCGGATATACTCGCCCCGGGCGTCGCCCCACACGCGTGGCCCGGGCGTCGCCAACTGCCGCGCCGGAGTGTCGGAATGGTAGACGAGGGCGCCTCAAAAGCGCCTGGGCGTAAGTCCGTGTGGGTTCGAGTCCCTCCTCCGGCAGTTGCTCACCCGCGCCGGACCTATCCCGGCCCTGGGGCCACTGTGAGTGAATTTCGACCATTCGTCAGCTCCCTGACTGATTGACGGCCCCGGCAACGCCGCCCATACTCCCCCCGGAAGAGGCGAGAACGGAACTTTTGAGCTCGGCCAGCGTCTTATTGAGCTAGATGGGCTCTCTGCGCTGCCGGCTGCCCGCGCGGATCCTCCTTTCCACCCTGCTGGCCGCCCTGGCGTTGACGGTGGCGGCGGTTACTGCCGAGGCGGCCGGTAGCGGGCTCACCCTGGCGGTGCACGTCGGATACCAGGATGTCGTCAAGCCCGGCGAGTGGACCCCGGTCACGGTCGACGTCCGGAATACAGGGGCCGACGTCGACGGCGTGCTCGAGATCCAGGAGTCACTGAACGCCCAGCCCGGGGTGAGCGGGTTCACGTTCTATCAGCAGCCGATCAGTCTCCCCGGCGGCGCCAGCAAGCGGGTCCGCACCTACCTGGTCGAGGACACCACCGGCGCGACCGTCACCGCCCGCATCGTCGCCAACGGCCGGACGCTGATCTCACAGGATTCGGTCACCAGCAGCACCACCTCCACCCTGATCGGTGTCCTCTCAGATCAGGCGAGCGCGCTCGATGATTTCGCCGCGGTCCATCCCGGCGGCCTCGCGGCACGGGTCGTGCATCTCCATTCCGACGATATCGCGGATTCGGCGATCGAGCTGCGCGCCTTTGACATCGTGGTGATCGACGACTTCGCCACCGACAGCCTGACCGCCCGCCAGCGGATTGCGGTCGCCGACTTCGTCCAGGACGGCGGCAATCTCCTGCTCGGCACAGGGGCATCGTGGCACAAGACGCTGGCCGGCCTGCCCGCGGCCATCCTCCCCATGGAGCCCCGGGCCACGCTGAACGTGCACCAGGCGCGCGCGGTCGGGGGGCACAACATCGAGGTCGCTTTCGCCGATGCCGCAAACGGCCCGGCATGGCTGAGCGAGGGCGGCGTTCCGCTCATCGTGGACCGAGGGGTCGGCGCCGGCATCGTGACGATGGCGACCTTCGATTGGAACCAGGATCCGATTGCCGCCTGGACCGGGACCAAGGACTTGCTGCGTCAGGTTCTGACCCGTGCCGTCTTCGGAGCCGGGGGATCAGGCACGAACTACGCGAATGGCATGGGTGGGCCGTTTCCGGCGTTCGGCGGCTCGATGCCCTCGGTGGCATCGAAGAGCAATGCCCTGGCGCCGGTGCTGGGGAATCTTCCAGGCCTCGACCTGCCCTCGCTGCAGCTGACCGCCGGCCTCGTGCTGCTGTATGTTCTCCTCGTCGGCCCGGTGAACTACCTC
>VBEN01000034.1:0-26126 GCA_005881175.1 Chloroflexota bacterium
TCGATACCGTCGGCATTACCGTCAACCGGAACTCGATCCCGTTCGATACCGCGAGCAAGTTCAATCCCAGTGGCATCCGGTTGGGGACGCCTTCGGTCACGACGCGCGGAATGGGTCCTGAGGAGATGAACCAGATTGCCGAGATGGTCGCCGAGTTGCTGGTCAATCTCGACGACCGGACGGTGCACGAACAGGTGCGCGCCCGCAGCCGGGCGCTGTGCGAACGATTTCCACTGCCGTACTAGACGGCACGCCCTTCTTCGGCGATCCGACCTTCTGGTCCACGTTTTCCCCCGCTCGCTTTGGCCCGGCCGTCCGGCCGTTCATCATTGCCGTGGTCTTCACGGCGATCGCCGTGCTGCCGGTGCGATGGCTGGCGTTTCGCCTGGGGGCGGTGGCCGAGCCTGGGGAGCGGCGCATTCACAGCCGGCCGACGGCCCGCTTGGGCGGGCTGGCCATGTATCTCGGATTCGGTCTCTCGGCGGCACTCTTCTCGATCAACCCGTCTACCCTCGGGCTGCTACTTTCGGCGGCGGTCATCACCACCCTGATGGTCTTTGATGACCTGAGTGGGGTGCGCGCCCTCTCCAAGCTCATCTTTCAGGTTGCCGCCTCCTTGCTGGCGATCGTCGTGTTCGGCATCTATATCCACTCCGTGAATCTGCCCGGCGGCCACGTCGTTAATCTGGCCGTCGCGGTATCGATCCCGCTCACCCTCCTCTGGTTCGTTGGGCTGCAGAACACGATCAACTTGATCGACGGCGTCGATGGCCTGGCCGCGGGCGTCGTCGCCATCGTGGCGGCGACCCTTTTGCTGGCGGCGATCAACCGGGACCAGATGGATATCGTCATCCTGTCCGGTGCCTTGATCGGGGCGTGTGTCGGCTTTCTCTTCTTCAACTGGCACCCGGCGCGGGTCTTCATGGGGGATACCGGGAGCAACTTCCTCGGTTTCACGCTGGCAGCCCTCTCCGTCCTATCGGTAGCGAAGGGCGCCGTCGTCCTCGCCCTGGTCGTGCCGGTCGCGGCCCTGGCTATCCCGATTTTCGATACGGGCTGGGCGATCCTGCGGCGCCGGATGGGAGGACGATCGATCGCCACCCCGGATACCGAGCATCTGCATCATCGGTTGCTCGATTTCGGTCTCAGCCCGCAGGAGACCGCCCTCGTCTTCTACTTCGGGACGGCGATCTTCGCGGCCCTCGGTCTCGCCATCTACGGCCACAAGAAAGTGCTGCTGGGCGCGATCCTGTTGATGCTGCTGGGGATCGTCATCATCATGATGCGGCGCTTCCGGCGAACCAGCCGCGGTTGAGCTCGGCTCCAGTCGTCGCCGGATAGCGAGTTGAATTTGGCGCCTGCTAAGCTGAACTCGTTGAGGCCCCAATTCGGAGGCAACGATGGCCCCGAAGGATAAGCGCAAGGAGCCTGGCATGGATCATCCTACTTACGATGCAGCGGCACCGCGCGGTCACGCCCCATCGGGCGGCGAGCTCGCCGGTCTGGGCATGCTGCTCGCCGCCGTCGTCCTGCTCCCCCTCCTGATTGGCGCCGTGGTCGACTCCGTGGCCCATACCGCGCCCCTGCTCCTTTTCGCCGGTCTGGTGATCGGCGTCGGCGCTGGTGGTGCCCTCGTCTATACGAGGTTCAAACGATACCTGTGAACAACCGATTGATCCGAAATACGGTGGTCGCCTCCGGCATTGCGGCCGCGTCAGTCATCGCGTTCGGTTTCGCCATGGGACAGGCTAAGAATGCTCTCGCATTCGCGATCGGCCTGCTGGTGGGTTCGGCGAACGGACTGCTTGTCCAGCGATCGCTCGCGCTCGGCTTAGGCTTCACCGCCCTGAGCCTCGTCCGGCTGCTGGTCCTGACCGGACTCGGCCTGGGCATCGGCCTGGTGATCGGTCTCTCCCAAGTCTGGTTGGTGGTGGGTGGAATCGCGGTCGCCCAGCTGGTCCTCGCGGGCTTCGCGGTCCGGGAGGCCTTGACAGGGTGATCTTTCTGGCTGAGGCGCCGCCCGGAACCCATCCCACCGTAAGTATCTGTAACGCCTGGTACTGCACCTTCAACTACGACAGCTTGATCTCGAGCGCGATTGCGATCGTGATCACCCTCCTCGTCGGTTTTCTCGTGGCTTACCGGCTGAGCCATGGAGTGCCGGGCAAGCTTCAGCTGCTCTTCGAGTTCCTCATCGATTACGTCCGCGGGCTGATCCGGGAGTCCGTCGGTGAAGGCGGGGGCTTCATCGTGCCGCTCGCGATGACGCTCGGCTTTTACATCCTCGTGGCCAATTGGCTTGACTTTTTCCCCCTGGCGGAGCCAGTCCATCCAGCAAACGCCGACCTCAACCAGACGCTGGCACTGGCCCTGGTGGTCATCATCGTGGTCCAGGCGTACAGCCTGAGAGTGCTCGGCGTCCGCGGTTACTTTCGGCGCTTCACGAAGCCATTTGAGATGGCGCTGCCAGTGCGGATCGCATTCATTCCACTCAACATCGTGGAAGAGCTCGTCAAGCCGGTGACGCTATCCCTCCGGCTCTTCGGCAACATCTTTGCCGGCGCGTTGATGGTGTATCTCATCGGGTCGCTCATCACCTTCCTCGCCGGGCTGGTGCCGAGCGGCGGGCTGACGACCGGGCTTGGCGTCGTCTTCGGACCGCTCGCCGAGCTTGGTCTCATCGTCTGGAAAGCGTTCGACATCTTCTTCGTTGGCACGATCCAGGCGTTCATCTTCACGTTGCTCACCATCATCTATTTCGGTATGGCGCGCGAGGGACTCGAAGAAGAAGGGCACGGCGAACGTCAACGCCCGGCCCCGGCAACTGCGGAAACTGGAGGGTAGACCTATGAATCACGCCATCGTCCTCGCTGGAGCACTCATCGCCGCCGGCATTGCGCTCGGTGGCGGGGCGATCGGGGCCGCCGTCGGTGACGGCCTCGCGGGAAATGCCACGATCCAGGGCACGGCTCGGCAGCCCGAGGCACAGGCTCGCCTGCAGATCATCATGTTCCTGATCATCGGGCTGGTGGAGGCCATGTATTTCATCAACCTCGCGCTGGGCTTCTACTTCATCACGGCTGTGGCCAGCGGGGTCAAGTAGCTTGCATCCACCGGTCGTCTATCTCGAGGCAGGGCTGCTCGACATCAATGGCACCCTGATCGCCGAGATCATCGCCTTCCTGCTAATGCTGGGGGTCCTCGCGCGGTGGGTCTACCCGCCGATTGTTCGAGCCGCCGAAGCGCGGCAGAAGCAGATCAAAGCGCAGCTGGATCAGGCTGAGAAGGCACGGCAGGAGGCCGAGCAACGCCTGGAAGAGGCTTCGGCCGCGATCCAGGAGGCGCGTGAGGAGGCGGGACGAATCATCGAACGAGCCAACCGAGCCGCCGAACGGATTCAGCAGGAGGCGCAGGAGAAAGCCCGTGAGGAGGCGAGGCGGATCGTCGAGGCAGCCCGGCGCGATATCGACGCCGAACGCCAACGGGCGATCCAGGCCATTCGCTTGCAAATGGCCGATCTCGTCACCGACGCCGTGCGCAAGATCGTCGGCGAGAGTCTCGACGGCGAGCGACATCGCAAACTGATCGAAACCACCATCGAGCAGGTGGAGAAGGAGCCCAGTGCCCCGCAGTAACATCGCGCGGCGGTATGCACAGGGGATCTTTCAGCTGGCCAAAGAGCCGGACCTGGATTCGTGGCGGCAGGAACTGGCGCAGCTCGAGGCGCTGCTCCAGGATGACGTGCTGCGGGCGGCGTTCGCCAATCCTTCCGTGACCACGCCCCGACGCATGGAGCTGGCCCAACGGCTGGCCCCCGAGCTGCGACAAGAAACCCAGAATTTGCTGCGGCTGCTCATCGAGCACCGTCGCACCTCGGAGATGCCAGCTATCCGGCGCGAGTTCGAGCGGATGGCCGACGAGGCAGCGGGCATCGTGAACGTTGCGCTCACCACCGCCGTCGACCTGAGCGATGCAGAACAAGAACGTTACGAGCGAGTGCTCGCCGATCGGCTGGGCAAGAAGGTCCGGATGGACTATCGACACGATCCGGGATTGGTGGCCGGCGCGACCATCCAGATCGGCGATCGACTTATCGATGGTAGCGTGCGCACCCAGCTGGATCGGTTGCGCCAGCGGCTTGCCGGATAGGAGGGCGAATCACATGGGCATCAGTTCAGACGAAATCAGTAGCCTCATCAAACGGCGGATCAAGGAGTTCGACGTCCCGATCCTGGCGGCGGACGTGGGCATCGTCACCGAGGTCGGCGACGGGATCGCGCAAATCTACGGCCTCCAGGGTGCGCAGGCCCTCGAGCTGCTCGAATTCAAGGGCGGAGTCAGCGGCATCGCCCTCAACCTCGAGGAGGACTCGGTCGGCGCTGTCATCCTCGGCCCCTACGAGGACATCAAAGAAGGCGACCAGGTGCGGACCACCGGCAAGATCATCCAGGTGCCGGTGGGCGAGGCGCTCGTCGGCCGCGTTGTTAACGCGCTCGGGGAGCCGATCGACGGCAAGGGCCCGATCGAAACCAAGGAGTTCGCGCCGGTCGAAAAGGTGGCGCCCGGTGTCATCACCCGCCAGCCGGTGGACACGCCCCTCCAAACCGGGATCAAGGCGATCGACGCCATGATTCCCATTGGACGCGGCCAGCGCGAGCTGATCATTGGCGACCGACAGACCGGCAAGACCGCGATTGCGCTGGACACCATCATCAACCAGAAGGGGCAGGGCGTCATCTGCATCTACGTCGCCATCGGGCAGCGGGCCGCCACCGTGGCGCAGGTCGCCGCCACCCTCGAGGCCCGAGGCGCGATGGATTACACGATCATCGTGTCGGCCACCGCCAGCGAGCCCGCCCCGCTGTGGTACATCGCGCCCTATGCCGGTTGCTCCATGGGCGAGTACTTCATGGACCAGGGAAAGGACGCGCTGCTCGTGTACGACGACCTTTCCAAGCACGCCTGGGCGTATCGGCAGATTTCGCTGTTGTTGCGCCGGCCGCCGGGACGGGAAGCCTACCCCGGCGATGTCTTCTACCTGCACTCCCGGCTGCTCGAACGGGCGGCGCGCATGAACAAGGACAACGGGGGTGGCTCGCTGACGGCGCTGCCCATCATCGAGACGCTGGCAGGCGATATCTCCGCCTACATCCCCACCAACGTGATCTCGATCACCGATGGCCAGATCTACCTGCTGACCGATCTCTTTTACGCGGGCATCCGGCCCGCCATCTCGACCGGTCTCTCCGTCTCGCGCGTCGGTGGCGCTGCCCAGATCAAGGCGATCCGGCAGGTGGCCGGCCGCTTGCGGCTCGACCTCACCCAATATCGAGAGCTGGCCGCCTTCGCCCAATTCGCGTCCGATCTCGACAAGCGCACGAGGGACCAGCTCGAACGCGGCAAGCGGATGACCGAGTTGCTCAAGCAGAATCAATACGAGCCGATGCCCATCGCGCAGCAGGTGATCGTGCTCTTCGCCGGTACCAACGGTTACCTGGACGACGTCGCTGTGGATGGGGTGCAGGCGTTTCAGAAAGAGCTGCTCCGCTTCCTGAGCAGCTCACATCCGGACGTCGAGCGGGCCATTGCGAAGGACAAAGCCCTTTCCGAGCAAACCGAGAAGGCGCTTCGATCCGCCATCGACGAGTTCAAGAAATCGAGTCCGCTGATGCAGAAGCCCGACCGCCCTGCCGCGGAACGCGAAGCGGCGCCGGCAAGGGGTGGCCAGCTGCAGTCGGCTCGGCGGGCCGCCGAGCGAGAGGCCGTCAAGGAGAAGTAGGCTGGCCACTCTCGCCGAGATCCGCCGCCGAATCGCCAGCCTGAAGAACACCCAGCAGATCACGCGCGCCATGCAAGCCGTCGCGGCATCCAAGCTGCGACGGGTACAGGTCAGGGCGGAAGCCGCCCGGCCTTACGCGGACCGGATGGCAGAAGTGCTCACCGAGGTGGCGAGCCGGACCACCGGGTCACCGCATCCCTTCCTCACCGAGCGGCCGATCAAGAAACGATTGCTCATCCTGGTCACGGCAGATCGCGGGCTGGCCGGCGGCTTGAACGTCAACGCCATTCGGGTGGCGCTCACTTACATCCGGCAGGGCGAGGAGACCGTGCTCGACACGATCGGACGGAAGGGTCGCGACTACTTCCGCCGCCTTGGAGTGCCGATCATCGCCGAGGTCTCAGGGACAGGCGACCGGCCCGAATTGAAAGATATCTTGCCGGCGGTCACAGTAGCGAGAGATGAGTACCTGAAGGGAAGCGTCGATCAGGTTGCTCTGGTTCACACTCATTTCGCCTCGATCAGCAGGCTGGTCCCCACCGTGTCGATTTTGATTCCGGTCCAGGTCCCCGAGCGAAAGGAGGGGATCAGGGTCGATTACCTGTACGAGCCCGAGCCCGAAGAGGTGCTGGCGCGATTGCTGCCCCGATACGTCGAGGCGCAGGTCTATGCAGCAGTCCTGGACAATCTCGCCAGCTTTTACGCGGCCCAGACGATCGCCATGCGCAACGCGACCGATAACGCTGGCGAGCTGATCGATGACCTGACCATGTTGCGGAACAAGGTGCGGCAGGCAACGATCACCAAGGAACTCAGCGAAATCGTTGGCGGCGCCGAAGCGCTGGCCGCCGGTTAGGATGTAGCAATGGCCATCGCGGAAAAAGCGAAGAAAAAGGAAGAGAAGTCCGATAAAGGGCGGGTTGGCCGCGTCGACCAGATCATCGGCCCGGTGGTCGACGTGGCGTTCGACACCGAGAATCTGCCGGAGATCTACCACGCGTTGGAGATCGACCGAGGGAAAGCCGGCCGGCTGGTGCTCGAGGTTCAGCAGCACCGGGGCAACAACGTCGTGCGCACCATCGCCATGGCCTCAACCGACGGCCTGGTGCGCGGTCACGAGGTCAGGGACACCGGCGCGCCGATCACGGTTCCGGTCGGCAAGAACACGCTCGGCCGGATGATGAGCGTCATCGGCGACCCGATCGATGGGAAAGGCGAGATCAAGTCCGATGTCCGCCTTCCGATCCACCGGCAGGCGCCGCCGGTCAGCGAGCAGGTGACCGATACCACCGTTCTCGAGACCGGGATCAAGGTCATCGATCTCGTCACCACCTTTGCCAAGGGCAGCAAGATCGGGCTGTTCGGCGGGGCGGGGGTTGGCAAGACGGTCATCGTGATGGAGCTGATCCGCAACATCGCGCAGGAACACGGCGGTTTCAGCGTGTTCGCGGGTGTCGGAGAGCGCACTCGCGAGGGCAACAGCCTGTGGCTGGAAATGAACGAGTCGGGCGTCATCGACAAGACAGCGCTCGTTTTCGGTCAGATGAACGAGCCGCCGGGTGCGCGTGCCCGGGTGGGGCTGACCGGCCTCACTCTGGCCGAGTACTTCCGGGACGAGTTCGGTCAGGACGTCCTGCTCTTCATCGACAACGTCTTCCGCTACATGCTCGCCGGCAGTGAGGTCTCCGCCTTGCTGGGCCGGATCCCGTCGGCGGTCGGCTACCAGCCGACGCTCGCCACCGAGATGGGCGACCTCGAGGAGCGCATCACCTCGACGAAGAAAGGATCGATCACGTCCGTGCAGGCGGTCTTCGTCCCGGCGGACGACTACACCGACCTGGCCATCACCACCACCTTCGCCCACCTCGGCGCCACGGTCAGTCTCTCGCGAGCGATCGTCGAGCGCGGCATCTACCCGGCGGTCGATCCGCTCGACTCCTTCTCCCGGTTCCTCACCCCCGAGATCGTGGGCGAGGAGCATTACCGGGTGGCTCGCGGCGTGCAGCAGGTGCTGCAACGGAACAAGGAGTTGCAGGACATCATCGCCATCCTCGGGATGGACGAGCTGTCCGAGGATGACAAGCTGCTGGTGGCCCGCGCCCGCAAGATCGAGCGGTTCCTCTCGCAACCGTTCTTCGTCGCCGAGGTGTTCACCAACCGGCCCGGCAAATACGTGCCCTTGAAGGAAACGATCCGCGGCTTCGGTGAAATCCTCGACGGCAAGCACGACGACCTCCCCGAGCAGGCCTTCTACATGGTGGGCACGATCGACGAGGCCGTTGAGGCGGCGAAAGGTGAAGGCGGCCGCCAGGAGGACGCGAAGCCAAAGGCGGAGCAACCGAAGGATGGCCAGCCAAAGGGCGACCAGCCGAAGGGAGAGCAGCCGAAGGGCGACCAATCGAAGAAGCCGGAAGCGAAGGCCGCCGCAAAGGAAGGCGAGCGGTCCAAATAACGCGTGGCCGATAAGCTTCACGTCGACATCGTCACCGTCGAAGGGCGTCGGTTCAAAGGCGATGCCGATTTCGTGGTCGCCCCCGGGTCGGAGGGCGAGCTCGGCATCCTGCCGCGGCATATCCCCCTGCTGACGCCGCTGGCGCCCGGCTCCGTGAAGGTCCGCAACGAGGGCGAGGAGCAGTTCTTCTTCGTCTCGGGCGGATTCCTGGAAGTGCGGCCGGACCAGGTCACCGTCCTGGCGGACTCCGCGGAGCGGGCCGACGACATCGATGAAGCCCGTGCCGAGGAGGCGCGGCGCCGTGCCGAGAGCCTGCTGCAACAGAAGCTCTCCGATGTCGACCAGGCCGCCGCCACCACCGCGCTGGCTCGGGCCGAAGCCCGGCTGCGACTGGCGGAGCTTCGCCGCCGTCGGCGGGTCTGACCCAGCGCAAATCTGATAGCCGTAATTCACGGCCTGGAGCGGCGCGGACTGTTACCCTAGGGGGTCAGTGGCGCAGCTCCTAATCGAGGGGGGATCCCGGTTAGTCGGGCGTGTGCCTATCAGCGGTTCCAAGAATGCCGTCCTTCCGATCCTGGCCGCCTGCCTTCTGACGGAGGAAGAGTGCCGGATCAAGAACGTGCCACGCATCGAGGACGTCGCCACCATGGTCCGGCTGTTGGAGGGCATGGGCGTGCGAATTCGCTGGCTGGACCCGCAGCAGCTCCAGGTGGATGCCGAGCGGCTAGCCACGAGCGAGGTGCTCGCCGCCATGGCCAACCGGATGCGGGCTTCGTTCCTCCTGATGGGGCCGCTGCTGGCGCGACGCGGCGAGGCGCGGGTTGCAAAGCCTGGAGGCGACGACATCGGCATGCGGCGGGTGGAACAGCACATCGTCGGCCTCCGCCTGATGGGAGCGCACGTCGAGCTCGAGGACGGCGAATACATCGCCCGTGCCGACCGGCTGACCGGCGCCACCATCCATCTCGACATGCCGACGGTGACCGGCACGGAGAACCTGATGATGGCGGCCGCCACCGCGGACGGCATCACAACGATCCACAACGCCGCCCGCGAGCCACACGTGGTCGACCTGGCATTCTTCCTCGGGAAGATGGGCGCCCGCATTCAGGGCATTGGCACAGACATCCTGCAGATCGAGGGCGTGCCCGAGCTGAGCGGCGCGACTCATCGGGTGATCCCCGACAACATCGAGGCCGGGACGTATGCCATCGCGATCGCCGCCACGGGTGGTGAGGCTGTCCTGGAAGATGTTGTAACCGGAGACCTACGCGCCCTGATCCTCAAGCTGCGTTGGGCGGGCGTCGAAGTGGACGAGCAGACGCACAGCCTCTTTGTGAGGGGCGGTGAACGGCTGCAGCCCGTCGACGTGACGACCTGGCCGCACCCCGGCTTTCCGACGGACCTGCAGGCGCCGTTCGTCAGCCTGATGACGCAGGCGCACGGCCAATGCCACGTCTCGGAGGCCGTCTTCGAAAACCGCTTTCAGCACGTGCCCGAGCTCCGCAAGCTGGGGGCGGACGTTCGTGTAGAGGGCCGCACCGCGATCATCTCCGGTCCCAACGCGCTCCACGGCGGCACGGTCAACGTTCCCGATATCCGTTCCGGCGCCGCCCTCGTCGTGGCCGGCCTGTGTGCCAAAGGGACGACCGTGCTCGACAACATCTATCACCTGGACCGCGGCTACCAGGACATGGTGGCCAAGCTGGAACGACTGGGCGCGCAAATCACGCGGGTCGACGGTGAGTCCGAGATCCGCCCCGATCTCTCCAGGGTTGTAGGGGATTGACGTCACTGTGCTCTCCAAGAAAATTGGCATCGACCTCGGCACCTCCACGGTGCTGGTCTATGTCAAAGGCGAGGGCATCGTCGTGAACGAACCGGCGCTGATGGCGACCGATGAACGAGGGGCGCGAGTGCTGGCGGTCGGTCGGGCGGCCTCAGAACTGCTCGGGCGCGGTGGCAAAGCCCGTGCCGTCCGGCCGGTTCGCGATGGTGACGGCGTGGATTACGACGCGGCCGGCGCGATGGTGCGGCACCTGATCGGCCGGATCGTCGGGCGGCAGCGGATTTTCCGGCCGGACGTCATGCTCTCGGTGCCACCGATGGTGACCGGTGTCGAGCGGCGGGCTGTGCTGGAGGCCACCATGGATGCGGGGGCCAAGAGCGCCTATCTGATCGACAAGCCCATGGCCGCCGCGATCGGGGCCCGCGTTTCCGTGGCGACGACGGAGGGAATCCTGGTGGTCAATCTGGGCGCCGGCTCCACGGACGTGGCGGCCATTGCGCTGGGGGAGATGCTCGCTCTCGAATCGATCAGCATCGGCGGCGCTGCCCTCGACCGCGCGATTGAGGAGGCGGTTGCGGCGACTCACGGGGTGCGGCTGCAGCCGGGTGAAGCCGAGCGTCTGAAAGTGGCGGTGGGCTCAGCGACGGTTCCCGCCGCGGAGTCCTGGCTCGAGCTCGCCGCCGTCCGCCCTGATGGCGAGAGCCTGCGACTTCGTCTCTCCGGCAAGGAGGTACAGGGTGCGATCCAGAAGCCGCTGCTTGGGATCGCCTCGGGGCTGCAGCGAGTGATGGCCCAGGTCAGCGAAGACCGGCGTACGTCCCTAATGCGCAACGGCGCCATCCTTACGGGTGGCGGTGCGCAGCTGCGCGGCATTGCGGAGTTTTTCACGACGCACGCGGGGATCCCGGCGCGGGTGGCTCGCGACCCGCAGAGTTGCGTGGCCGTCGGAACCGGCATGGCCCTCGACAACTTGCAGGTGATCCGGCGGGGTCAGCACTACATCACATGAGCACGGCGCATCGACCGTCATCGGGGGTCGCCATCTTGCTTGGGGGTGGCGTCCGGGAGGCCCTGATGGCCCAACCGCTGTTGCGCGCCTGCGAGGGAGCCACCGTCTTTACCTCGGGCGACGCGGTCGGAACCCTGCTCGGTCTTCCATCCGTCGGCCGGGCGTTCGTGTTCGATGACTCGCCCGCTGAGCTTCTCCGGCTGTTTCGGCGTTTGCGCGCCGGCCCGATCGCTACGGTGATCGTCCCATTCCCTGCCAGATTCCTCCACCTTGCGCTGACCTACTTCGCTGGTGTTCCGCGCCGCCTGATGGTGGCGGGCGCCAACGATTGGGCCGCGACCGAGCGGGTCAACGCCGTCCATGGGATGCACCCGGTCGAAGCCAATTGGCGGCTCGCTTCGGCCGCCGGCAACCGGCCGGTGCTCGCTCCCGGCGATGCGCCCACGTTGCATCCGCCCGAAGCCGTACGGGCGAAGGCCATTGCACGCTGGTCGACCTTCATCGGTGGCGGCCGGCGGCCACTTGTCCTGATTCCAGGCGGCGGCGGCTGGTCGTCCGGCCGGTCGGGTCAATGGTGGCCGGGGGAGCGCTTCGCCGTGGTGGCGAATCAGGCGACGGCCGAGCGCATCATTCTCCTCTCCGGCGTGGGTGACGAGCGGGTGGTGCGGGAGACGCGGGCCAGCATTGCCAAGCCGACAACCGTCCTGAAGCTGGCTGACATGACAGTGGACGAGGTGGCCGTGCTCAGCGAGCTCAGCCTTGCCGTGATTGGCCATGACGGCGACGCGCTCCACGTGGCCGCGGCCGCCGGCGCGGTGGTGCTCGCGGTTGCCCGTCGGCCCGATATCCCGCCGATGGGCGATCGCGTGCTGTCGCTCTGGGCCGATGATCTCGCGCAGTTCCCCGCCCGGCATGTCGTGGAGGCTCTGTCCCGCCAGGCCCGGATCGACAGCTACGCCTGAGGCGGTCGAGAGTCTTAAGACCACCACTTCGGATAGCGCTCGACACCCGGGCGCTGAGCGTTAAGGACGTCACTGGAGTCGGGCATTACGTCCGCGCGCTGATCACGGCTTTGCACGAGAGCCACGGCGTCACCGTGACGGCGTATGGGGAATCGGGCCCCAGGCTCCTCGGTCCGCAGGTCCTCAGCCCGCTGCGAATGCGGCGCGACGGCGCCCAGCTGATCCATGGCCCGGCCAATTCCCTGCCGCTACTCTTGGCCGGTCTTCCCGGGGTTGTCACCATTCATGACCTGGCGATCTACGAGCATCCTGAGTGGTTTCCGGGCGACCAGTGGTTCGCCACCAAGGTGATCGTTCCGCGGTCGGTGCATCGAGCCCGCATGATCATCTGCCCATCGCACGCGACAAAGGCCGCGACCATGCGGCTCTTTGGGGTCGAGGCGGCGCGATGCCGAGTGATCCCGCATGGGGTCGAGACCGAGTTCGCGTTGCCGGCGTCGCCGTCCGTCCGAGCTGAGGTCCAGGCCCGCTACGCATTGCCAGAGCGGTACCTGTTGCAGGTGGGGACCGTGCAACCGCGGAAGAACTACATCACCACACTGCGCGCGCTGGCGAGGATCCCGACGCCGGAACGGATTCCGCTTATCGTGGTCGGCGGCTTCGGATGGAACTATGATCCGGTGGTCGATGCGGTCCGCAACCTCGATCTGACGAGCTCGGTGCGCTTTGTCGGTTACGCCGGGATGCCCGACCTCCCGGCCCTCTACCAGATGGCGCAGGCGCTGGTTTTTCCTTCCCTGCATGAGGGCTTCGGTCTGCCGGTGCTGGAGGCGTTTGCGGCGGGCACGCCGGTGATCGCGTCCAATGCGGGCGCCATCCCCGAAGTCGCCGGGGACGCGGCCCTTCTGGCTGCGCCGGAGGATGACGAGGCGCTCGCCGATAGCCTGCTCCGTCTAGTCTCAGACCGCGAGCTGCGCGATCGCCAGGTTGCCGCGGGTCGCGCCCGCGCCGCGCTGTACAGCTGGTCCACCAGCGCCGCCGCCCACCGCGCCGTCTATGAATCGATCGTTTCCGCCTGACCCTGACGAGCCACCGCATCGAGCACGTGCCAGGTCTTCGATGCGGCGGTCTCCCAGGTGAAGTCGGCGCTGCGCGCGCTTCCGGCCGCGATCAAGCGTTGCTGCAGAGCGGGGTCATGCGCCAGCTCGAGCATGGCCTGGCTCCAGGCGCCAGGATCGTCTGGGCTCAGGAGAATGCCGGCCGAGCCGACGATCTCCGGCAGCGCCCCCGCGTTGGAGGCGAGGACCGCCGTGCCACAGCGCATGGCCTCCAGCGCGGGAAACCCAAAGCCTTCAAAGCGTGAGGGCAGCGTCAGCGCAAGGGCTCCCGCGTAGAGGGCGGGTAGATCACCGGGAGAGACATACGGCAAGGTGGCCACGACATCACTGGACGGCGCTCCCTCATGGCCCGGCCCGGCAAGGACCAGCGTCGCGCGCAGACCCCGCCGGCGCGCCTCGCTGAACGCGCGGCGCAGCATGGGCAGATTCTTGCGGGGGTGGTTCCGTCCCACGTAGAGGAAGTAGGGGTCGATGATGCCAAGCCGATGCGTCACTTCGGTCACCGTCGCCGGGTCCTGCGGACGCATTCTCAAGTCGACCCCGGAATGCACCACGACCACGCGTCCACCCGGCACGCCATAGAAGCGAATCAGGTCATCGGCCGTCGCTCTCGACACGGCGATCAACCGGTTCGCGCGCCGAGCTGCGTACCGGCTCGTAGCCTCCAGGTACCAGCGCGCCCGGCGCGAGTAGGATCGCGGCTCTCGGCGATGGCCGACGTCGTGAATCGTGACCACCGATTTGAGGCCAAGGGCGAAGGGCAGCACGTGGCTGGGAATAAACGTCAGGTCGGGCCGCTCCCGCCGTAGCGCCTGCCGCAATCGCCAGTGCGTCCACGCCCGCGGGAATGGGATGCCGCGCCATTCGACGCCTGACGGCAACCATGCTGGGGCATCCGTCGCATTCGCGTAGACGCGCAGCGTGCGATCAGCCTTCGTGGCGGCCAGCGCTTCGATGATGCCGCGCGCGTAGACCTCGGTTCCTGTCGCGACCCGCCGTACTGCCGGTGTACCGTCGATTGCGACGATCACTGGTGCGGGGCTTTGCTAGCATCGCGGCAATGTCGGGGAAGAACACGGTGCCGGAGGGCATCGCGGTCGATCTGCTGTTCGCGGCACGGCCGTTTACCGGTCTCGAGCATCACGCGCTGCACATCCTTCGCGGTCTGCACCAGGTCGGGGCCTCGGTCGACGTCCTGGTTCCCAGCGATGTCATTCCGGACATTCAGGATGCGATCCAGGGGCATCGGGTCGTGCCCTTTCCGCGCGTGCCACGCGGCCTGCGGTTGGGCCGCGAACAATGGTCCTTCCCATGGCGGTTCGGGGCCTATCCGCGCGCCTTGCGGCTGCTGCATTCGGTTCTCGGCGTCGCCCCGTTGCTCAGCGGCGTTCCGCTGGTCCTCAGCGTGCCCGACCTCACCTATCGGATCCGCCCCGACGACCTGCATCCGCGTGCCCGCTGGTACTTCGGGATGCTCGGCCCGCGGAGCATTCGGCGGGCGCAACGCGTGATGGTCTCATCCAAAGCGGTTTCCCGGCAGGTCATCGACCTGTACCATATCGCGCCCGAGCGCGTCGCTTACGTCCCGCTCTGCGCCGACGCGAGCTTCCGCCCCCGGCCGCCGGACGAGGTTGCCGGGGTGCGAAAGCGGTTCGGCCTGCCGGATCGGTACGTCCTCTACGTGGGCACGATCGATCCGCGCAAGGATCTTGCCCGGTTGCGATCGGCCTACGAACTCCTTCCGCCGGATCTCACGGATGACTCGGCGCTGGTCTTCGTCGGCCGGACCAACCGTGGAGCTGAGCGGCTGGCGCGCCAGGTCCGACAGGCAGGGCCGCGCAGTCACGTCATTGCGCTCGACTATGTCCCGCGTGAGACCCTGCCCGCGATCTATAGCGGCGCCTCGCTCTTCGTCTACCCCTCGCGTTATGAAGGCTTTGGCCTGCCCGTGCTGGAGGCCATGTCATGCGCCACGCCAGTCATTGTGTCCTCGGCGGATGCCCTGGTCGAGCTGGTCGATGAGGCAGGGGTGGTGCTGCGCACTGAGAGCGTCGAGGAGCTAACCCAGGCAATGGAACGCCTGCTGCGCTTCGATAATGAGCAGGCTCGCCTTCGTAATGCCGGCCTTCAACGGTCGCGGGCGTTCAGCGTTGAACGGCTCGGCCGGGAGACGGCGGAGGTCTATCGGCAGGCATTCGCCGCGTGACGCGATTCACCCTGCTCGGGGTTCCAATCGACCCACTCAGCGAGGCCGAGGCGGTCGAGTGGGTGGCGCGGGCACTGACGGAGGGGCGGCCGCGCCTGGTGATCAGCGTCAATCCGGAGCGGATCATGCAGGCAGGCCGCGACCCCGAATTCGCCGCGATCCTGCGCCGCGCCGACCTGGCGCTGGCCGACGGCGCCGGTGTCCTCTGGGCGGCCCGAAGGCTGGGGCACCCGCTGCCCGGCCGGGTCGCCGGTGTCGACTTCGTCACCGCGCTGGCGGCCCGCGGCGCCCACGAGGGATGGCGCTTCTTCTTTCTCGGCGGCGCGCCGGGGGTCGCGGAAGCCGCCGGCCGGGTGCTTGGCGAACGGTATCCCGGGTTCACCCTGGCGGGAACGCACGCCGGCTCAGCGGATGCGGGCAGCGACCTGGACACGACCCAGGCGGTCCGGTCGAGCGGCGCCCAGCTGCTGTTCCTTGCGTACGGGGCCGCAGCGGAAGAGGCCTGGCTCGCCCGCAACCTGCCCGGTTCCGGCGCCATCATCGGGATGGGGGTAGGTGGAACCTTCGACTTCATCTCCGGCCGAGCGCGGCGCGCTCCTCGCTGGATGCGTGAGCGCGGTCTCGAATGGCTTCATCGGTTGCGCCAGGAGCCCTGGCGCTGGCGACGGATGCTGGCCCTGCCGCGATTCGTCCTCCGCGTCATCCGCGAGTCCCGCTGACCGCCTCATGAAGGATGCCCGTCACCTGCTCGTTACACGCCCTGATGGCTGTCGTCGGCGGCGCGCTTCGGCGGGTCACCAGTGCGCTGGTGCTCCGCTGGCTCCTCTTTACGGCCATCTTCAGCCTGGCAGCCGTGCCGCCGCTGGATCCCGACCTGTGGTGGCACCTGGCCAACGGGCGTCTCATCATCACCACCGGCTCGATTCCGCACGTCGACCTCTATTCGTTTAGCGCCGCCGACCACACCTGGGTGATGCATGAGTGGCTGACCGATCTCAGCATGTATCTGCTCTACCAGGCTGGCGGCCTGCCGCTGCTGGTTGCCCTGTTCGCCGGCGTTGTGGCGGCCAGTGCTGTCTGCCTGTACCTGCTTCTGCGGCGGTCGAATCTGCATCCCACGTTGTCGGCGGTGCTGACCCTGATCGGCACGCTGGCCGGGTCCACAGCCTGGGGGGCACGACCTCAGCTGCTCAACATGCTGCTCACCGGAGTGCTCGTGGTCGGGCTGGGCTACTACCAGCGAGGCCGCCTCAGTGCCTTCCTGCTTCCACCATTCATCTTGTTGTGGGCCAACCTGCATTCCGGTTTCCTGGTAGGCATCATCATCGCCGCCCTGTTCCTGCTCGGTGAATGGTTCGACGCGTACCGTTTCCCCGCGACCGGGATGCCGGCGCGCCGCCGAAAGCTCTTCGGGTGGGCGATCGTGGCCGCGACCCTGCTGGCCGTCGTCAACCCGTCAGGTATTCAGACCCTGCTGTTTCCGCTGGGGACGCTGACCTCGCCGCTCATCCAGAACAACATCCAAGAGTGGGCGTCGCCGGACTTCCACTCGATGGCCGGTCTGATGTTCGAAGCAATCCTTTTTCTCCTGTTAGCCGGGCTGGCCACCGGCAAGGTCAGGGCGCGCACGCATGAATGGCTCTGGGCCTTTGCTTTGCTCTATCTGGCGCTGGCGTCGCAGCGCAACGTGCCTCTGTTCGTCATCGGCGGCGCGCCGCTCGCCGCTCGCTGCGCCCAGGCGCTGTTCGCCACCTTCCAGTCGATCCTGCCGACCGTCGTCCGCCGGCCGGCAGCCCAGGCGGCCTTGCGGTGGACGCCGATTCCCTTCAGCGGTCCCATGGTCGCCGTCGGCGCGCTCAACCTGGCGCTTCTGGTTGTGGCCGTGGCCGTCATGCTGACCTACCGCGCCCTCCCCAACCTCCGCTCCGCCGATGAGGCGGCCGCCATCGCATCGGTCTTTCCGGTGCAGGCGACGAATGCCCTCCAGGCAGTCGGAAAACCGGTCCGCATCTTCAACTACTACGACTATGGCGGCTATTTGCTGTGGCGCCTGTATCCCCAGGGCAGCCGCATCTTCATCGACGGTCGAGTGGAAGTCTATGGATCGGCGCTCTTCAGCCGATACCTGCGCGTCAGCTACCTGGCGGAGGGCTGGCCGTCCGTCATCGCCGAGGCCGACCCGGATGCGATCGTGCTGCCGAGCGGGCATCCCCTGGTGGGATTGCTCCAGCAGGACCGGGCCTGGCAGCTTTTCAGCCATGATCACGTGGCAACCGTTTTCACCCGAGTAGGCTTCGCTCCATGACCGCCGTTGCCTCATCGGTGGAGATCAGTGCCGTCCTGCCGGCTTTCAACGAGGCGGCCAACCTGGAGGAATCGGTCGGACGGATGGCAAAGGCGCTGAAGACCCATGCCCGTGCCTTCGAGATCATCGTGGTCGACGATGGCAGCCAGGACGGCACCCCTGGGGTACTCGCCCGGCTCAAGACCGTCCACCCGACCCTGCGGGTGGTCCGCCATCCGGTCAACCGCGGGTACGGTGCCGCGCTGCGATCCGGATTTGATGCGGCGCGACTTCCCTGGATCTTCCTGATGGATGCCGACAACCAGTTCGATCCGATGGAACTCGGCCTCCTGCTGGCGCGAGCCGGCGAGGGGGACATCGTGACCGGCTACCGCCAGCGTCGTCGGGACCCGCTGCCGCGTCGGCTCAACGCCTGGGCCTTCTTCTCGCTGGTGCGGCTGTTTTTCGGCCGGCTGGCGCGCGACGTGAACTGCGCCTTCAAGCTGATTCGCCGCGATCTGCTGGACCGGATGAGTCTTCACTCGGAGGGCGCCTTGATCAACACCGAGATGCTGGTACTGGCTCGCCGGCTCCACGCTCGGGTCGTCGAAGTCGCCGTCCATCATTACCCGCGCCTCTCCGGGAAGCAGACAGGCGCCAATCCCCGGGTGGTTTTGCGGGCGTTTCGTGAGCTGCTGGCGTTCAAAGCGGAGATGCGGAAAGTCGAGAAGGCCGCGTGACGCCCGAGATCTCGATCGTGATCCCGGCCTTCAACGAGGCGCTGCGGCTACCCACCACGCTGGACCGGGTGCAGCGCTACCTGGCGACGGCAGGTCTCACCGCCGAAGTGATCGTGGTCGACGACGGCAGCCGTGACGACACCGCTGAGGTGGTACAGCGGTATGCGCAGCGCTGGCCGCAGCTGAAGCTGGTCGCAGCGGAACGCAACGCCGGCAAAGGGGCCGCGGTGCGTCTCGGCATGGCGGCGGCGCGAGGCCGTTACCGCGTCTTCAGCGATGCCGACTTGAGTGTTCCGATTGATGATATGGAGAAGTTGCTGCGGCCGCTTCACGCCGGGGCCGGAGTGGCGATCGCCTCGCGCGGACTGCGCGATTCACAGGTGGAGCTGCATCAGCCCTGGTACCGGGAAACCATGGGGAAGATCTTCAACCGGTTGGTGCGGATCTTCGTGCTCGGCGGCGTGCACGACACCCAGTGCGGATTCAAGGCGTTTACGGGCGAGGTCGCCGACCGGGTCTTTCCGGTGCTGCAGACCCGCGGTTTTGGCTTCGATGTCGAGCTGCTCTACCGAGCGCAGCACGCCGGCTACACGATTGTCGAGGTGCCGACTCGCTGGATCAATTCGCCACAGAGTCGGGTGCATCCGATCCGGCACTCCGCCGCGATGTTCCTGGAGCTCCTCGCCATCCCCGACCGGGTGCGCAAGCATCCAACCCCCGGCGTTCAGAGCAATGACCGTCGCGCCTCCGCGTGACGACTGCCTTCAGGGCGCTCGCTCGACTCGATATATCGTGACAGCGCCGTCGCGATGGACCGGTTCGAGATAGGGCTGGTCTTCCGGGTGGAATCCGGTTTTCGCCTCATCCGGTCCCCAGTACACCAGGGTGATACCGTTGGCCGCGAGAAAGGCGCGCACCGTCGCCTCCGGAACACCGGGACGGAGCACCGCACCGACCCTGTCGATCTTCTGAAAGTAGTCGAGTGTCTCGCTGTAGTGGCCGACGTAGACGCTGACCCCGGCCCAGGCCGGCAGCAGCTGTCCCGCCTGGGGTGAGGAGAGCGCCCGGTCGCCGGTCTGATGCTGCGCCGACAACCACTGCATGGCCTGCCAGGCATCGTTGCCGATGTAGGCCTCCGCGAATGCGCCCGAGGCAAAGCGCAGCGCGATGGCCAGCACGATCGCCGAGGCGAAGCAGCAGCTGGTCATGAGGATGGCGGTGACCCGGCGGGCGGATGACCGGCGAAGGCCGGCGGTCAGCGCGCGCAGGCCAACCACCGCCAGGATCCCGATCGGAACATAGAGCGCGTCGAGCAGGCGGCGCTGGATGTTCGCCAGATTCGGAAGGTACAGCAGCGCGATAACCAGCGGCGGCCAGACCAGCATCAGGGCCAGGCCCTCGTCTCGACGCCGCCAGGCAATCGCCCCGCCTCCGGCAGCCAGCAGCAGGGGAACGCCGAGGCTGACCACCAGGCTCATCAGCCCCGGCGCCTGATGCCGCCACTGCCGTGCCCATTCCGCGATGGTGGGGTCTGAGAACAGGATCCAGGCGTTGTAGGCGAGCAGCGGAGTGGTGGCGAGAAACGGCAGGGCCTCGGCGGCGCGCGTTCGCCACGCCGGCGGCGCCCCCCATGCCAGCAGCAGCACCCGGTAGACGATCCAGATCAGGGCGATGACGGCGATCATCTGTGGATGGATGGTGGTGAGCGCGAGCAACGCCACCGAGGTCAGCGCCAGAGGGCGCCAGCCGGGTCGCTGCGCGATCTGGAGCAGCCCCAGCACGCTGGCGATGATGAGCGCCGTCGCCCAGGCGAAGTGCGGGATCGCGAGGATCGAGTACCAGCCGCTGAGCTCGGGAAGGTGGAGATCGAGCGCCTCCACCTTGCCGCCGAAGATGTCCGGGTTGCCCGCCGCCTGTGCCAGGAAGCCGACGCCCGATCCCAGGATGACGAGGACCAGGCCCAGATTTCGAAGCTCAGCCGGGAGCAGCCGCCGACACAGCCGGTCGACCGCGAGCACGAGGACGAGCGCGCCCGAAATCCGGGCCAGGTGATAGGTGGCGATCACCGGGAGATGGAGCAGGCCGGCAAGGTGGCCAAAGAGAAGGTAGAACCCGAACAGAAAGACGCCGGCGTGCGGTTCGCTGGTGTAGGGATCGGTCCACAGCCACGAGCCGTCGGCTCCCTGGCGCATCTTTGCCAGATACGTCGTGGCGTCGTCGGCGATGAAGAAGAAGCCGGCGAAATGATGGCCGGCCGGAGTCCAGGCGTAGGCCAGCAGGTAGGGGAGGAGCGAGAGCATCGCTACCGCGGCGGCAAACCCGAGGGCGAAGCGGGGCCACGGCCGCCGCCGGGCGGCCGGCTCTGGGGCCGGCCGGGCTAGCGGGAGCGAAGCAGCCATGGTGCGCTCAGAAAGAGAATCAGGGTTCCGAAGAACAGGGCATTCGACGCCACGAACACGATCGGGTCGTGAGTCTGCGCCTCGCGGAAACCGGCGAGGCCAAAGCCCGGCCCGGCCGGGTAGCGCGGGAGCACACTGAAGACGAACAGCAGGCCGGCCAGCGCCGCGGTGGGGAGGACCGGCCAGTGACGTCGCGCGAGCGCGATCGCGCTCAGCCAGATCACGGGCAGGAGGATGACGAGATGATGCGGCCAGGTTACCGACGACAGCAGCGGGATCAGCGGCAAGAAGGCGGCGCAGCGGGCCAAGGCCGCATGACGCCGCGTCCGCCAGAACCACACGCCGATCAGAAGGATGCCGGCGGTGGCGGGCAGGAGAAACGCCCAGGGAACATCGATCCATGGCTGGGTGTAGGGATTCGCGCTGGTCACCCGCTCCAGAACGCCGCCGAGCGACTGGTTCGCGTAGAAGGCCGTCCCTGGTGCCAGGGCAGGTAAGACCTGTCGAGTAAACAGGACCGTGTCGTCGAAGCGGAACAACGCGCCGAGGCCGCAGACCGCGGCGAAGGCGCTCACCATCCAGCCTGCGGCTCGAAGGCGCCGGTCGAACAACAGCCAGACCAGGAGGATGATCGGGGTCAGCTTCAGTGCGGCGGCGACACCCAGCGCCGCGCCATAGCGCGGACCGCCCCGGACAATGCCAACCACGCCGGCGGTCACCAGCAGCAGGACCGGCAGGTTCGCCTGGCCTTCCACGACATCGATCCACAACGGGTAGAAGGTGACCGTGGCGACGATCAGCGCCGTCACCGCCCAGGCCGGCGGCTTTTGCCATCGAAGGATGAGCGCAAGCGCGCCGATCAGCGCCGCCTGGCTGATCAACAGCCAGATCGCGCCGGCCACCGCGTCGGGCAGAAGTCCCAACGGAGCGATCAACACGGCGAACGCCGGTGGATAGATGAAGGCGGGCCTCAGGGTCGGGTCGGGGAAGGGATGGTGCAGGAACGTGGCATAGAGTGGCGCGCCATGCCAGATGTCGCGAGCGGCGGCCAGATACGCTTCGGAGTCCTGGTGGCGTAGGCCGGCGGCGCCTATGACGAGTAGATAGATGACGATCGCCGAGCCGATCAAGCCGGCCTGGGCGACGAACGCCGGCCGAACCTTCCGTGAGGGCGGCGCAGCCGGCACCGCCCGAGCCGCGGAGGAAGGGATCGACACTGCCAGGCTATAACGCCTCGGAGAAGGGGTTCCTCACACTCGTCGTTACACCGTCGTCATGGCTGGCGCACACCCGCCGGCCGGTGAACCTGGGCTCTCGCTGACCCGGGTCGCCGCCCGGCTGACCACCCCCTCGGTCTATCTCGCGGTGCTCGGCGGCCTCCAACTGGCGGTGCTGTGGATGCTGCGCGCCCACCTCGGAACCGCACTGCCGGTGATCGGCAGCGCGGGCTTGCTCGCCATGCTGGCGCTGGTCGCGCTCAAGCGGGGGTCCGAGTGGTTGAGGTTCTGGGGCGTCGCGGCGCTTGGCGCGTTCACAGCGATCGGACCGACCCTGGCCGCCATAATCGAGCGACCACGGATCGGTCTAACCATGGAGCACGACGGCATGCTCCAGGTCGAGTCGGCGATCGACCGGGTCCTCGGCGGCCAGGCGATCTATGGGGTCGACTGGTCTGGCACACCGATGGCCAGGCTGCCCTGGGATCTGACGAGCGGCGGCAACCCGGCGCTCCACCACATGGCCTACCTTCCGTTGACCGTTCTGGTCGGCATTCCATTCAGGCTGCTGAGCGGCACCCTCGGTCTTGGCTTCGATTACCGGATCGTGCTCATCGCTTTCGCGCTGCTCGGGCTGTTCGCCATCGCCACCCTGCCGGTTGCCGCCGAGCGACGCCTGATGGTGCTGGCCGCGATCTATGTCAGCCCGCTGATCACGCTGTACCTGTGGTCAGGGCGGAACGACATCGAGTTCCTGGCAACCGTGCTCCTCAGTCTCATGTTGCTGTCGCGTGGTCATGCGATCCCGGCCGCCGGCGCTCTCGGCGTTGCGGTCGCGTTAAAACCGTTTGCCTGGCTGGCCGTGCCCTTCTTGCTTGTGGTGCTCGTGATGCGGTTGCGAGCGGGCCGTAGCCGTCGTGAGTTGTTGGGCGCTCTCGCGGTCCTCGTCATCACGCCGATCGCGACCATCGTTCCATTCTTCATCGCCAATCCGCCGGCTTTCTGGTCGGATGTCGTGCTCTACACCAGCGGCGGCGTGCCCGACGCGTATCCGATTGCGGGCTATGGCTTTGGCGAGATCCTCTACCAGGCCCGTCTGATCGCTCACCGCACCGACGCCTTTCCGTTCACGGCGTTCCAGCTCGCGGCCATGCTGCCGGTGCTCTGGTGGGCGGGCCGCGCTGTTGCGCGCCGGCCGACGGCCGGTCGCTGGATGGCCGGCTACGCCGGCGTGCTGCTCGCCTTCATGTTTTTCGGTCGCTTCTTCAACGACAACTATGTCGCGGTCGTGATCACCCTCTTCCTCTGTGTCCTGCCTCTGGGCGCGGCGAGCCTGATGCCGCCCCGCGCGGCGCAGGCCGGCCGGCTCGCCGCCTGATGGCGCTCGCCCGCTGGCGCCCCGAACCAGCCCCCGGCGTGCGGCCGCGCTCTGCCGGATGGCGGTGGCCGGCGGTCTTCGCCACCGTGCTCTGCCTCCTTACGGTGCCGCCGATCGCGCTTGCCGCGATTCGCGTTCCGGCGGGGAGCGTGTTCTCCGGATACGTGGTCATCGCCCGCGACGCGTACGTCTACCAGGCCATGTGGCGCACCGGCTGGCAGGGCGCCTGGCTGTTCCACTCCGCGTTCACCTCGGAAACGCTGCCGGGGATCGTGCTCTATCCCTGGTATCTATGGCCGGCTCACCTGCTGGGCTGGGCCGCCGGCCCATGGCTCTATCACCTGGCGCGGCTCGGTGCGACGGCCGCCTTGCTGGCCGCAGTTTTCATGCTGATCGGGGAGTTGTTCCGGCCCCGGCTGCTGCGCCGCTGGGCGCTGCTGCTCTGCGTCCTGGGGGGCGGCGTCGGCGCGCTTCTGCCTCACGACGTCCATATCGGGCCGGTCACAACGCACGCCACGGAGATGATCGCCCCGGGCACCAGCGTGGCGGACCTCATCGCCATGGCGCCGCATCTGCCCTGGGCGATGGCGCTGATGTGCTGGACCATGGTCGCCGCGCTCCGCCTGCGGCACGGCGTCAGCCGCCCCTGGGTTGCGGGTGGCCTCGCCGCCCTGCTGGGTCTGCAGCTGATCTATCCGCAGCTCGCGCTGCTGGCGGTGGCCGTGCTGCTATGCTGGTCGCTCGTTCGCCGACACCGCGGTCCCGCCCGGTTCGCGGCGGCCGGCGCGTTGCTGCAGCTGCCCTACCTGATCTATCTGTTCTGGGTCTGGCGCACGACGCCGGCGACGCTGTCGGTGATCCGTCCCGTGCTCGAGGTTGGGGATCCCTTCGGATTCCTGGTCCTCTCCCACTTGACCGCGAGCGGCTTGATCGCCGTGGCGATCTGGCGGCGTCGGCTTCGCGGTGACCTCCTGCTTCCCGCGCTCTGGATCGTGGGCATGACGATCTTCATGTTTGCGCCCGGCATCAGCGGCCTCCTGGGGCGCAGCTTCATGGCCAGCTCCATCCCCTTCGGACTGTGTGCCACGCCCGGCCTGCTTTCGCTCCTGCGTGGCGTTCGCGCCGTGCGCTGGCGGCGCCGGCTGGTCGCGCTGGCCCTGGCGACCTCGAGTTTCTTTGGCATCTTCAGTCTCGCCCAGCCGTACTGGATCGCGGGCTTTCGGTTGGATCCGCGCGCGGAGTACGAGAGCCGAGCGGAAGCCGTGCTGCTGGCAGAGCTCGCCCCGCGCGTCTCAGTCCGTGACCTGGTGCTGACCACCTATCTCGATGGCATCTTCGTCCCGGCGCAGACCGATGCCCGGGTTTTCGCCGGCCACCCGGAAATGACGATCGACGCCGCCCACAAGTCGGCCCAGGCGCTCGCCTTTTTCGCCGACTGGGGCCCGGTCGAGCGCGCCAGTTTTCTGCAGGCCAACCAGATCGACTATGTGCTCACGACCGAGGTCGAGGTCGCCGGCCGGCTGGAGCATGACCCGGGCCTTCGTCTCATCGAGCGTGAGGCGGGCGCGGCCGTCTTTCAGGTGATCCGATGATCAACCGCTGGCGGAGGTGGATGTTGCCGGTGATGGTCGGCTTCGTGATCGCCGGCATCGCGGTGGTAGGACGTGAGTCCGGCCTTGCCCGCCGCAGCGCCGATTTCACGATCGCCTACTCGGCGGCGCTGTTGATCCGCGAAGGCCGGGCGGAGGACGTGTACCGGCCCGACCAGCTGGGCCCGCTGATGCTGCGCCTGTCCGACAGCGCGATTGATCCCCGGCTTCCCTTCGATGCCCCGCTCGCATCGGCGCTGCCGGTCGTGCCGCTGACGCTTCTCCCGTTGGAGGCGGCCTTCCACGTCTGGCAGCTGATCACGTTCGTTCTGCTCGGCTTATCCGTGGTCCTGATGCAGCGATGGCTCCCGCTTGGCCGTGGGGCGAGGGCGATGGGACTTCTGGCGCTGCTCGGCTTTCCGGCGACCTGGGCCCTTTTCTCGGAGGGCCAGTCGACGGGGTTGCTTCTTCTGGGCGCGGTGCTCCTTATCGGCGCCTGGAGCCGCGACTCCTGGCGCCTGGCTTTTCTGGGAGGTCTGCTGCTGGCGCTCAAGCCGCAGTATCTGCCGGCCTACCTGATCCTGATCGGCGCCCGGCGCCAGTGGCGGTCCTTGGGCGCCGCGCTTCTGGGGGCCGTCGCCGTTGGGTTGAGCCCGATGCTGGCCGGTGGTCCTCGGGGTCTGCTCGCCATGGTCTGGAGCGCGCTCGACGCCGGGCAGGGCGTGGTGCGCTACAACGAAAGCCTGATCGCCACCTTCGCGCCCCTGCTCCCAGGACGCCTGCCAACGGTCGTGGGGTTTGCCATGTGGGGCCTCGCCCTGGCGCTGCTCACCCCGTTCGCGATTCGTCAGCGGAGCTCGATGGTGGTTGCCGTGCTGGCGACCGCGGTCGCCATCGGCTTGTCCCCACACGCGCTGCCGTACGACACCGTCCTCCTGGCGGTGCCGGCGTGGTTGGGGTTCATACTCTACCGGGCGGGGGCGATCCCCAGCCCGGCGCCGGCTTGCCTTGCCGTCGCGCTGGCCCTGATCGTCGACCTCGGCCGGCCGCTGGTGAGTCTGGCGCCGGTGGCGTTGCTGGCCTGCCTCGTCTGGTACGGCCGCGCCGTGTGGATCAGGCGGCGGCGCCCGACGCCGGTCGCGCAGGCCGCATGAGCGCGCTGGATCGCTCACGTCGCAACATCTGAAGCAGCAGCGCCCAGAGC
>VBEN01000034.1:26137-44495 GCA_005881175.1 Chloroflexota bacterium
TCGGCCGGTAAGGGAAAGGCGCGCCGGTCGATCCAGCACATCGCATAGCCGGCAAACAGCCACCAGGCGTATCGCTGCCCGGGCCGGCGGACGGTGATCCAGGCGATCGCCGTCGCCACCGGAAGGAGCAGGGTGACGAGATGATGCTGCCAGGTCACGCTGCTGACGATGAGGAGCGAGGTCATCAGGGACGCCACGCTGAGCCGGAGTGTCCAACTGGCGTCGCCAGTCGGGCGCGCCTGCCAGAGCGTGAGGCCGATGACGATGAGGGCTGCCAGGACGATCACGACCCTGGCCGCGGTCTGTGTCATGTCACCGAGAAGGCGCGGTGAGAGCTGCACGACCCGGCTGACGAGCCCATCAATCGAACCGTTGTCCCAGTTCGCCGTGCCCAGGCCGATCCGCGGGAGCACCACGGTGAAGAATTGCCAGCTGCCCGGCGAGGCCAGCATGGTTGTCACGGTCAGCGCCAGCAGCGCCGCGCTCGCGATGGCCGCGACGCGGAGCCGGCCCAGCCGCGCGAACAGCGGGATCAGGAAGATGGGCGTCATCTTGATCGACGCGGCGAGGGCGATGAAGACGCCGCTGAGCCCGTCGCGGCGCCGCAAGCCGGCCCATAGCGACGCGGTCACAAGCAGGAGCCACACGGTGGCCACCTGCTGGAATTTCAGGTTGAGATAGACCGGCATGAAGCCGAGCGCCGCCAGCAGCAGCACCCGGCGACCCGTGCGGGAGAGCTCAGGATGCACGCGAAGCATCAGCGCCAGCGATCCGAGGAAGGCGGCGTGCACCGCGATCAGCCAGATCCGGGCCGCCGTCAAAAGTCCGAGCGGAGTTAGCGGCGCGAGCAGCTCGGCGAAGAATGGAGGATAGATGTAGGCGACCACCCACGCTTCGGTCCCCCAGGAGCGTTTGAAATCGGCGTAGATATCGCTGCCCTGCGCCGCGGCCTGGGCACCGCCGAAGTAATTGACGAAGTCGAAGCGCAGCGCGGCCGGCGTCAGGCTGACCCACTGCACGATCGACCAGATGGCGTAGTAGGCCGCGGCGATGATGACGAGCCCGAGCAGGACGCGCTCCCGGAATCGCGGCTCGTACAGTCGGCGGACGCCATACCAGGTCCGCACGCTCACGCGGCGACCGCCGGGGCGAGCTGGGCCGGAGCGGGGGCGATGCGCCGGCGGTGCCATGCGAACAGCAGCAAGGCGACCGGGATCGCGGTGAAGCCGTTGAAGTAGCCCAATCGCAGCCCGAGGAAGTAACAGAACGGGAAGATCAAGAAGGCCCAGATGGTGACCTCCACGAGCGGATCTGCCCAGCCCTCGAGCCGCGGACCAAGCAGCACAGCCACCAGTGGAAGTAGCAGGATCATGTCGTAGGACTGCACAAACGGCAGGGCCGCCAACCAGACGAGCAGGAGCGTGAGGCCGCGGGTCTGCGAGTCGCGAGCGCGTCGCAGCGCCCAAGCAGCGTAGCCGGCGGCCGCGCCCATGGTCAGCAGCAGCGCCGCCATCTTTGGCCAGCCCTGCAGTCCGGGATAGAAGAAACTCTCGATGGAGGCGATATCGGGCTGGATGCCTTGCACGGCCTGCCACATGCGCGGGATCTGCAGCGGCCACTCCAGAAAGCCCGCCTGAAGAACGACGGTGGCGGCGCCGAAGGCGACCGCCGACGCGGCGATGAACCCCGCAATGACGCGGCGCGCCATCGCCGGCTGGAGCAGGACAATCACCAGTGGCAGCGGAAGTCCGACGTTGGGCTTCAGCCAGATGAGCACCAGCGCCAGGCCCGCCCACCAGCCGTGGCCGCGGCCCGCCAGGAACCAGGCCGCGACAAAGGCGCCGAACACGATGACGGAGACCTGGCCCATGAAGAGATTGATGAAGCCGATCGCGGACAGGGCGGCGCAGGCCGCGCCGAGCCAGGCGCGTCTGGGCCGCCAGCCCAGCACCGTAAAGACGGTGAACGAGCCGGCCACCAGCACCAGCAGCAGAAGCGTGACGTAGATGGCGTCGGCGAGCTGCCAGGGAAGGCTCGTTAGTGGCGTAAGGGCGAAGGCAAGCCAGGGCCCTTCCGGGTAGGCCAGGAACTCGTAGAAGGCGGGATCGCCCGGTTCGAGCTGCCGCGGGGCATCGTAGAGTTGAGCCTCGACGCGCGCCAGCGAGGGCCAATCATAAGGATCCCCGTGCTGCGCCACAACGGTGGCGGCAGCGAAGAAGGCACGGAAGTCCTGGCCGACGGTCGGCGAGGTCACCAGCTGGCGGGTGTACGGCACGGTCATCGCCAGGAGAAAGAGGATCAGCAGCCGCTGACGCAGCCGCCGGCGGCCGGTGCCGGTCACGACTCGGCCTGAGCAGCGTACGCGCGATTGGTGGGGGTGTCACGCATCATGATGGTTGCCTTGTCGAAGGTGTGCAGCTCGAACCACCCGACATGGCCCGGGGCATTGTGATCCTGGCGTAGCTCGGTGATGATCGGGTCGCTCGAGTGGAAGATCACCCAGTCGACGTCATAGCGCTCGAGCAACTGGGCCTGGTCCGAGCCCAGTGACTGCAGATGGTCATAGTCGCGCAGCAACTGGTCGCCGGAGAGTGCCGCGTCACCGAAGATGAAAACCGGCTGCGGCGGCGCGTGCCCATACAGACGGAAGATGAGGTAGCCACCCCACCCGTAGGCGTTCAACATCCGTCCCGGCGCGGGGTGCTGGACCAGGAAATCGGCGGCCCTGATGGGGAAATCGCGGGCGACCAGCTTGCCGTCCACCCGCTGCACCAGGCTGGGCACACTGGCCAGCGCCACGAGCGCGACCAGGGCCAGCACCATGGCGACGTTGGCGGCAAACGTGACTGGCGTGGTCTTTGGGATCCGCAACGGCCACCGCCAGGGAAGGCGCTCGCGTGCCTGCTGCGCGTAATCGGCCAGCGCCGGAACCGCCATCACCATGAACACGGAAAGGTTGCGCACCGAGTGGAGGGCGAGGCCGAGCCCGATCAGCAGCAGCAGGAACTGACGGGGCTCGATGCCACGCGACAGCGCCAGGCCGCCGATCAGCAGGAAGATCATCGCCTCGAAGGCCCAGATCTGCGACATCTGGAAGTTGGGCGAGAACCATTCGACGATCAGCCGCTGTTGCTCGGGGCTGCCTCCAGTCTGAAATGGATAGAGGTAGATGTCCCAGCCGTTGGGGTTGAGGATGGCGACGCCGATCGAGGCGGCGAGGACAACTGTCATGGCCCGAAGCCGGGGCAGGGGCATCGACCCGGGACGCCGCATCATGTAACGCAGCCCTTCCACCAGCAGGGCGATCCCCAGGATCGCGTAGCCGAGCACGAACCCGGCATGAAGGTTGACCCAGACGAGCATGACGGCGGGCAGGAAATAGAGCGCGCGGCTCCTTCCCTCACAAAATCGCTTGACCCACAGGTAGGTCAGCGCGCTCAGCGCAAACGTGATCATCTGGATGCGCGGCCCCCAGATTGGATTGGCGGCCGCCACCCCGAGCGCCAGGGCCAATCCCGCGATGACGAAGTTGACCCGACGATCGATCGCCAGGTAGACCAGCAAGAAGCCAGCGGCGGTGACCGCTCCCAGGGTCAGGCTGACCAGCGGCAGCCGTCCGGCGGCGTAGAGCAATGCCAGGATGACTTCGCTCAGCCACTCGTGGGTGATCCAGCGGTGATCGTGGACAGTGAAGGTGTACAGGTCCTGGTGGGGCACCGTGTGGTGGTCGAGGATCCAGTTTCCGGTGGTGATATGCCACCAGAAGTCCGGGTCGGTGACCGGTTGGATGGCGGCGATCAGCATCGTCAGGAAGATGGCGATGGTAAAGAAATGCGGCAGGTCCAGCCAGCGCACGGCTCGGGCCAGCCAGCGATCAGGGCCTGGCTCGAGCGGAGACGGGACGGAGGAGCGGGCCAGGCTTGCCAATCTACTAGACGAGGAAGGGGATCAGGCGGCGGGTACCCCGGGCGTAGTTCTCGTAGGTTGGGTACACCCTCCGCAGCATCCGCTCCTCGTAATAGGTCCGGGTCAGTTGGGCAATCACGAAAATGGTCAGGACCAGGGCGTGCAGGCTAAATAACGTCGGCATCACCAGCCCAAAGCCAGCGATGATTTCCCCCAGATAGATTGGGTGGCGCACCAACCGGTAGGGGCCGGTGGTGACCAGTCCACGGGCTTCGGGCACGATGCTGAATCGGTTGCGGAGATAGCTCAGCGAGTAGAGGGCCAGCATCACGCCGCAGGCAAGGCACAAATCGCTCGAGGCGAGCACCCAGACGTTGGTGCTGCGCGCCTGGCCCGGGATCAAGAAAATGCCATAGAGGATGAAGCTGCCGATCAGCGCGACCGCGATGGCCAGCGGGTTGTGATCGTGGGCGATCGCCTTGCTCCGCACGGCGTAGATTCCCAGCAGGAAGGCGAAGAAGGACACCGTCAGCAGACGGTTGAGGAGATACATGGCGTCGGCGCGGTCCAGCGCGCCGCTCACGGCACTCACGACACCGGAATAGGCGAGCTCGGCCTGGATCGCCAGCAGGAAGCCAAAGACTCCCAGGGGCAGCGCCCGACCGAGGATGAAGGACGCCCGTTCGCTCATCTGCTACGGAGATTCAGCGTGAATTCACCGATTTTCCTGCTATCATTGGGCCGCCAAACGGGGGCTCCAGCCGGGAGCGGGGGCCGTTTCCCTAGTTCTATATGAGTGCGATCCAGGCCACGGATGAGACTTTCGATCCATTCGTGTTGATTCACCAATCGGTCACGGCTCGCTTGCAGACGGTCGAGGCCGAGCTCGAGACGGCCGAGCAGAAGTCGCGCGACCTGGAGGCCTCCCTCGAACGGGTCCGCGAGCTGGCAGAGGAATCCCGGGTGGTTGAAAAGCACCTGCTCAACAACCTCAAGCAGTTTTCGCCGTCGGAGGTCCAGGAGACGTTCGGCAATATTCGGGAGACCCAGCTCAGCGTGGAGCGGGTGGAGCTCGAGTACGAGGCGCTCGCCAGCCGCCGCGCCGAGCTCAAGGACCAGGGGCAGTTTCTGCGATCGTCCAGCCAGATCCTGGCCGACCTGCAGCGGATGTATGGAGAAAATGGCGCCCATCAAGCTCCGGTCGATGGCGACAAGCAGTTCCGGGATGCGTCCCGGCAGGTATTTCAGATCATCGAAGAGGAACGAATGCGGATCGCCCGCGACATGCACGATGGTCCGGCGCAGTCGATGGCCAACCTGGTCCTGCAAGCCGAGATCCTGGAGCGATTGCTCGACCGCAATCCTAAGCAACTCGTGACGGAGCTGGCCGAATTCAAGAACAGCGTTCGCAATGCGCTGGAGGAGACCCGCCAGCTGATTTTCGATCTCCGGCCCATGACGCTCGACGACCTGGGGCTGGTCCCTACCCTGCGCAAGTTCATTAAGGAATACGGCGACCGCTACGGACTGGCGACCCGCTTCAACGTGGTAGGGCAGGAGCGCCGGCTGCTCGGCAACACGGAGGGCGTCCTCTTCCGGATCGTCCAGGAAGCCTTGACCAATGTGCACAAGCACGCTCGGGCGAAGATGGCGGAGGTCACCATGAACCTCCAGCCGTCCCGGGTCTCCGTAGTCGTCAAGGACGACGGCCAGGGTTTCGATGTCGCCCGCACCGAGGCGAACCTGCACAAGAACAAGAACCTGGGCCTGCTCTCGATGCGCGAGCGCGCCGAGCTGGAAAAGGGAACCCTCGAGATCCGCTCCCAGCCCGGCCGCGGCACCGAAGTCAAGGTCGAGATCCCGCTCAGCAAGCGATAGCCGGTTAGCGCCCGTCGGGGCGCCGCCGCATCGGCGCGCCTAAGTAGCTGTTGTAACTGTACTTGTAAGCGTGAGATGACTGTTACGGATTCGTCAAAACTCTTTCGCTGTTCTTCAGCGCCGCGCGCGTTGATTTGAGCGCGACCCGATGTGAAACTGGGTCCGATCTAATCGAAAAGGAGGTGAATTAGCATGTTGACCAGTCTTTATCTGCGCCTCCGTGAGCTGCTCAACCGTGAGGAAGGGCAGGGTATGGTAGAGTACGCCCTCATTCTCGTCTTGATCGCGGTGGTCGTGATCGTAGTTTTGATCGTGCTCGGCAACCAGGTCAAGAACGTGTTCTGCAACATCTCGGGCGGTCTCGGCCAGTAAGCACCCAACGCTCTTGGGAGCATCGAGAGAGAGCCTGCGCAAGCAGGCTCTCTTCGTTTTTAGGGCCGACTGGTCACGAATCATCAGCTTGCGCAAGGAAGAGCGCTGACTGATAGATACATGACGCGAAGGAGCGTCACGCCTACAAGCGCTGGCGCCGAACATCAGGAGGTGAGTTGATTGGCGACTGAGGTAAAGCCGAAGAGCAACCGCATCCTCTTGATCTTCGGATTTTTCCTCGCCATCGTGGCGTTTGGAGGGGCTTTGCTGGTTGGCCGCACGGGGGGCGGAGCCACCGCGCTGGGCAACGGCTCGAGGAACATTCCCGCCGTGGTGGCGACCAAGGACATCCCGTCATCGACCCAGATCACGGCGGAAATGGTGACGATCGTGCAGTTCTCGTCCGAGCAGGCCCCGCCGTTCGCCTACCGCACCAAGGAAGTCGTGGTCGGGAAGTTTGCCGCGATTCCGATCCACAAGGACTCGGCAATCATCGACTACGACCTGGTGAGTGACCCCAGCGGCGTCCAGCCCGCCAAGCAGGCGTTCCTGCCCATTCCCAAGGGGATGGTGGCGATGCAGATTCCCACCGGCGAGCTCGTCGGGATCGGTGGCAACATCCAGCCAGAAGACCGGATCGACGTAATCGTCAGCTATAACCCCAATCCGGCGGACGCCCGCCAGAAGACGAAGACACAGACGACCTTTACCAACCTGCAGATCATCAGGGTTGGGCCGGCCGGCGGCACCAACGCTCGTGGCATCACCTCCAGCCTGACAGTGATCGTCACGCTTCAGCAGGCTCAGGAACTCAAGTGGTTGCTCGACAACACCAACTACAAGTACGTACTACGGTCGGTGCAGGACTACCCGGTGCCCGAGGTGCCTACCGGCATCACGGACATCGACACCTTCAACAAAACCTACAACGTCCGCTAGACCCGCCGAGAAAAAAAACGTTGACAGGCTCCCCGCGAAATCGGAAGATTTCGCGGGGTGCCTTCTTTAACGAGATGACCAGATGAGCGAGTTAATCAAAGTCCTGATCGTGGACGACATCGTGAGCACCCTGGACAACCTCCAGAAGCTGCTCTCGTTCGAGCCCGACATCCAGGTCGTCGCGACCGCCGTCAACGGCAAGGAAGGCGTCGAGCAGGCGAAGAAGGTGGCACCGGACATCGTCCTGATGGATGTCAACATGCCGATCATGGACGGCATCCAGGCGACCGAGACGCTGGCCCAGGAGGCTCCGGGGGCGCCGGTCATCATCATGTCGGTCCAGGGAGAGCGGGACTACCTGCGGCGGGCCATGCAGTCGGGCGCCCGCGAGTTCCTGATCAAGCCCTTCTCGGGCGACGAGCTGATCGCCAGTATCCGGCGCGTCTATCAGCTCGAGCAGAAGAAGGAATCGTTCCTGGCCAAATCGACCGGCGCAACGGCTGCAGCGCCCGCGGCCCCCGCCGATGGCCAGGCTTCGCGTCGCGCGGAGCATGGGCAGGTCTTCTTCTTCTATTCCGGCAAAGGCGGCGTCGGCAAGTCGCTGATCGCGGCGAACCTGGCGGTCTCCATGGCGAACGAGACCAAGGGCAAGGTCGCGCTGGTCGATCTCGACCTACAGTTCGGCGATATCGGCGTGCTGCTGAACCTGGACCACTCCCAGGGCATTACCGACCTGATCGAAAACATCGACCACATGGATCCGGAGTTCATCCGGGAGATCATGGTCGACGGCCCCTACGGCATCAAGGTGCTGCTCACTCCGATCAGCCCCGAGCTGGCAGACCTGGTCACGGTCGACCACATCCGGCGCATTTTCAGTGAGCTCCGCAAGATGTTCGATTACATCATCGTGGACAGCAGCGCCCACCTCGGTGAGATCAACCTGGAGGTGCTGGATCACGCCGACCGGGTGGTGGTCGTCACCTCGCTCAGCATTCCCGCGATCAAGAACACCAAGCTGGCGCTCAAGATCTTCGACTCACTGTCGATTTCTCCCGACCGCGTCGTCCTCCTGTTGAACAAGTCGGACGCGCATTCGGAGTTCAACAAAGAGAGCGTGGAGGCCAACCTGCGCTTCCCCATCGCCGGCCAGATCCCGAACGATCCCAAGCTGGTGATCAACTCCATCAACCGGGGCAATCCGTTCGTGACCACCCATCCCGAATCCGAGATCAGCCAGCGGATCCGGGAGCTGGTCGCCAAGGTCTTACCCGCCGCACCCGTTGTGGAGGCGGAGGCCGCCGAGAAAAAACCCCGCAAGGGTCTGTTCGCCCGCCGTTAGGAAGGTTGAGATGACCTGGGGGGTTCCCGGCTACCCTGACAAACCACGCTCGGTGACCTGCCCGCGGCGCTCCGTCATCGCGAAGAGGTTGAGTTAAATGTCACTCCTCGATCGCGTCCAGAAGGGGCAGGGTCCCGATCCGCTGGCACCGCCCGAAGGCGCTTACGTCCCCCAGGCCGGCGGCACCCCGGGGACGCGGCAGAGCTCGGCGTCGACCCGAGTGCGGACCTCCTTCGAGGTCCAGGCGGAACGCATCAAGAACCGCCTGCAGGCGCGGCTGATCGAGAACATCGATGAGGGCGAAGACGAAGATCGGGAGCAGCGGGCGGCTCGTATCACCGACGCGCTCAACGCGGTCCTGGCGGAGATGGGCCTTTCGCTGACCAAGCCCGAAAAGCAACGCCTGCTGGATTCGGTGCTGAACGACTTCCTCGGGCTCGGTCCGATCGAGGCGTTGATCAGCGACCCGACGATCACCGAGATCATGGTCAACGGGCCGGACCAGATCTTCGTCGAGCACAAGGGCAAGCTGACCCTGTCCACCACCCAGTTCGAGAGCGAAGAACAGCTTCGCCGGGTGATCGACCGGATCGTCTCCACCATCGGGCGGCGCATCGATGAGAGTTCCCCGATGGTCGACGCCCGGCTGAAGGATGGCTCGCGCGTCAACGTCATCATCCCGCCGCTGTCGCTCAACGGGCCCATCCTCACCATCCGAAAGTTCTCCAAGGACCCCTACAAGATCTCCGACCTGATCAAGTTCGGCAGCCTGACCGACCCGATGGCGCAATTCGTGCGGGCCTGCGTGCGCTCGCGCCTGAACATGCTGGTCTCGGGCGGCACCGGCTCCGGCAAGACCACCACTCTCAACGTCCTCTCCAGCTTCATTCCCGAGGAGGAGCGGGTGGTGACCGTCGAGGACGCCGCCGAACTCCAGCTGAACCAGGAGCACGTTGTAACACTTGAGTCACGGCCGGCGACCGTGGAGGGCAGGGGCCGGATCGCGATCCGAGACCTCGTCGTCAACGCCTTACGCATGCGGCCAGATCGGATCGTGGTAGGGGAGTGCCGCGGGGGCGAAGCCCTGGACATGCTCCAGGCCATGAATACAGGCCATGACGGTTCGTTGACGACTATCCACGCCAACTCGCCGCGTGACAGTTTGAACCGCCTGGAAACGTTGGTGTTGATGGCGGGGGCAGAATTGCCGTCCCGGGCGATCCGGGAGCAAATCTCGTCCGCCATAAACGTCATCGTGCAGCAGAGCCGCTTGCGGGACGGGTCACGGAAGATCATTGCCGTCAGCGAGGTGCTGGGACTGCACGGCGACCAGGTAAAGGTGCAGGACATTTTCGTGTTCAAGCAGACAGGCGTCAGCGAAGACGGCAAGGTGCAGGGCTGGTTTACGGCCACCGGCATCATTCCCAAGTATTTCGATCACCTGCAGTCATCAGGCGAAGGCGTGCCGAAGGATCTCTTTACGCCGGTGCCGGATCCTGCCGGGCAAGGAGGCAAGTAAGTGTCGATCCAAGTGCTCTTCGCGGCCATGGCAGCGATCGCCGCCCTGATTGTCGTGATGGCGTTGATGTCCGGCCGGAAGACGAGCGAGATTGAGCTGCACATGGATAGCTACAACCCGGCTGCCAGTCCGACGGCGAAGAAGGGTGGCATCTTCGAAGGCTTCCTGGAAGGCTTCAACAAGAGCCTGACGCGCAACAAGGGCGGACGCACATCCAGGCTCACCGAGGAGCTGGCGAAGGCGGACCTCAAGCTGCGCGTGTCGGAGTACGTGATGTTGATCGTCGGCCTGATTCTCCTGCTCTGCGCCGTCCTCTTCCTCCGATTCCACAACCCCGTCCTGGCGCTCGCCGGCATCCCGGCGGGTTACTTCGTTCCCGGATTCTTCTTGAAGTTTCGGCAGCGTCGCCGGCTGAAGGCCTTCAACAATCAGCTGGGCGACACGATCGTCCTGCTGTCGAATGCGCTGAAGGCCGGCTACTCGTTTGCCCAGGCCATGGCCACCATCGCCAAGAGCTCGTCGCCGCCGATGGCCGACGAGTTCAGCCGGGCAGTCCGTGAGATGAACCTTGGCGTGTCGGTCGACGACGCCCTGCAACACATGGTCAAGCGCATCGAGAGTGAGGACTTCGACCTGATGGTGACCGCGGTGCAGATCCACCGGGTGGTAGGTGGCAACCTGGCCGAAATCCTCGATACGATCGCCTTCACGATCCGGGAGCGGATCCGTATCCAGGGAGAGATTCGCACTCTGACGGCCCAGGCGCGCGCCTCCGGCTACATCATCACCGGGCTGCCGTTCGCGCTGGCCCTGATCCTGACCTTCATCTCACCCAGCTATATCACCCCGCTGTTCCACGAATGGCTTGGCTACGTCCTCATCGGGATGGGCCTGGTCTCGATCGCCATCGGCTACGGCATCATCTCGAAAATCACGAACATCCAGGTGTAGCGAATGAACATTTTCACTATCGTCTTCGCCTTCCTGGCCTTCAGCGGTGTCTTCATCGCCATCCAGGCCGTGACCGCCAAGCCGCGCCAGGACCTGATTGCCGAGCGGCTGGCCCAGTACCGCGATCACAACCTGACTCTCGACGAGATCGAGCTCTCGCTGCCGTTCAGCGAGCGCTTCATCAAGCCGGCCCTCGAGCGCTTGGGCAGCCTGCTGACCGCCCGCATGGCGAAGAACCGGCAGGTCGTCCTTCAGAACAAGATCAACCTTGCCGGGCGACCGTATGCCCTCAGCGTCAACGGCTTCGAGGTCTTCAAGGTCATCGCCGGCATCCTCATCGCCGTCCTTGGTTTCTGGATTGGCGGCCTGGTCTTCAGCACGAGCTTTCCATTACGGCTGGGCGCGGCCGGTCTGGGCTTCGTGTTGGGGCGCTACCTGCCCGATGTCTGGCTGAACAACAAGATCAAAGGCCGCCAGAAAGAACTTCGACTGGCCCTGCCGAACGCGCTCGACCTGCTGACGATCTCGGTTGAAGCCGGACTTGGCTTCGATGCCGCGATCGGTCGGCTGACGGAAAAGTTCAAGAATGCGCTGTCCGATGAGTTTGCCCAGGTGCTCAACGAAATCCGGCTCGGCCGGCCGCGTCTCGAGGCGCTGGATGACATGGGCCGCCGTTCCGGCGTCGAAGAGCTGCACACCTTCATCCAGGCGCTGATCCAGTCGGAACAGCTCGGCGTCGGTATCGCGAAAGTCCTTCGCATCCAGTCGGAAGAGATGCGCCGTCGCCGCCGGCAACGAGCGGAGGAACAGGCTGCGCAGGCGCCGTTGAAGATGCTCTTTCCGATGATCGGCTGCATCTTCCCGACTCTGTTCATCGTACTCATGGGACCCGCTGTCATCATCATCATCCACACGTTCCAGCACAAATAGAGCCGGCAGACGTACGCCGAAAGGGCGGCGGCCCGAGGGCCGCTAAGACCGTATAATACGGAGAAAGAGTTTTGCGACTGACAAAACAGGACGGGACGATCGTGGCACAGCCGCTCGCGGTGGCAAGCAACGTTATCGCCCGCGGGGTTGGACTCATGGGTCGGTCCCGCCTTCGAGATAACGGCGGCTTGCTGATCCACGGCTGCAATGGGATCCACATGATGTTCATGCGTTTCCCGATCGATGCCGTCTTCGTCGACCAGAAGGGAACGGTCCTCAAGACCTACGAGCGGCTGCTGCCGTGGATTGGGATCGTCCCTTTCGTCTGGCGCGCCGACAAGGTCGCGGAGCTGCCAGTCGGCACGATCCGGCGGCATGCCATCAAGTCGGGCGACCAGCTGCTCGTCGCGTCCTGAGGTGTCGCTCCTCGACCTGATCTTCCCGCCGCGCTGCGGCGGATGTGGCGCGTACGGGGCGAGCTGGTGCGGTCGCTGCGCGGAGCGCGTCCGGTCGCTGCCGCCCGGCACGGTCGCCGGCATTCCGCTGATCACCGTCGGCCCGCTAGAGGGTCCACTGCAGCGCGCGATTCATGTCTACAAGTACCGGCCGCGGCCGCAGCTGGCGACCGCCCTGGCGGGGTGCCTCGAAGCCGCCGTCCGCAATTCCGGCATTAGGATCGCCGTGCTGACGTTCGTTCCACTGCACCCCGCCCGACAGCGCGAGCGAGGCTTCAATCAGGCTGAACGGCTGGCCCGCCGTCTCGGCCTGATGCTCGAGCTGCCCGTGCTGGCCGGCCTGCGCCGTGTGCGGCCCACACCCGCCCAGGTTGGCCTGGGGGAGGCGGAGCGCCGGGCCAACATGATTGGCGCCTTTTGCTGGTCGGCGACCCAGCGGCCGCCGGAGGGGTTGGCGCTGGTCGATGATGTCTGCACCACGGGCGCCACCCTGGAGGCCGCCGCCGAAGCCGTGGGCCGCGCCGGTGGGTCGATCGGCGCCTTCTTGGCGCTCGCCAGGGCGCAAACTTTGCCGGCACTCGCCGTTACATTGCCTGGACAGTCCGGCTGTCCGTGAATCTCTGTTTGGGGGATTGTGGCTTAGATGGTCAACGCGTCCGAGGTTTCGCAGGACGAGCTCGCTCGCTATTACGAAGCGCTGGGACCAATCCGCGACCTGGTGCTCGATGACAGCCTGACCGAAGTCATGGTCAACGGCTACGAAAACATCTACGTCGAGCGCAACGGCAAGATCCTGCTGACGGATCGGAAGTTCGACGACGAAAACCATCTGCTGCGCGTCATCGACTTCATCGTCTCCGCCGTCGGCCGGCGCATCGATTTCAGGACCCCGATGGTCGACGCCCGCCTGCTGGACGGCTCCCGCGTCAACGCCGTCATCTCGCCAATCGCCCTCGATGGGCCGATGCTGACGATTCGAAAGTTCTCTCGCGATCCCTTCCAGGCCGAGGACCTCGTCAACTTCGGCACCGTCACCAACGAGGCCGTGGGCTTTCTCAAGGCCTGCGTCATGGCTCGGGCGAACATCATGATCTCGGGGGGGACCGGCACCGGCAAGACGACGTTGCTCAACGTCGCCTCCTCATTCATCCCGCCCGACGAGCGCATCGTCACCATCGAGGACGCCGCCGAGTTGCAGCTCCACCAGGAGCATGTCTGCCGAATGGAATCCCGCCCGCCCGACCTCAACGGTGAGAACAAGGTCGGCATCCGTGAGCTCGTCATCAACGCCCTGCGTATGCGCCCGGACCGGATCGTGGTCGGCGAGTGCCGTGCCGGCGAGGCGCTGGACATGTTGCAGGCGATGAACACCGGTCACGACGGCTCCCTGACTACCCTCCACGCCAATACCACTCGCGACGCCATGTCTCGTCTCGAAACCATGGTGCTGATGGCGGGCATCGATTTGCCGACCAAGGCGATCCGGCAGCAGGTGGCCTCGGCCATCGACCTGGTCGTGCAGCTCTCCCGTATGCGCGACGGTCAGCGCAAGGTGACCAGCATCACCGAGATCACGGGCATGGAAGGCGACACCATCACGATGCAGGAGATCTTCCTCTACGAGTCGCACGGCATCAGCAAGGAAGGCGTGATGACCGGGGTCTTCCGGCCGACCGGCATCCGGCCGCACATCATGGACAAGCTCTTCGCCGCCGGTGTGCCGATCCCGCCGGAACTGTCGCGGGTCTTCCCCGATCGTCGCGCCAACGAACGGCCGACCAAGTAGGACAGCCAGCGCCGCTGTCGCCAACCGGGCCGGCCGTCGCGCCGAATCGACGAAGCCTGTGATCTATACTCGAGAGCACAAAGATCTCACAGGAGGCGATCATGGAGATCTTGATTCAGGCCAAGAAGTCCGCGGCCGATCCCCAGATCAAGGCCTATGCGCAAGCCAAACTCGAGAAGCTGGCGCGCCATTTCAACCATATCCTCGAGGCGCGGATGGAACTGGGCACCGAGAAGAACAAGAGTCTCGAGAACATGAAGGTGGCCGAGCTGACCGTGCACGTGACCGGGCGCACCGGCAACATCCTCAAGGCCGTCCAGTCGGCTGGTCACATGAACGAGGCAGTCGATCTGGTGATCGACAAGATGGACCGGCAGATCCGGCAGCACAAGGAGAAGCTCAAGGATCACCGGCGGGCGAAGCCCGCAGCCATTGCCGCCCAGTCCCCGGCCACGCCGCCCAGCGCGGCGGTGCGACCCAACGGAGTAGCCAGGATCAAGCGCTTCAAGATGCGGCCGATGTCCGAAGAGCAGGCACGCGACCAGATGGAGGACCTGGGTCACGCCTTCTTCCTCTTCCTCAACGAGGACAGCCAGGAACTGAACCTCCTCTACCGGCGGCACGACGGCTCGCTGGGCCTGGTGGAAGCCGACCTCAGCTGAAGGCGAGCTCTCGTTTGGCCCGCCGGATGCCGGGTATGCTTACTGGTTGCGGCATAGCGTGTAATCAATGAGCGTTCTTACCAAGGTCTTAGGCGATCCCAACGCGCGCGAGGTCAAGCGGCACCTGGAATGGGTTGCCGATGTCAACGAGCTCGAGCCGCTGCTGCAGAAACTCAGCGACGATGAGCTGAAGGCCAGGACGGCGGAGTTCCGCCAGCGCGTGGAGCAGGGTGAAGGCCTCGACGACGTCCTGGTGGAGGCTTTTGCGGTCGTTCGAGAAGCCGCCCGCCGCAGCATCGGGTTGCGCCCGTTCGACGTCCAGCTCGTCGGCGGCATCGTGCTGCACCAGGGAAAGATCGCCGAGATGAAAACCGGTGAAGGCAAGACGCTGGTCGCGGTGCTGCCGCTCTACCTCAACGCCCTTGAAGGGAAGGGCGCCCACCTGATCACGGTCAACGATTACCTGGCCCGCCGCGACGCGGGCTGGAACGCGCCGATCTATCAAGCGCTAGGCATGACCGTCGCGGTCATCGGCCATGAGATGTCCCTTCTTTACGACCCCGATTTTCTCGACGAAACCCATCCGGACCCCCGGCTGCAGCATCTTCGGCCCATCAGCAGGGGAGAGGCCTATCAGGCAGACATCACCTATGGGACGAATAGCGAGTTCGGCTTCGACTACTTACGCGACAACATGGCCGTCGACCTCGCGCAGTGCGTCCAGCGAGGCCTGAACTTTGCCATCGTCGACGAGGTCGACAGCATTCTGATCGATGAGGCGCGCACCCCACTGATCATCTCCGGCCAGGCCCAGGAGTCGACGGAGAAGTACTACCAGTACGCCCGCTTGATTCCGCGGCTCTCGTCCGACGACTACACGGTCGACGAGAAGACGAAGTCCGCGTCATTGACCGAGGACGGGATCGCCAAGGTCGAGCGCTGGACCGGCATCAAGAACGTCTACGAGCTGGAACACGTCGACGAGGCCCATCAGATCAACCAGGCGCTGAAGGCCTACACGCTCTTCAAGCGCGACCGTGACTATCTGGTCAAGGACGGCGAAGTCATCATCGTCGACGAATTCACCGGCCGGCAGCAGCCGGGCCGCCGCTGGGCGGATGGCCTGCACCAGGCGGTGGAGGCGAAGGAGGGCGTCAAGGTCCAGCAGGAGACCCAAACGCTGGCGACCATCACCTATCAGAACTACTTCCGCCTTTACAAGAAGCTCGCCGGCATGACCGGTACCGCCGTGACCGAGGCCGAGGAGTTCGACAAGATTTACAAGCTCCAGGTGGTCGTGATCCCGACGCACAAGCCGATGATCCGTGAGGACCGCCCGGACCTGATCTACAAGACGGAGGACGCCAAGTTCAAGGCGGTGGCCGACGAAATCCAGGAGACCGCCACTACCGGACGGCCGGTCCTGGTCGGAACCGTGTCGGTCGAGAAATCGGAACGGCTCGCCCGGTTGCTGGAGAAGCGCGGCTTGCCGCACGAAGTGCTCAACGCCAAACAACACGAACGCGAGGCCCTGATCGTCGCCAAGGCCGGCCAGCCCGGAGCGGTGACCATTGCCACCAACATGGCAGGTCGCGGCACGGACATCGTGCTCGGCCCGGGTGTGGCCAAAGCGGGCGGGCTCCACATCGTGGGTACCGAACGGCACGAGAGCCGCCGAATCGACAACCAGCTACGCGGCCGAAGCGGCCGCCAGGGTGATCCCGGCTCGTCCCGCTTTTTCCTGGCCCTGGACGACGACCTGATGCGCATCTTCGGTGGCGAGCGCATCAAGAACATGATGAACATGCTGCGCGTCGCCGACGACGAGCCGATCGAGTCACGGCTCGTATCGAAACAGATCGAAGGGGCACAGACTAAAGTCGAGGGCCACAACTTCGACGCCCGCCGCTACCTGGTCGAGTACGACGATGTCATGAACAAGCAGCGCGAGATCATCTACGGCGAGCGGCGCAAGGTGCTCGAGGGTGTCGCGCTACGGGACCTGGTGCTCTCCTGGGTGCGGAAGGTCGTCGAGGATGCGGTCAACGAGCGCTGCGAGTCTCGGCATCCCGACAACTGGGACATCGAAGGACTCGTCGGACAATTAGGAACGGTATTTCCACTGCCGCCGTTCGGTGAGATCCCCCCCGACGAGTTCGGCGAGACGAAGGAAGCCGTGGTCGATCGCCTGATGCAGTACGCGCAGACGGCCTACCAGGCGAAAGAGGCGGAGCTGACCGAACCGATGATGCGGCAGGTCGAGCAATTTGTCGTGCTCAAGACGATCGACTCGAAGTGGATCAGCTACCTGACCATGATGGAACAGTTCAAGGAAGGGATCGGGTTGCGGGCCTTCGGCCAGAAAGACCCTCTGGTGGAGTACAAAAACGAGGCGTTTGCGGCCTTCCAGGAGCTCCTCAACGACATCCAATTCGACATCGCGTCGAACATGTATCGAGTCCAGCTGCGGACGGAACCGCCGGTCCCGACGCCGCCTCCGGTGATGGCGACCAACCGGGCCCGAGCGTCGGCTGTCGCTGCGCCCGTCGGAGCCGCCAGCGGCGGCAGCCCGAACGGCGGGGGAAGCCCGGCGCCGGTACCGGCGGGAAAACTGGGCCGCAACGACCCGTGCTGGTGTGGCAGTGGCAAGAAATTCAAGAAGTGCCATGGCCGCTAGCCATGGTTAAGCTGGCCATCTTCGGGTAGGATTTCCGGCGATGCCTGCAAAGAAGACCCCGGCCGGCCCGGGCAAGAGCGAGCGCTTAAAAGCCGCCACCGTCGCCAACCCGGTGCGTGCGGAGGACGTTGCGCAGCCGCCCAAGCCCCCAAAAGCTGGCAGTGCCGAGCCGTCCACCCCCGCGCGCTTACCGTTCCGCCGTCCACAGCGGCTGAACTTTGCCGGCGTCGGACGCAATGACATCTGCCCCTGCGGCAGCGGCAAGCGATTCAAGAACTGCCACGGACACTGAACGATGGAACAGATCCTCGAGCGCGCGAACGACCTGTTGAAGAAGATTCTCCAGCTCCAGGAGCATCTTTGACCTGCCCAAAAAGGGCCAGCGCCTCGATGCGCTCCAGCGCGAGCTAGCCGACCCGAATATCTGGCAGGATCCTCAACGAGCCCAGCGGCTCGCCCAGGAATCGAAGGGTTTACGCGAGGAAGTCCAGGTCTGGCGAAAGCTCGAAGCTCGTGCCCGCGACATCATCGGTCTGGCCGAACTGGCGATCGCCGAGGATGACGGCCATCTGCAGAGCACGCTCGAGCACGAGCTCGACGCACTCGATGCCGACGTGGGCAAGCAGGAGGTCGACCTTCTCTTCGCCAATCCTTACGCGGAGCATCCGGCGCTGGTCAGCATCCATGCCGGCGCCGGGGGGACGGACTCCCAGGATTGGACCGAAATCCTGTTGCGCATGTACCTGCGCTGGGCGGAGCGCCACAAGATGCAGAGCGAGATCCTCGACGAGTCGCCCGGTGAAGAGGCCGGCTACAAGAGCGTCACCGTCCGAATTTCCGGCAAGCGCGCCTTCGGCTGGCTCCGTGCGGAGCGTGGCGTCCACCGACTGGTCCGGCTGTCGCCATTCGATCAGGCCCATCGGCGGCATACGTCGTTCGCA
>VBEN01000195.1 GCA_005881175.1 Chloroflexota bacterium
GTCCGACGCGCAGCCATTGCTCGCCGAGGCGGAGGCGATTTTTCGAGAGCTCGGAGCCGACCTCGACCTGGTGCGCCTCGAGGCGACCTTAGAAGCTATGGCCCCGAAGGCGCGATCGTGATCTGCCCGCTGGTCAGCGTGCCGGTCGCGAGCAGCAGGGGCGCATCGAAACTGTGGGTGGCGTCCCAGACGTGGATCTCGAAGGTGTCAGCCGCCGGGTCGCCCTGGCTCGCGATGGCTCGAAAGTGGTAGCTGCCACAACCGTTGATCGTCCCGACGCCCTGGACCTGGGCGATGGAGCCGGTGATCACCAGCCAGTCGAACGCGGTAGCCCGGAAATCGACGCTGGCGTTGGGATCCACTGCAGTGCCCGGGCAGGGACTTCCGGCTACCACCTGAGGATCGTCGGTAGCGGCCACCTGCGCGTCATCGCCTGCCCCCTCCGCGTCATCGCCCACAATCCCCCGGACGAATTTCAGCTTACCGGCGGGCTGAGCGCCGTTGTAATGGACATTCAACCCAAACGTCGCCGTGTCATTTGGGGGCAGCGCCGCGGTTGGGATCACGCCCTTTCCCTTGACCGATAGGGACGGATCGAAGACCACCAGCGGGGAGGTCGTCGTCGGGGAGCTGTAGAAACCGCCGGCCACCGTGGACTCGATGCGGTAGAGGCCGGCCGGCAGAGTCGGGATCGAGGTAGAAGTGGTTCCGTCCGCGGCAACGGGCGTGGTGGTCTGGCTGACGACGTTGCCGCCGGCGTCCTTGACGGCAAACAGCACCTGCGGGTTGGTGATGTCGCCGGGTGTGTCATCGGCTTCCTGGGTCACGGTCGCGGCCAGCCGGATGGGCCCGGCGACCGAATCGATGGTGTCCCCGGTGTAGGCGGCGGTGGCCGGCTCCGCCGTGACAGTGAGGCCGTTGCTCAGGGTGGCGCTCGAGGCACTGTACCGGTCGTTGCTCAGGCTGAGCGGGACGACCCCGGTGCTGGTCGGCACCGGAATGGTGCCGCTGAAGTACGCCGCGACCGTATAGGCACCCGGGGTCAGCGGGAGCGGGCCGAGCGGCGCCCGACCGAGCGGATCGGTGACGACCGGCACGACCCACGACGACTGGCCCTGACTGACGACGAAGATCACCGTCTGCTCCCGCAATCGCCGAGGCGTCGGCGCCGACTGGTCGGCCAGCGTGGCGACCACCCCCGTCGAATCGCTGTAATGGGCGCTGCCCCCCGTGAGCGTCAGGGTGGTGGCCTGTCGGGCGATGGTGAAGGTCGATTCTGCCGCGGATCCAAGCAAGTCTTGCGCCTCCTCGAAGGCCGCGCGTACCGGGTACTGGCCGGGCGGCTGCAGTAATGGGAAGCTCACGGTCGCGCTGCCGCTGGCATCGGTGACCGCCTGGAGTCGTTGCGGGCCAAACTTGAAGACCAGTGGTCGCCCGCTGACGGCTGATCCGTTCGAGCTGAGCACCGCCGTGAACGTGGCTGCATCGCGATACGTTCCGCTGCTGGGAGCGGAGCTGAAGCTGATGCTGGTCGACTGCTTCGGCGCGGTGGCCTGCACCGTCTCCACGCGGGGCACGTAATAGGCGCCCAGGTTCGTCGCCGTCCCCACCACCCCCGCGCCGTTGACGGCTTGAACCAGGTAGCGGACGTCACCGGACGCGGTGCCGGCGAGCGCAAGGTTGCCGGTCCAGAGGGTGGAGTCGGCGGCATCGCGGACCAGATCCAGGGGCTGCCATTGGCCGGCGCAGGGATTGAGGCCACCGCTGCACCCGGGCGTCGTGGCGGTATAGGTGATCCAGACCTGCTGGATGCCGGCAGACGGGTCGCCCGCGACGTTCACCCGGAACGCAACGCTCTGCCCGTCCGGGCTCGGAATGGCGGAGACCTGCGAGATCGCCGGAGCGGCCGCCAGCGCCGGAATATTCCCCGGATAGCCCACCGCCTGGCCATAGGTGGTGGCGCTGAGGGCCGGATCACTGTAGTAGAGGCGGAAGTTCATGGATGAGAACGCTCGCAACGTCCCGGTCTGCGAACCCGGCCCGCTGGATTGATACTGGGCAGGGATAACGTCGAGCCGCGTCGAGCTGCCGCCGGTGAGCGCATCAAAGTAGTTCACCCTGAAGGGGAGCACCGGGTAGAGGACGCTCGAGGAGAAGAGGGAATGGAGCGCCCGCTGCTCGGTGGCCGGCGCATCGGTCAACGGCAGCACCGGTCCACCGGTGGGATTGTCGGTGTATGACCCGCCACGGAAGCCGACGCCGCGCAACGTGGGAGCGGCGCCACTCAGCAGGCCGGGCGCGCTCACCGGACGCATTTCCAGCGGCAGCACCGGCTCGTTCGGATTTGCGACCTGCCCGTTCGACCCGGAGAGATAGGTGGCGGTCAGGGTGGGGGCGCTCCCGGTGCCGTCGAGGGTGACCGTGTGCGCGGTCAGGGTCGACTGTACCGATAGGTCCGCGCTCGACAGCCCCAGCACGGAGCCGGGGTTGCCGCCGAGCGGGGTGGTCGCGCTCACGACCGAGGTGTCCGCGGAGGGCGTGATCCGGGCTCCGGGCATGTTCAGGGTGAGCTGGGGCAGGCCGTAGAGCGTCGATTCCAGCAGCGTCTTCTCGTGGATGCCGCGCCACGACGGGGTGTCGCGCAGATAGGCCTTCTTGGCGGCGACCAGCGCCTGCCCAACCGAGACGGGACCGCTGCCGGTGCGCAGTTGCTTGCTGAACTCCAGGTAGAGGCGTTCGCCGTATTCGACGAAGTCGGTGTCGCCGTACTGGTAGCCGGATCCGCCGATCAACGTCGCGTGCTGCCTGGCGAAAGCCTGTGGAAAGTCCGGTTGGGTGATCGGGATGGGCAGCGCATCGCGGTCCACCGTGTTGTATCCGGAGTGGCAGCCCTCACTGAAGACGACGACGTTCGACCAATCGAGGGTGGAGTTCGCGACTTCCGTGGCGAACAGGCGGGAAGAGAAATCCGCAGCCTCGGCGCTGAAGGCGCTGAAGTGGGCGCCGAGGAAGACCAGATCGTGGCGACCGCCGAAGAGTTTGGCCCGCAGCTGGTCCGCGGTCCAGGCACCGCCGGCAACCGTGGGAGGACCGCTCGACTGGATCAGGGTGTCGGTTGGATGGCTGGTCCCGGCGGTGAGCTGGCCGGCGATGGCCTTCGCCCCGTCAGCAAAAAAGTCGTAGCCGGTGGCGAGGCCTGAGGTCGGGACGACGCCGCCCGCCGGCGCATTCAGGTACGCGTCGATCACGCCGTTGATGTCGGCCGGCTGCTCGATGAGGCGCCCGACGGCGAGGTCCGGCAGTGGGAAGCTGTGGTCGTTCACCGAGAGGTCGGTGGACGAGCCGTAACGGTCCTGGCCAAGAACGTAACCGAGGTTCAGCGCCGCCTGGGACGGGCTGTTGCCGAGGACAGGCGGGAGGAAGTCTCGCTCATTGGCCAGGCCCGCCTCGTCGGGATGACGGAAGAAGGGGATCAGGCCGTCATTGCCCACCAGCACGATGTACTTCAGTGGATTGAGCGCCCGGTAGGAGTCGATGATGCGCTTGATCTCCAGCCCTACCAGGTTCTTGGCGAAGGCGCAGGCCGGGTTGGCATCGGCCTGGAGGTTGGCAGCCGCGACCTGGTCGTCCTGGCTGACATCGACGACCACCCCCGCCGTCTGGGATGCCAGTGAGGCCAGGTGCGACGCCACCGCGCTCAGGTCGCTCGCGCTCCAGCCGCCGAGCCGGCTGGCGCGGTCCGAATCCCAGACGATGATGCTGTTGTAGGAGCCCGACGTTCCGTGGACCAGGTTCGGCGTCGTCCCCGCGGTCAGGGCGGCGACGGAACTCACCGCGGCACACCCGCCCGTAAGCAACGTCACGGCCAGGTGGAAGGGCTGGGCGAGGCTGAAGACGCCGTTGCGACCGCGGACGCGGACGTAGACGTTGGTGGTGTTGTTCCAGGTGTTCCGGACGATGCTCTCGCTGGCGGTACCGTCGTTGGCGGACACCCCGATCAGGCTTCGCGTCTGCGCCGAGGCATAGGCGGCCGGGACCGGGGCAACGCCGCCCAGCGCGCTGGCGGGCAGCGCATCCGCAACGGTGGTGGCCGGCGAGTATCCATCGGAACTGTAGGCGTCTGACGAATAGGCGTCCGGGGAGTACGCGTCGGGGGAGTACGCATCGGGGGAATACGCGTCCGGCGAGTAGGCATCCGGCGAATAGGCGTCGGGAGAGTAGGCATCGGGGGAGTACGCGTCGGGGGAGTACGCATCCGGCGAGTAGGCGTCGGGTGAGTAAGCGTCAGACGCGTATCCATCCGACGAGCCCGCATCGGGTGCAAACTCGGCACTGAGCCGCGTCAGGCCGTTCGGAGACGACCCCACGGCCTGGTACGCGGTTGCGATGTCTTTGTAAAGCGTGAGGTCATAATTTGCAGGCAGGTTGGTGAGCGATAGCTTGACCTTGCTACCCGGCTGAATCGGGACTTTGAACCAGGCGGATTGATCCTGACGGTACAAGCACTCGTCCACCGTTGCCGCCGCCGGCGTCGAGCTGAGCGCGTCAAGCGGTGAGGCCGTGACCCAGGAGTGGTTGTTGCGCGCATCGGCCGGGCATTGGGCGCCGGTATTGGTAGCCAGCGTGCTGATGGACGCGTTACCGAAGAGGCCGCTGAATAGATCCGGCGCCGAAATCGTGGACTTGATGCTGACCTGGTAGCCGCACACGGTCCCTCCCGATTTGACCCGGACGGTGTAGACCCCCGGAGCCGCCGGCGGCAGGGTGAATTGGGCGGCCGCGTCGGCCGTCGTGGCGGCCACCAGGCCCGCTCCGTTGAACAGTTGAAGCGTTGCGCCGGGCAGGGGCACGCTACCGCACTGCGCGGAGCCGCTCACCGACGCCAGCCCGGGCGTCACGGTCAGCGTCGCCTGGCCAAGATCGGCGCGCGCCGAGATTCCACCCGCGCAGGCGAAGAGAAATGTATCGATCACGAGGGCGGCCAATCCCAGCCGACGCGAACGGCTCACGGCTCAGTGCCTACTGGCTTCGATCAAGACCAATGTCCCACCGCCGTTTAAGGCACTGCGCACATCCACGGTGCCGCCGACGCGGGCCAGCCGCTCGGAGCTTCCCACCAGGCCCAGCCCGTCCCCGCTCGGCCAGGCCTCATGAAGCGAAAGGCCGACGCCGTCGTCGTGAATCGTCACTCGGATCCGCCCATCTGGATATTCGACGCGAACACGCACCGAGGTCGCCTTCGCGTGCCGCACGACGTTGGTGATGGATTCCTTGATGACGTGGGCGATCTCGCGCAGCACGCGGCTCGCGATCTTGAGGTCGTTGCGCTCCTCTGTCCAGGAGAGACGGCAGTGCACGGATCGCAGCATGGTCTCGGCATAGCTGCGCGCCTCCTCCAGCGCCCCGATGCCGCGCTCGAGATGCCGGATGCCATAGGCGAGCGCGCGCGCGCCGTCCACTGCCCGACAGGCGGCCCGCTCCAGCACCTGAAGGTCGTGGGGCCCGGCGGTTCCCTCCGCCATCGCGCCGCGAACCTGCACCAGGAGGGTGCTGAGCGCCTCGCCAACCCCATCGTGAACCTCGCGCGCGAGCCGCTGCCGTTCGATCGTGAGCTGGCGCTGCCGGCGTCGTTCGGCCAAGCGCTCGTACTCGAGGCGCCGGGAGATCCGTAAGATGTGGGCGATCCGGCTGGCCACCAGCTCGAGGATCGCAATCCGCTCGGGCGAGAGCGGCTGACAGCGCGAGCGCCGTTCTTCACCAACGATCAGCACCCCCTGGGTCCGCGGTCCGGCGAAGAACGGAAAGATCGCCCCGACCTGGGTCGTCGACGAGAAGAGGACACGCCGCTCCGCGGCGATCGCCGGGTCGTGCTGATTGAAGGTGAGCACGACGGCGCGTCGTTCTCGAAGCGCCCGGGCACAGCCGCGAAGCCTGGACAGGGGCCAGGCCACTCCTATCCGGCGGGGCGGCCGATGACCGGCCCGAGCACGAATCGTGAGAGCCCCTTTTGAATCATGAATCGCGATCAGACAGTAGCTGGCATCCAGACTGTCACCAACCGCGCGGGCAATCTCGTGGTAGGTGGGCGGCTGGCGAATCGCACGATCGAGCGCCAGCGCGTTTTCCAGGCTGCGACTGACTTCAGCGAATAGCCGGCGCTGTCCGGCGAGCCGGGCCTCGTACGTCCGCGAGTGAACCGCCAGGGAGGAGACCAGCGCCAGCTGCCGCGCATCGTGGCGACCGAGCGCACTTGCCGTGGAGCTGGCGAGGCCCATCGTCCCGATGACCCGGGCTCGGGCGATGACCGGCACGACCACACATGAACGGATCCCTCGCGCTCGGCACCAGAGCGTCCATGGCGCAAACGGTGCCCCTTCGCCGATGACGATGGACTCCTCAGGCGGTTCTGGGAATTCGGCGATGAGCGAGGGCTCAATCGGGGACAGGGCCTCCCGGCGCACCACCACCGGGTCGCTGCGATCGAGCCAGGCGAGCCATCCCAGGTCGGCAGCGGAGGCTTCCACCATGGCGCTGACCAGGACCCCGGCCGGGGCGAACGCCTGCTCGGCCCAGGAATTTTTGGGCGCCGCACGGTTGCGTTCCCGCTGGGCTCGTGGGGCGAGCTGGGGAGATGGCACCGACGATGCTAGGGCCATGATGGCCCGTCGTCCTCTGTCCTGCGCCACCGTGAGTTCCGTTCGAGGATCAGCTCACGCTGCGCAACCCTTCCCCGTCGCACCAGCGCTCCTTGTAGCGTCGACGCCGCCGACAACCGCCCCTTACTTCCAGGAAGTCGTACAGGGACGACTCAACATTAGGTGAGTGAGATAACGGTAGGTGAGTGAATAGCCGGCGTCAATCGGTAAAGTTACCGATGGCGCAGTTTTTTGCGCCTGAACAGTTCAGTGTCCGGGCGGAGGCAAACTCGGGCCCGGCGGTATCGACGGGACGGGCGGCACGCTGGGTAGCGGCGGCACTGCCGGTACCCGTGCGGTCCCCGGGACGGCTGCTCCGGGGACGAGCTGGCCAACCGACTGCTCAATCCGATCCGTGAGGCTCTTCACGGTGGAGGATGCAATCGGTGGGATCCCCGCCGGCGCAATAAAGATGGATGTGCCACCCGGACGATCACCGCCCCTCAGCGGCGCCAGTAGACCCGCAACGCTCCCGGGTGCCAGGTCTGTGGCCGAGTTCCCGCCCGCTGTCGACGTCACGACGAGAGGTTTGCCAGCCTGGCTCGTGCCGGTCGCCGCCGACGAGTGGAAAGCGACCGCAGCGACCACAGGGAGCGCTGCCAGGGCGAGGACTCGCTGCGCGGCCAGCATCGGTTCGGCGTCCGTGAGCTGAAACCGAGCCAGCAGCCGGCGGATGGCTCGCGGGAAGCGAAGCACCGCGAGGACCGCCGCGACGCTAGCTGCGAGGCGAACGGCGTGCTGCCGGGCGCGGTGCACGACCTGCGCCGCCGCGGCATAGCTGAGTTGAAGGCCCGTTGCGATGTCGGCCAGCGGACGATGTTCAACCGCGGACTGCCAGAGGGCGAGCCGCTCGCGGACTGAAAGCTGCCGTAAAACCCCATCGACGAAGTCGCGATCGACGACGCCCGCCTCGAGATCGTCGCCGGCTTCGGTCGTACCGAGGGTCACCAGCACCCGGCCAAACCGCTTGCGTCGGCGGAGGATATCAAGGCAATGATTGTGGGCGACGGTGAGCAGCCAGGCGCGCGCTCGCTTCTCCTCGGTTTCGGGCGCAAGCGAATTGAGCGCGATCAGAAAGACCTCGTGGGCGGCATCGGCCGCATCCTCCGCACTCTTCAGGAGTACGCGGCATCGCCGAACCACGGCGGCAAAGTTCGCCTCATAGAGGCCGGCCAGCCACCGCTGCTGCTCGGCAGACATCGGTTGAGCATCCAGAGAAGTTAAGTTATCCACTTTTCATTACACTGATTTGCCCCACCAGGCCTGTCAAACATCCCTGCTCTTAAACGTACTACTAAACAGCAGGGCCCCGTGGCCTCGTAATAGCGCGGCACAGGCCCCGATCCAATAGGAAGGGAGTCCCGACATGACCAGGACAAACATCACGGACGAGTTCGCCGCTTTTCAGCGCGAGAGCCAACGCGCGCTGGCCGTTTTGCGCGACGTTATGGCTGAGCTCGAGGGCGACCCTGAGCCGCACCACGGAGCGCAGCCGAAAATCGCACCGGTAGTGCACCCGTCAAGCGTGATAACGTATTCGCGGAATTCATAACAGCGGGTGATGAGACGGTGCGTGATCGCGCCGGAGAGTCGGGCGCTTTAGGAGCGGCGAACGGAGGAGGGGCCGGGTCTCCCCGCCTAACGCCACGCCAGGCGCAGATCCTCGAGCTGGCCGCCGCCGGGCTATCCGATAAGGAAATCGCCCGGCGACTTCATGTGACTCACCGGACGGTTCGGACCCACTTCGAAAAGCTCTTCCTGGAGCGGGGCATTCGGAACCGGGCCCAGGCGATTGCCATCTGGTCACGCCGTCCCACCCAGGGGCGGGCCCGACCCGCCGACGAGTGCCCGTATCCGAAACCGTTCCCGCCTGGATTCGCCGAGTGCCCGGCCTACCAGGCAACCCAGATGATCACGCTGGATATCTCGCACCGGCCGCTCGGGGCGGTCTGGACCTGCCGTCACCTGGAGAGCCGACTGATGCCAAACACCGACTACCGATGGTATGGCGCCTGTGCGATTGGCGACGCCGAGGCGCGCCGTCTGTGGAGCAAGTCGGTCGGTCCCGTGCGGCTGCACGAGATCAGCCAGCTGCGGCAAGAAGTCTCGGCGCTGAGTGGCCCCTACGTGCAGCGACTGATCGAGCTCAAGTCGGAGCAGGAGCAGGCAGCAGCTGAACATGGCGGGTCGACGCCGGGTGGAAATGGGCAGCGGGCGCGGGCCCTCGCCCGGCAGATCGAAGGTGTGGTTGACGAATTCATGACCGAGATGACCCGGCTGCTGCAAGCACGCCAGGCCGTGCTCGATGAGCTGCACCTGCCGCTGCGCGCCTGTCTGCAGCTGGTTCGGATCGCGATCGACCGCTTCGTCGAGCAGGGGCTTGCCGAGCCCGAGTGGGAGGTGCCCGACGACGTCCTGAGCCTCTTCCCGGACGATATCCGTTCATACTTCCGGCCGCGGCGTGTCGTGGAAGCCGAGCGGCCGGCACGGGAGACCGGCGGGGAAACCGCCTGACCCAGGGCTCCGGAGCGCTGAGAGTCACAGATGAGCCGCAGAGAGATCGCCGTCGTCGCCTTTGCCCTCGCCGTGGCGTCGCTGGCGATCGTTATCGTTGTTGGCCACGTATCCATTCAGGTTGCGCCGGGTGGTCGGCTGCCGGCGCTGAATGGCGCCCCCTCGCCCACGCCGAGGCCGGGTGGCGTCGGCATTCCGCAGCCCTCGCCATCACCCTCCGTCTCCAGTCGACCGATCCAGGCTGAGCGGTCTCGTCTTTCGTCCACCGGTGGCCCGACGAGCGGTGCGCGCTGTCGGGCATCAGCATCGAACAGTGATTCCTCGACACCGCGCTCCGGCTCGACCGCCGAGAACCTGCCGCCGGTGGGACTGCGGCTGCCGATCGCCACGCCATCGCCCGCCCCCCTTCCCGTGCCGACACCGTGAGGAGCGGAAACAGGACGCCATGTGAAGACCGAACAACGCGAGGCTCTGGCTCAGCCGCCCGCCAAAGATTGCACTTGACGCAAGCCCGTCGCAGGCCCCATGCTCACACTCTCTGGCCCCTGATCTGCGGCCCCCTCCAGCCCGCGCCGACGGGATGGGACTTCGGCTAAAGCCTCTGAGGTAGCTGGCGACTCGCCGCACCGATTGAGCGTTTACCGTTTGTGAACCCATGGAGGGCAACATGACAAGCGTCGAGCCGAATCGCACTGACTCACTCCTACCCGGCGAAGCTCCCGACACCGTGGATGCTAGCGACGTCCAGCACTGGATCGGCGTCTACGAGGAACTGCTTCGCACCGTGCCACCGCTGGCCCCGGGCGATGATGGCCACGGGCTACCAAGGGAGCATGCCGAGCGGTGGCAGGGGCGCCTGAACTTTTGGAGTCAACGGGCGCGGCAATAATGGACCGCGAGCTGTTGCAGCTTCTGATTGATTCCAAGATGTTGATCGCCCGCCAGGCGCGCCGCTCCCGCATGGCAAATAGCGGCGAGCGCGTACGAAGGATCGAAGCCGAGCTGGCCGCCTATCGAGCACAGCTGGAACCCCGTGCCCTGGAGCTTTAACTGGCAAGCTTGCCAGGGGAAGTGCGCGTCTGACGAGCCCCGGAATATAGGGTAGGGTCAGCTGTTTCGCGCCTGCGGTATGTGCTGCGGGTGGTAATACCGTCCCGCGTAGGTCGTGTAGCTCATCTTCCGGCCAAAATAGGCACCACACCAGGCGCACTTGATGGCCTCTTTGAGAGGCGGATCGTCAGGCTGAAGGCGCTGCCACCACCGTCGCGCCTCGTCCAGGGAGGTGAAGTAGGCGACGGCTCCGTTCTGCGGATCCCGCGCGACATCGGATTCCGGCCCGCTGTAGATTCGCCATTTGCCGCTCTTGATTCGACGAGCCTCCGTCATCTATACGGAAAACGACCTGACGGCGGCTTCTTTGACAGCAGCGATACTGGAGTTATGGCAAGCTTGCCAGGGGAAGTGCGCGTCCTGTTGGACGGCCCTAACGTCGCCCACGTGGCCACCGTGTTGCCCGACGGCGGTCCGCACAGCGTCCCCGTCTGGATCGGGCTCGAGGGCGACCGAATCGTGTTCCTGACGAGCCCTGGATCGCGCAAAGCGCGCAACCTCGAGCGCGACCCGCGGGTGGCCATTTCGATCACCGACCGCAATCAGCCGCACACCATGGCGCAGGTCCGCGGCCGCGTCGTCGAGCGGATCGAAGGCGACGCCGCCTGGACCATCATCGACCGGCTTTCTCACAAATACATCGGCCAGCCCTATCCGCTGCGAATGGACCGCGTGGTTTTCCTGGTCGCGCCCGAGCGCGCCTGGGCCCAATCGTTTGGATAAGCGCCGGATCTGATCACGTCAGACTGAGCGGTCGATGCTGCCGGGCTCGTTGCAGCATGAACGCGCCGGCGTACAGCACGGCAATCAGGATCAGCAGCGCCCGGTAGCCCGTCAGAAGCGAGGCATACTCGAGCACGCCGCCAACCATGGCGCCGAGCAGGTTGGCCGCGAAGGCAAGGTTGGACGCGGCGACGTCGCGGAAGCGCCGGGCAAAGACCAGGTTGGCGAGGAACACCGGAGCGAAGGCAATCACGATCGCGACCACGAAGCGCGGAACAATCGATAGGCGGAGGAGAAGCTCGGGCTGCACGAGCCAGGCGACCGCGAGCGCCACCACCAGCGCCAGGTAGAGGCGCCAGGACGGTCCGAGCTCGACCCGCCGCGCGACCTCGATCGCCAGGTAGACGGCGATCAGGATTCCGGTAAAGACGAGCGAGTTGACGAACCAGGTCGTCCCGAAGAGCAGGGCGAACTGGACGACGTTCTTGGTCTCGAGCAACAGGAACGCGGCGCCCATGCAGAGCAGGTCGAGGTAGCGACCCATCGGTCGCAGCGTTCCAGCGCTCAAGCGCACCAGCAGCAGCGCCGCCGCCAGGATCAGACCCAGCGTCAGCAGGTAGAAATCCGGAATGGTCCTTGCCTGCAGGTAGAGAAACGGATAGTCGTCCGTGGCCGGTGGCGTGCTTGCGGAGGCTGGCTTCCATGTCGAGGGGCACTGCAGAGCCGTCGCGCTGGGGCTGGCCATCAGTAAGGCAAGCCGGCCTGACTGTCCCACCGAATCGACACAGGGCGGACGGCCATAGACCTGCTGCAGCGTGCCGGCCAGCCGGTCGATCAGCCACTGCTCGCGGTAATAGTTGTATTCACCGAAGGCTCCCTGCGGCGTGAGATGCCGGCGGGCGGCCTGCATGGCCTCTGCCGTGAAGAGGTAACTCTCGAGTCGCAGCGACGACTGACCCGCGACCAGGGTGAGCGAGTCCGGTAAGGCGAAGAGAATCAGATCGTAGTGCCGGGTCGTTTGCTCCAGGAAGGCGCGGCCATCGTTCACGAACGACGTCACGCGTGGGTCCTGGAACGCGCGGTCGGGATTCAGCTGTACGCCGATGGCATGAATCCGCGGGTCGATCTCCACGGCGTCGACGTGCTGGGCGCCCAGCCGCAGCGCGATCGCGACATCATCGCCGGTGCCCGCCCCGACGATGAGGACGTTGCCGGGCGTGGCCCGAGTGCGGGTGTAGGGGAGACCATAGATGGACACCACGTCGAGCTTTCGGCTGGCCGCCTCGATGGTCTGGTGCGGGATCCCGTTCACCAGCAGCCTGATGGCGCCAGACGACTGCGGCGTCAGCCGGATCTTGTAATACGGCGACCAGCTATCGGTGGCAACCGCCGACTCCAGGCCGAGGACGATCAGCATGGCTGCCAATACCGGCGTCTGCCAGAGCGCGCTGCGCCGATCGATGAGCAGGAACAGCGCGAGGGCGACGACCGCTCCCCATACCACAGGTGGGGCTTCCAGGAATCCGAGCAGGGAGAAGGCGACGATTCCGGCCAGGCTCCCGAGGATGTCGAGGCGGTACGCCTCGAGGGGCGGAAATTGTCGGAAGGTGCGCGCCACACCCTCACCCACCAGCGTCATCACGCCGGCTACGCCCAGGAACAGAAGTGGAAGGGTGACGAATGGGGGAAGTCCGCTGCGTGTCCCCAGGGCGCCGAAGAAGATGAGTTCCGTCCCCGAGCGATCGATCTCGACCGGAAAGAGCCGAACAAATCCGACGAGCACGGCAGATGAAGTTGGAGAAATAGGAAAGGTAGAGGATGTTCGAGCCGATCCACCGAATGAGCGCCAGTTCCACAAAGAGCATCAAGAAGCTGAGCGCCACCAGCCGGACGCGCGGAGACTCGGTCGACGATCCCATTGACCTAAGGATCAGATATCGGAGAACCTTTTCGCGTTTCTCCCGTCATACAGGCGTGCGTGCCACACTTTGTGGGCTCGTTGGCGTCCTGCTGGCGGCGTGCGCGGCCGGGTCGCCGGCGGCTGGCGCTGATCCACTCCCGTCGGCCCTCCAGCACTGGGCGGCATTCCCAATTCACGCGTCGCCCCGGCCGATCGTACTCATGGAGGGTCCGGTGACCGGTCCGCGCGGCTTTTACGAAAGCGAAAAGACGAAGGTGGCCTTCGCAACCGGTGCCTTCGATCGCCCAGCCCACCTGCCGACCGGGCCCGCCTCGGCCGGCGGCTATCAGATCATCGGCCCGGACAAGGCCTTCGACCTGCTCAAAGCGCAGGCGAGCGGCCCGGTTGAGGGCAATCTTCGGCTGACCATCAGCGACGTCCGCCTCGGCACAGGCACGTTCCCCACCGACCGGGGCCCCAGGCCCATGCCGGCCTGGCTGTTCTCGATGGCTGAAGTCGAGGGTGTAGCCGCAGTCCTGGCCGTGACTCCCGAGGCGCAGTGGTATCCGCCCGAGCTCGGCCCCGGAGCGGCGCACGATATCGGCGCACGCATCGACGCCGATAACCGGACGCTAACCGTCAACTTCGTCGGCGCCGAATCGGAAAATGGCCCGTGCGGGGTGCGCTATAGCGTCAGCTTGACGGAGTCCGACACGGCCATCATGGTCATCGTGGTCAGCCATCCCAATCCCAACGACAGCGGAGTGGGGTGCACGCTGGTCGGCTATCAACGACAGGCGTCGGCCGTGCTCAAGGCACCGCTGGGAGGCCGGGTTCTGGTCGATGATTTGGGCTATCCCTTCAGTGCCATGGGATCAGCCGGCTGATCCCCGGGTACTGGCGCCGGTTGAACGTCGCGAGCCGTTCGCCGTATTGAACCGCCAATGCGCCGATGAGGGCGTCGGGCTCAGTGACCAGCAAACACCGCGTCGAAGCTTGGCTCGACGGGCGATACGTAGACGATGGAGCCCGGATCGCCGGGCCCACAGTAATCCATCGGGACGTTGTCCATGATCGAGACTTGTAGAAATGTCCGCTCGTCGGGTGGTATGAGTCGCACCGCGGCTCCTTGCATGAGGTCGGTGGTGTCGCAGCGGTACTTGTTGACGAGCACATAGGCTGTACCACCCGCCGGAACGTCGACCATCACCGGTTTGGATGACGTCACGACCTGGTCGCCGCCCCAGATGTATCGCAGAGGCAAAACTCGACCGCCCGGGTCCACGAATGAGACACCGGGATATCCGAATAGGTGGCAGCCAGCGCGCGAGCTGTTCGTGAGCGTCAGGGATAGGGTGTGCTGTCCGGTTGGCTCGCTGATCCGCCCACCCCACCCAAGCGTCAACTGGGACGACGTGCAGCGGCTGGCAAAGTGGACCGGCGTACTTGCCGAGGCGGTCGCCGAGACCGACACCTCAGGTGTTGCGGATTGGGTCGCCGCGCTTGGGCTGGCCGACACCGATCCCTGCCGAGTTGGCAATGGCGTGGCGCCGATGGCAGCCGGCGCTCCGCTACAGCCCGCGCTCAGGATGGCAACAGCAAGACCACTGCTTAGCGCCAGGGCACGGCAGAGCATGGCAAAAACTTCAACGTTGAATCGGCCGGGTTAATTACGCCGCCCGGCTGCGCCGGGCTGGCTCTTTGCGATTATCGAACGGGTACTGGAACGCGGCCCGTTTTCGCGGCGGCCGCCGGAAGGGTGAGCTTGCCTTTCAGTCCGTGACCGGTGGCGGCGCGCATAAGCGGGTCCTTCCACCAGTCGTTGTCCGCCGGGTGGCAGACGAACTTATCGACCAGGTTTGCGACCGCCGCCGCGGCGGTCCTGTCGCCGGGCCGGCCCCAGGCCTCGATCATGGCCCTGCCGATCTCGCGATCCGCGACGACCGCCAGCGAGCGGGACACGCCATAGAGTGGATGGTCCGTATCGTCCTTCGCCAGCTGCGAGTGATTGGGCAGCGGATCGCGGGCCGCGCGGTCGGCCTTCATCGCCTTCCTCGTCTCCCGGTCTTTGATCGCCTCATCGCTGGGTGCGTGCCAGCCTGCCGCGGCTCCGGACTTCATGCCCGTGACACCACCGGTCGCCCCGCCTTTGATGCCTCCGCCCACGGCGGCCCCCGCCCTGACGCCGGTCTGGGCGGCTTTAGCGGCCAGGATCAGTGCGTCGATGGCGGCCACCACGGCGGTGATCGCGGCCCCTGCTATCGCCGCCGTGATAACCCCGCCGGCAACTCGGCCCGCGGCGCCCAGCCCCTTGCGGCCCAGCTCGCTGCCCTCGTGCCAGCCTGCCACGGCGCCGGACTTGGTCCCGTGAAACAGGCCGCCGAAGAAGCCCTTGGTCCCCGTCCATAACTTCTTGATGCCGTGTCCTTTGTGCCAGCCCTCCGCCGCACCGCGACCCGCGCCGACCACGCCACCACCAACCGCGCCGATGGGCGTACCGATCACGCCGCCCCCGTACTTCCCGACCGTTCCCAGCGCCTTGCCCCCGATCTCCGCTCCCGTCACCCAACCGACACGGATGGCGCCCAGGATTGCCGCTTTCTGCAAGGAACCGGTCTTGATCTCGGACTCGAGGATCTCCAGCATGCTGACCGCGTTATTCCCGGCCTTGCGGACGGAGCCGCTGAAGATCTCGGCCCGGTGCTGGTGGTGCGCGATGCCGCCCGATGGGTCGTAGTCCAGGTGCCTCCCGCGCTCGACGATACCTTTATAGATGGGGCTGCTTGCCGGCAGCTCACGGTCTCGCACGAGCATGTAGACCGCGGCGTCGACGAAGTTGGAATGGCTGAAGTAATCCTCTACCGCATGCAGCCCGTTACCGATGGCGGCCATCGCTGCCGGGTCGCCGCGGCGGTGCGTCGCGGCGAATCGGAGCTCGCGTTTGCTGTGCTCCTTGCCCACTTCGATGTAAGACGGGAGATGTGAGGCCTTGACCCGATCCGCAATCTCCTGCTTGAAGCCGGGCTGGTGCTCCTCGTTGACCCACAGTCGCTGGGCGTCGGAGAGGGCCGCCTCTTCTTTCTTATCCATGGCGGCCAGCGACGCTTCGCCCACGTCGCTTTTGGTGACCCCGGTCGTCGGCCGGTCCAGGTGCTCAGAAGGAAGGTAGCCTCCGATCTCTTCGGCACTCAGCCGGCGATTGAACTCGCCCATGGCGAGGACATTGAGGACGGCCAGCATCTTGGGGTCGTGCGCGTTCCCAATCTGGGAAAAATCCCGCATCCAGTTGCCGAAGTAGATGGAACCAATCTCGCCACCGGTCATGGTTCCGCCGAAGCCAGCCTGGTGCAGCGCCTCGGCTTCGATCCCGCCATGGCCCGGTGCTCCGGCCTGGTAGCGCTGGACCGTGGGAGCTTGCGTTGCAGTCGCCTCGTCTGGAGCAGAACGAGTGCCGGCTTGAAAGGCCTGGGCGACCGCGGTGTTGCCGGCCGACCGCTGCAGGGCGAGGAGGTGCTCGTGGAGAGGCGAGAGAGGAGCTTGTTTGCGGGCCGAGGACCCGGAGACCGACGCGGATCGCTCGATCTGATGGGCGCGCTGAAAAGGCGTCTCCTGGTGGTCGCGTCCAGGCTGCCCCATGCTCTCATCCGAGGAAAGCGCCAGATGCCGCGGGGATCAAGAGCGCGGCGGCTAAGAGTTCAGGAACCGGATTCTGCCCGAAAGGGCCCGGGCGGTGTCAGGGCTGGGGGCGCGGGCCGACGGCGCGTCCCGGGCTACCGAGCACGAGCGTGTTGGGCGCCACATCGCGGGTGATCGTGCTGCCGGCGCCGACCAGCGAATTCTCACCGATGGTCACGCCACACACGATGGTCGCGTTCGCGCCGATACTGGCGCCTCGCTTGACCAGCGTGGGAACGACCTGCCAGTCGTCCGCCGCCAGCAGTTCGCCGGCGTCACCCGCCGCCCGCGGGTAGCGATCGTTGGTGAAGCAAACATGCGGGCCGATAAAGGCGCCGTCCTCGATCCGCACGCCGGTTGGGATGAAGGCGAAGGCCTCGACCTTGACGTTGTTGCCCAGCACCACGCCTCGTTGGATCTCCACGAAC
>VBEN01000233.1 GCA_005881175.1 Chloroflexota bacterium
AGGCGATGGCCACCTGGCCATCCGCGGTGGCGAAGAACTGGAAGGGCACGATGCTGGGATGGCTCGAGTCAGGCGTCCGCTCGCCCGGAACGGCGGCGGTCAGGTACCAGATCGCCCGATAACTGTGAAAGGCCAGCGCAACATCGTACAGACTGACATCCACATCCCGGCCGCGGCCGGTGCGCCGAGCGTCGAACACCGCGGCCATCAGCGCCAGCGCCGCCATCGCGCCGCCAGCATAGTCGGCGAGCGAGAGACCGCTCTTGACCGGCGGGCCATCGGGATCGCCGGTCAGCGCCGCCCAGCCGGCCTCCGCCTGGATCAGCGGATCGTAGCCTGGCTCGCTGCTCCGGTTGCCCTCGCGCCCATAGGCCGACAGCGAGACGCAGACGATGGCCGGATTGATGCGGCCGAGCGTGGAATAGGTCAGACCTAGTTCCTTGACGACGTCGCCGCGGAGGTTGGCGTAGACCGCGTCCGCGCCGCCGGCCAGTTTCTGCAGCACTTCCTGGCCGGCTTGTTGCTTGAGGTCGAGGATCATGCTGCGCTTGCCGCGGTTGAACGAATCGAAATAGAGGCTGTCAGTGCCCTGCTGCCCGGGTGAGACATAGCGGCTGACGTCGCCGCCGGTCGACGGGTCCTCGAGGCGGATCACGTCCGCTCCGAGATCGGCTAAGTGCAATGTGCCGAACGGACCGGCACCGAACTGCTCAACCGCGATGATGCGCACACCTTTGAGCGGCGGCCCAGCCATGTCCGAATGTTAGGCCCGGCGACTGCCGCCAGGCGCGTGTACACCACAAGCCGGTCACGGTACGTCCGATGATCTTTCAGGTACGGACCGGCGCATGTGATCAGGTTGAGATGCGGTTCGCTGGAGGGACCGAAGACGGCCACGAGCGGAACGGCCTGGCGCTGGAATTGCCCGACCCTGACCACGCTGAAGCGCAGTTGCGTTCCGTCCGTTTCCGTGACGATGATGGCATCGCCCGGCCGCAATCGGCCGAGGGCCCAGAAGGCCGCTGGTTCGCCGGTCTTCCCGTCCAGGTGCCCACCGATGACCGCGTTGCCGGCTGATCCCGGGATGGCGCCGGTCCGAAGCCAGCCGGCATCCGAGACGAATTGCGGGACGGCCATGGCGCCATTCGCCAGCAGACCCAGGCTTTCCACGGACGCGTCGATCCCCAGCGCGGGGACCTCAAGCCGAAGTGGCGCATCGCCCTGCAGCGAGGCTGTCGGGACGAAGTCCGATGGTGGCATCGGCAGATTCAGACCACGGCCGGCATCAGGCGGACCAGGAACGCCAACGGCAAAACACTCGGCGCCCGCATCGGTGTGCGTGGCGGTGTCGAAGATCCCCACGCTGGCGCCCGTGGGCGTGTAAGCCGCGCGCCAGCAATACGTGCCGAGCGCGGTCGTGGCCGCGGTCGTGTCGGAGGTCGCGGCGCCGACGACCAGGGTCTTTACAGCGCCGACGGAGTTTCCAGCGGGACAGCCGCCGGCCGTCACCTGGCTCGGGCCGCAGAGGAAGAAGGCGACGGTGCCCTGTGGTGTCGCGCCTCCAGATGGAGCCTGCACGGTCACGTGGTCGCTGGCCACGACTCCGGGCGCCAGATTAAAACCGGTTGGGTTCGACGCGGTCGTCATGGCTGGGGTGCGGCATGTTGCCAGCGGTGCCGGACCCGCGAAGTCGGTCAGGGCAGCGGAGAACGATTGGGCGGTCCGGGTGTGCGGAAGAAACGTGTGGAAGCATCCCGTGAAGTTGAGCACCGTCAGATCGAGGCCGCCTTCCAGGAAATTATTGGCGGCCAGTTGCGCGGTGACGCCGCCCGTGTCTCGACAGATCCAGCCGCCGCAGGGAACGGTCGCGGCATTGATCGTAAAGCTGACCGAGCTGGGAACCGTGATCTGCTCGTAATGCGCCGCGCCGCCTGGATCACAGACCGTCCCATCCGCCGGCTGCGGTCCCGGCTCGGCATTGCAATGCCACTGGTAGAGCGAGTTCGACGCCGTGCCGCCGCCGCCCGTAAAGTCGACCGCAACCAGCAGGTCACCTTCGGTGCGATGGCCGCTGAAATTGCCCGAGCAGCCTGGAGTGACGCCGATGATCGTCTGCAGGAACTCGAAGTCGATGTGGCTG
>VBEN01000196.1 GCA_005881175.1 Chloroflexota bacterium
AGGCGATCGAGCGCGGTGTACACATATGCAAGATCCAGTCGCATGCGAGCCGCAAACAGCGTCTCGCCGACCTCCTCGGCCTGGGGAAGGGCCGCCTCGAGCAACGGTCTGGCGCGGTCAGGGTCGCCGTCCGCCCGGATCGCCAGGAAGGCCTGCAACTGAAGAAACGCCGGGTCGCGCGAGCCGCGTGGATCAAATCGTGCCTCGAAGTGCTCCAGCCGTTCCTTCGCCTCTCGGACCCGGCAGTGATGCAGGTTGTCGATGATCGAGTTGTACAGGGCGACGCTGGCAATCCACTCGAAGCCGCGCTCAGCGGCTTCCAGGTAGCTGCGGTCCAGCCATTGGAGCCCTTCCTCGACCTTGCCCTGCGCTTCCAGGTTATCGCCGATATAGCCGTAGGCGAAGATCCGGGCGGCATCGGCCCCAGCCGCCTCGGCGATTCGAACCGCTTCGGTGGCCAGCGTCACGCCCTGCTCGTGCTCCTTGTTGAAGCCGGCCAGACCCGCCAGCCGGACATAGGCGATGGCGAGATCGGCGCTGGGTCCGAACGGTTCGAGGATGGCCCTCGCCCGCTCGTACTCGGCTCGGGCGAGGTCGGGACGCGCTTGCAGCCAGAAGCAGCGCCCGAGCCAGAGACGAAACCCGGCCGCGTCGCGCTCTTTACCGCACTGATCCAGTCCGGCGATCCCTTCCTCCAGGTACCGCTGGCCCCGCCGTGTTTCCCCGGCAAAGAAATGAGCTTTGCCCAACTCGCTCAGCACCCTGGCCCGCTCACAGCGATCGGGCACGTGATCGACGATCCGCTCGTAGAGGGCGGCGGTATCCGCGTAGGCCTTGTCGGCTTCGGCGGCGCGGGCGGCCTCGATGGCGACGGGTACCGCCTCGTCCCAGTGACCGGCGGCCATCAGATGATAGGCAAGATCGTGCTTGTCCGGAAAGAGCTGGGTCCGAAGCCAGTCTGCGGCACACGCGTGCAGCCGCTCGCGCTCCGGCGCGATCAAGTCGTCGTGGATCGCCTCCCGGGTGAGCGCGTGGCGAAAGCGATAGAGCCCCGACGTCTCCTCATCCATCAGCTGGTCCTGGACGAAGGACCGAAGCGCATTCAGCACCGCAGCTTGCGGCCGCTGTGACACGCCGACCAGCATCCGGTAATCGAATGAGCGACCGAGGACGGCGGCGGCCCGCAGGATATCGGCCTCCTCGTCACTCATCCGCTCGACTCGAAGCAGAATCGCCTGCTTGACGGTTGGAGGAAGCCGCAACTGATGAATGGCCTTGCGATCCCAGCCGCCCGCCGTGAGAAAGATGTCACCCCGATCGAGCGCCGCCTTGAGCAGCTCCTCGAGGACGAAGGGGTTGCCTTCGGTACGGTCGTGGAGGAAATCGCGGAGCTCGGGCTCCACAGGGGCGTTGTCGAAGATGGCACTGACCATGCGGGCCATGTCGCTGGGCGGCAGCGGCTGCAAGTCGATGATCTGCGCGATGCCGCTTCGCTGCCAGCCCTGGATCAGGGGCCGGAGCGGATGCCGCCGGTTCAGCTCGTCATTGCGATAGGTCGCCAGCAGGAGTATCCGACTACGGCGGCGCAGCCGGCGAGCCATGTACTCGAGCACCTCGCGTGTCGAAGGGTCGGCCCAGTGGAGATCCTCCAGCACCAGTAGCAGGCCGGTCCGTTCAGCCGCCAGCCGCAGGAACGCGAGCATCGCCTCGTAGAGCCGCATCTTGGCCTGGGACGGCTCGCCGGGATCGATCAGCGTCGTCTGGAGCTCGAATTGGGGCAGAAGCTGACCGAGCTGGCGGCAGGTTGCCGGTCCGAGCTGCAGCTTGATCCGGTCCAGGTCGGCGCCCGCCAGGTAGTTGCCGATCGCCTCGACGAACGGCAGATAGGGCAGGGCGACGTCGGCCTCGCTGGTGGTGCCGACCATCACCGCCGTCCCGGCTCGGCGGCCTCGCTTCTGAAGCTCCATCGCCAGCCGCGTCTTCCCGACCCCGGCTTCGCCGGCGATGACAACGACCTGCCCGCTGCCGCGGTGGGCAGCCAGCAAGGCGTCCTCGAGGAGGCTCAACTCGCGTTCGCGACCAACGAGAACCGGGCAGAGCGCGCGATCCATCAGCGCTCATCTTATGGAGCGCGGGCCGCGCGACGAACGTCTGATCGAGATGCTTTAAGCTCCAGAGGGAGGCCAGGTGATCCACAAGAGTCCGGCGCTCGAGATCCCGGATGTTCCGCTGGCGCGGTTCGTGCTGCGGCGGGCCCCCGATTGGGCTGACAAACCGGCCCTGATCGATGGGGTCAGCGGCCGGCAGCTGACCTATGGCGCGCTGGCCGACGGCGTCAACCGGGTCGCCTCCGCGCTGAGGCGACGAGGCTTCAAGAAGGCTGAGGTCTTCGCCATCTTCAGCCCGAACCTGCCCGAGTACCCGATCGCCTTCCACGCGGTCGCCTCGCTCGGGGGCATCATCACGACCCTCAATTCGCTGTACACCCCACGCGAGTTGAGCGACCAGCTCCGGGATTCAGGCGCACGCTTTCTCTTGACCGTACCGGCATTCATGGACCGGGCCGCCGAAGCGATCAAGGGCCTCCCCATCGACGAGGTCTTCGTCTTTGGTGAGGCGGCAGGGGCGACCCCATTTGCCGAATTGATGTCCCAACCGGCAGAGTCGTTCACGGTTGAGATCGACCCCGCGGAAGACGTCGTCGCCCTCCCCTATTCGAGCGGCACCACCGGCCTGGCGAAGGGCGTGATGCTGACGCACCGCAACCTGGTCGCCAACGTGCTGCAGGCCGAGCAGCGCATCCACCTGCGCGAGGGTGAGCGGGTGCTGGGCGTCATGCCCTTCTACCACATCTATGGCATGACCGTGATCATGAACCTGGCCCTGCATGCGGGGGCGACCGTGGTCACCATGCCGCGATTCGAGCTGGAGACGTTCCTCCGGGTGATGCAGGATCATCGAGTGGCGCGGGCCTTTGTCGCGCCGCCGATCGTGGTGGCGCTGGCCAAGCATCCGCTGGTCGACAAGTTCGACCTCTCCGCGGTGACACATCTCTTTTCCGGGGCCGCGCCGCTGGATGAGAACCTGGCCCAGGCCTCTGGCCGGCGGCTCAACTGCAAGGTCAATCAGGGGTACGGCATGACCGAGGCCAGCCCGGTGACTCACCTGGTGAGCGACGACATCGATTGGGTAAAGGTGGGATCGATTGGCCCGGTAGTTGCCGGGACCGAATGCAAGGTGGTCGACATCACGACTGGAAAAGAGCTCGGCCCCGAGACCGACGGCGAGATCCTGGTTCGCGGCCCTCAGGTGATGAAGGGCTACCTGAATAACCCGACCGCCACTGCGCACATCCTCGACAAGGACGGCTGGCTGCATACCGGCGACATCGGCCATGCCGATGCCGCCGGCGATTTCTACGTGGTGGATCGGCTGAAGGAGCTGATCAAGTACAAGGGTTACCAGGTGCCTCCGGCTGAGCTTGAAGCCATCCTATTGACGCATCCGGCCGTGGCGGATGCCGCCGTAATTGCCAGCCCCGATGAGGACGCCGGCGAGGTGCCCAAGGCGTTCGTGGTGCTGAAGACGCCGGCGACATCCGAGGAGTTGATGCAGTTCGTCGCGCAGCGGGTGGCGCCGCACAAGAAGATCCGGCTGGTCGAGACGATCGATGAGATTCCCAAGTCCGCATCGGGCAAGATCCTCCGGCGCAAATTGGTCGAAAAGGAGCGAGCGAAGGCCTCAGCGAAACAAGAAGCGCCTCGGTGACGCCCGGCCGCTAGCTGTCATGGCGGCCACCCCACTCGACCGACTGGTTCGCGTCCCGGCAGGAACGGCCGAGCTCGAGGGGAACCTACGGATCCACGAAAGCGCTCGAGCGATCGTCGTCTTCGCCCACGGAAGTGGAAGCAGCCGGCACAGTCCGCGCAATCGGTTCGTGGCCGATCATCTGGCAAGCGCCGGTCTGGGCACGCTGCTCATCGATCTGCTCACCCGGCGGGAGGAGATCGTGGACATGGAGAACGCCGAATTGCGTTTCGACATTCGCCTGCTCGCCGGGCGCCTGGGAGCAGTCACGGATTGGCTGGCGGCCGACCCCGCCACGGCGGCCCTGTCGATCGGGTACTTCGGCGCATCGACTGGGGCCGCGGCCGCCCTGATTGCCGCCGCCGATCGCCCGCAGCTGGTTCGCGCGATCGTCTCTCGAGGTGGGCGTCCGGACCTGGCGATGCCGGTTCTGCCCAGGATCCAGCAGCCGACGCTGCTGATTGTCGGCGGGGCCGACGACGTCGTCATCGACCTCAATCGCCAGGCGTTCGATGCGCTGGCCGGGATCAAGCAGCTCGTCATCGTCCCCGGCGCGACACACCTCTTCGAGGAAGCGGGCGCGCTCGAGCAGGTCGCATCGCTCGCCAGCGAATGGTTCAGCCGGTTTTTGTCGCCCTAGCCTCCCGCGACCGCCCCGACCACCAGAAACGGCTCGGTACCTTTTGCCACCGCCTCGGGTAGCGGCGTGTCCGGCGGGTCGTGGGACAGATCCTGCTCGCAGGCGAAGAACCTGATGAACGCTCGACGTTCCTGGCTGACGTGATCACGAATCGTTCCACGCAACATCGGATAGGAAGCCTCCAGCGCGTCCAGCACCGAACGCTGGGTTGGTGGTCCTTGCACGTCGAGCTGCACCTCGCCGCCCACCTGGGCCAGCTTGCGCAGATGCGCCGGCAGCACCACCCGAATCATTGCAGCGTCTGGACTTCGACCGAGAGCACGGCCGGAAGGTCCCGGACGATGGGCGCCCAGCTGTCCCCCGCATCGGCGGATGCATAGACCTGCCCACCGGACGTGCCGAAGTACACGCCAGCCGGATCCAGCCCGTCCACCGCCATGGCGTCGCGCAACACGTTGAGGTAGCAGTCGCTCTGCGGTAGGCCACTCGTCAGGGCTTCCCACTCGTTCCCGCCATTCCGGCTGCGATAGACGCGCAGTTTTCCGTCTGGCGGATAGTGTTCCGAGTCGCTCTTGATGGGAACCACGTAGATCGTGTTCGGTTCGTGAGGGTGGACGTCAATCGGGAAGCCGAAGTCGGAGGGCAGATTGCCGCTGACCTCCTGCCAGGACTCGCCCGCATCGTCGCTGCGCATCACGTCCCAGTGCTTTTGCATGAACAGCACATTGGGACGCGAGGTATGCATCGCGATCCGATGGACGCAGTGGCCGACCTCGGCATCGGGATCGGGAATGCCCTCGGATTTCAGGCCGCGGTTGATCGGGCGCCAGGTCTTGCCGGCGTCGTCACTGCGAAACGCGCCGGCCGCCGAGATCGCCACGAAGATCCGCTGTGGATTGCTCGGATCGATGATGATCGTGTGCAGGCACATACCACCCGCCCCCGGCTGCCAATCGGGCGCCGACTTGTGGCCGCGCAGGCCGGGAAGCTCGTTCCAGCTGTGTCCGCCGTCGGTCGAGCGGAAGATAGCGGCGTCTTCAACTCCCGCATAGACCGCATCGGGGTCGTTTGGCCAGGGCTCGAGATGCCAGACCCGCTTGAACTCAAAGGGACGCGGAGTGCCGTCATACCACTTGTGAGTGCCGGGTTCGCCCTCGTAGAGGAACTTGTTGTCGAGCGGTTCCCAGTTCTGGCCACCGTCGTTGGAGCGCTGGATCACCTGCCCATGCCAGCCGGTGGTCTGGGACGCGTAGATGCGGTTCGGATCAGCGGGCGATCCTTTGATGTGGTAAACCTCCCAGCCACCGAAGTGGGGACCGTCGACCTTCCATCCTTTGCGCTTTCCGTCCGCCGTCAGAACGAACGCCCCTTTACGCGTCCCGACCAGCACCCGTACTCCGCTCATGCCTTCCTCCCATGCACGTCGCTGACCAATCGTTGCGAGGAGATTTTACCGACAGCGTCAGCTCAACGGCTCAGGCGTTTGGCCAGCTTGTCCAGCTCGCTCTCCCAACCCATGACCGCCAGCTGGGTCCACCGCTCGTCGTGCATCGCATCGAGGGTCAGGACCATCCTCACGTGCTGCGGGCTGGTGTCGAACTCGACCGTCGTCGCCACCTCGTAGGGCTTGACGTTGGGGATGAAGTCGGCCATCTGAGTGAAGGCAAGTCGCTCGTGGGGCACCACCTCCGTGTAGGTCACTCGAGCCTCCTGCGTCAGCGGCATCCCTGCCTTTTTCAGAAACTCCATCTGCTCCGGAGCCGTAGCCGTCATGGCGTAGGTGAGTTCGCCGCCCGGCCGAAGGTCCAGCCGGTGGACCTTGACGGCGAACCCCTCGGGACCCCACCACGACTCAATCCCGTCGCTGGTCGTCCAAAGCTCCCAGACCTCGTCGATGGGCGCATTGAAGATGCGCTCGATGACGACTTTTCTGCGGGTACCCTGTGCCTCCGAGGCCAAGCTAGGAGCCGCTCCGGTACGCGCGTTGGAGGGTGGCGAGATCGAGCTTGCCCATCTTCAGGAGCGCTTCCATGACTTTCGCGGCGTTCCCCTTTTTCGGGTTGGCCAGCATCTCGCCCAGCGCGGCCGGAACGACCTGCCACGACACGCCGAAGCGATCCTTGAGCCAGCCGCACGGTCCCGGTTCGCCACCGTCTGTGAGCCGCGTCCACAATTCGTCGATCTGCTCCTGGGTCTCGCAGGTCGCCACGAACGAAAAGGCTTCAGTGAACGCAAACGGCTCTCCGCCGTCAAAAGCGGTGTACTCCTGCCCGTCGATGAGGAAGCTGGCGTGCAGCACGCTGCCTTTCGGAATCGGACCATCACCGTCGCTCCGGAGCAGGCTCAGGATCCTGGAATTTTTGAACAGCGAAACGTAGAA
>VBEN01000232.1 GCA_005881175.1 Chloroflexota bacterium
CTCATTTTCGGCCGACTTCGTCGCGGCATTGGTGATCGTCCCGGTCCCGGTCACGGTGGCGAACAGGGTCAGGGTGCTCGATGCGCCGCTCGGCAGGGACCCGATCGTCCAGACGCCCGTGATGCTGTCGTACGTTCCCGTACTCGGGCTGGCCGATACGAAGGCCAGACCGGCCGGCAGCAGATCCGTAACCTCGATGCCCGTGGCATCCGACGGCCCGCCGTTGAAGGCGGTGACGGTGTAGCTGACCGGCGAACCGACGATGACGCTGGCATTGCTGGCGGTCTTGGTGACGCCGACGTCGGCGCGCGAGATGACGGTGGTCGGGTCACTCGCGGAGTCGTTCCCCACATTGACCTCACCACCGCCGGCCACCGTGGCGCTGTTCGTCAGGGAACCGGGAGCCGATTGCTGGACGGCAACCGTCATAACGATGAGCGGATAGGATGCGGCAGCCGTGAGCGCGTCCGATCGGGTGCAGGTCACGACTTGAGCCACGATGCCGCAAGTCCAGCCAGAGCCCGACGCGCTCGAGGGCGTGAGTCCCGCCGGCAATGTATCGGAGACTGTCACCAGTCCACCGCTCGGCGCGGGCCCAACATTGCTGACGGTCAGGCTGTAGCTGCCGTTGCTGGCCCGGACAAGCGGATCGATATGGCTCTTGGCGATGGTTAGATCGGGTGCCTGGCCGTTGATGCTGGCGCTGGCCGAGTTGTTTCCCGCGTTCGGATCTGTCTCAGTTTCGGCCGTCTTGGTTGCGGTGTTTGTCAGCGACCCCGTCGTCGTCACGGTCGCGGTGATGGTCAGGGTCTGCGAGCCGCCGCTGGCAAGGCCGCCGATGTTCCACACCCCGGTGCCACTGCTGTAGGTGCCGGCGCTCGGTGTCGCGGAAATAAAGGTCAAACCGGCCGGCAGCTGGTCCGTCACCTGCACGCCGGTCGCGTTGGAAGGCCCGCTGTTGGTCACGGTGATGGTGAAATCGACGTTTGAGCCCACGGTCACGGTCCCGCTGCTCGCGACCTTTGCGATTCCGATATCAGCCTGCGAGACGAGCGTGGTTGCATCCGAGCTGGAGTCGTTGCCAGTGTTGACCTCACCGCCACCCGACACCGATGCGGTATTGGTCAGCGGGCTGGAAGCCGACTGGCCGACCGCGACCGTGATGGTGATTGCCGGGTAGGTCGCGCTGGCGGCCAGCGCGTCTGACCGGGTGCAGGTCACGACCTGGAGGGCGACGCCGCAACTCCATCCCGTACCGGAAGGCAGCGTGGGCGTGATGCCGGCGGGCAGCGTATCCGTGACGGTGACGAGCCCGCTAGAGGCGACCGATCCGATGTTGCTGATCACCAGGCTGTAGCTGTCGCTGGTGCCGCGGACGAAGGGATCGATATGACTCTTGGCGATGGTCAGGTCCGGTGCCTGACCGTTCACCGCTGCGCTGGCGGAGTCGTTCCCGGCGTTCGGATCGGTCTCGGTCTCGGCGGTCTTGCTCGCGGTGTTGGTGAGCGACCCGGTCGTCGTGACCGTGGCGGTGATGGTCAACGTCTGCGAGCCGCCGCTGGCCAGCCCACCGATGTTCCAGACACCGGTGCCACTGTTGTAGGTGCCGGCGCTCGGCGTCGCCGAAACAAAGCTCAACCCGGCTGGCAACTGATCCGTCACCTGTACGCCGGTGGCGTTGGATGGACCGGCGTTCGTCGCGGTGATGGTGAAGTCAACATTGGCGCCGACGGCGACCGAGCCGCTGCTCGCGATTTTCGCCACGCCCACATCGGCGCGCGAGGTGAGCGTGGTCCCGTCGGACGCCGAGTCGTTGCCGGTGTTGACCTCGCCGCCACCGGAGACCGAGGCCGTAGCCGCAGGTCCAGCCGGTACCGGACGCGCTTGAAGGCGTGAGGCCGGCCGGCAACGTGTCAGTTACAGTCACCGCTCCACTCGTCGACGCGGATCCGATGTTGCTGACCACGATGCTGTAGGTGTCGCTGGTCCCGCGCATGAAGGGATCGACATGACTCTTGGCGATCGTCAGGTCGGGAGCCTGGCCGCTGACCGTGGCGCTTGCCGAATCATTGCCAGCGTTGGGATCGGTCTCGTTTTCGGCGGTCTTGCTGGCGGTGTTGGTGTGGGCGCCGGTAGTCGTCACCGTTGACGTGATGCTCAGCGTCGCCGACGCGCCGCTTGAGACCGCCCCAATGTTCCACACGCCGGTGCCGCTGTTGTAGGTGCCGGCGCTCGGCGTCGCCGAGACAAAGGTCAACCCGGCCGGTAGTTGGTCCGTCACCTGCACGCCCGTCGCGTTAGACGGGCCGGCGTTCGTCACGGTGACGGTGAAATCGACGTTCGAACCCACCGCAGCGCTACCGCTGCTGGCAATCTTCGCGACCGCGATGTCGGCCTGCGATGTGACCGTTGTCAAGTCTGACGCGGAGTCGTTCCCGGTGTTGACCTCACCGCCACCCGACACGGATGCCGTATTGGTCAGCGGGCTGGAGGCGGCCTGGCCGACCCCAACCGTAATCGTGATGACTGGATAGGATCCAGCGGCGGCCAGGGCATCTGACCTGGTGCACGTCACCGTCTGCGCGGCAATGCCACAGCTCCACCCCGTGCCCGAGGCCAAACTCGGCGTGAGGCCGGCCGGCAGCGTATCGGTGACCGTGACCAGCCCGGTGGAGGCGACCGATCCGGCGTTGCTGACGGTCAGGCTGTAGCTGCCGGTCGATCCACGAATAAACGATCCGACGTGCGACTTGGCGATCGTGAGGTCCGCGGCCTGCCCGGTGATGGTGGCGCTGGCACTGTCGTTTGCCAGGTCGGGGTCGGTCTCAGTTTCCGCCGTTTTTGAGGCCGTGTTGGTGATCGAACCGGTGGCTGTCACGGTCGCCGTCAGGGTCAGGGTCGCACTGGCCGCGCCGGCGAGCCCGCCGATGTTCCACAGCCCCGTGCCACTGTTGTAGGTGCCGACGCTCGGGGTCGCGGACACGAACGTCACTCCGGCGGGCAGCTGGTCGGTGATCTGCACACCCGTGGCATCCGAGGGCCCGTTGTTGGTGACGGTAATGGTGAAGTCGACGTTCGATCCGACGATGACGGTCCCGCTGCTGGCGATCTTGGCTACCGCGATGTCCGCCCGCGAGACGACGTTGGTTACATCGCTCCCGCTGTCGTTGGCGGTATTGACCTCACCACCACCGGAGACTGAGGCCGTGTTGG
>VBEN01000010.1 GCA_005881175.1 Chloroflexota bacterium
GATCACCTCGGCCAGGATGCCCTGATGGCCCTGTTGACGGAAGCCACCGAGGGTGATGGGTACGTGGACATCAAGCAAGCACCGGTGCGCTACACGCTGAACCTGCAGAAGCGAACGGACACCAGCATCGAGCGCTTCGGCCTGGTCGGCCAGCTCTTCGGCCTGCCTGGTCGTGACATCGCGTTCGTGGTGGAGCGCGTCCAGCCAGACCCCGACCCGACGAAGGACGCCGGCGACGTGCTCACCATCGAGGTCGCGGAGGCGGCGCTGCAGAGCGCCACCTACGTCCCCGAGGAAGACTGGGTTCGGCGGCAGCTGACCGCGCTCGAGGAGGCCGCGCAGCTTCCGCTGGTGCTGGCCGGCCAGGCGTTCGCCAACCACGAACGGCAGTGGCTCGCCTGGCAGGCGGAGCAGGATGCCCGACCTTACGACGTGGAGACCGAGGGGGTGATCTGCAGCAAGTGCGAGAACCTGCAGCCCAATGGCGCAAAATGCGGCGTCTGCGGCGCGACCAACGGTGACCGGAGCGCCGGGGCTTTGATCGTGCTCAGCCGCCGCGGCGGCTTCAAGGAAGGCGACCGCGTCGTCATCCGCACCACTCATGGCGCGGACCGCGAAGGCAGCTTGGTCCGCGGCGAGGGCGGGGGCCGCCGCTGGCTGGTCAAGCTGCGGGAGGAGGGCGTCCTCGGCCCAGGTACGGTTCGACCGCAGCCGATCACGGCCGTCGTCGAGGTACAGCAGCGCACCTTGAATGGCTTTCCCGCGGGCGACATCAGCCTCCGCCGAGTGGCCGCTCTTCTGATCGCACCCGACGAGGTCCTCCCTCCCGGCACCGGAGACTTGCAGCCCTTCGACGAGCGCCTCAACCCCAGCCAGCAGCAAGCTGTGCGGAGCGCGGTCGACCTGTTCCCCGGCAGCATGCAGCTGGTGCAGGGCCCACCGGGAACGGGGAAAACGACGTCGATCGTCGAGACCGTGCGCCAGCTGGTGGCGCGAGATCCGAACGTCCGAATCCTGATGACCTCGCACGCGAACACCGCAGTCGATAATGCCCAAGAGCGACTGCAGGGTCTTGACGCACTCCGGATGGTGCGCATCGCCGAACCGGAAAAGGTCGATCCCAAGTTTCGATCCAGCATCGTGGAGGCCGACGACCCGCGGGTGCGCAACGCGCATGTCGTCTTCGGCACGGTCAACCGGATCGCGCTGGCCTGCAAGGAAGCCGAGATGTTCGACTGGCTCATCCTCGACGAGGCGAACAAGGTCCGCTTCACCGAGACGCTGCCACTCCTGCGGCTGGCGCCGCGCTGGTTGCTGGTCGGCGATCACCGCCAGCTGCCGCCGGTTCTCGATGAAAGTGCCGCGGCCTTCCCGGTTGAAGACGATGAAGCGCGAGCGATGGTCCGGGATGCCAGCTTCTTCGAGTTGAGCTGGGCGGTCGTGCCGGAGACGAACCTGGTGATGCTCGATGAGCAGTACCGGATGGCGGCCCCCATCGGGAGTTATGTTTCGGTCGCCTCCTACGATGGCCGCCTGCGCAACTCACCCGAGATGGCAGCCCTCCGTTCGCCGCTGCCCTGGCCGTTCAACCGCAACCTGACCTGGTTGACGATCCGCGGGCGGGAGAAGAAAGGTGGGTCGGGCAGCATCTCGAACCGCGCCGAGATCGAGGCGGTGGGCCGGGTCGTCCGCCACCTGCAGCGCCTGGGCCTGGAGCAGTTGCGGGTCGCGGTCATCGCCATGTACCAGGATCAGGTCACCCAGTTGCGCCGCGAGCTGCGGATGGTCGCCCTCCCCGGACTGGCGGTTGACACCGTCGATGCGTTCGAAGGGGAGGAGGCGGATGTGGTCATCCTCAGCCTGGTGCGCAGCAACGAGGCCGAGCGGATTGGCTTCCTCAAGAAGGCGCAGCGGTTGAATGTCGCCATCTCTCGGGCCAAGCAACTGCTGGTGGTGGTCGGCGACATCGAAACCATGACCGGCCGCGAAGGCCAGGACCTCTACCGGCCGCTGCTCGAGCACGTCGAGCGCGAGGGCCGGGTGGCGGGGATCGGTGCCCTGCATGCGATGGACGCCGCGGCGGGCGGCCGCCGGCGCGGCGATCGCCGGCGGCCACGCCCCGCCGGTGGGCCGCTCGGGCGACCGCGCCGGCGCCGGCGCGGCTATGGTCCCCGTCCGGTCACACCAGGGGCGCCCATGGCGGCCGGCAACGGCACCGAGGCCCCGGAAGCACCAGCAGCCGAGAATGGGGCGGCGGCTCCGCCGCGGAAGTTTCGTCGCCGGCGCGGCCGGCGCCGGGGCACGTTCGCACCCGCGAACGGCGCCCAGAGCGCGTCGCCCGACGGCGGCGCACCGATTCCTTCTGAATCGGCGCCCGCCCCGCAGCCCGAAGCCGCGGCACAAACTGCCGAGCGCGGCAGCTGAGCGCCACTCACCACCCAGCCGCCGCACTGACTGACATCGCCTCGCCGCAGCACTATCTCGACCTCGCCGACTGGCGGCGCCGGATGGGTGATCTCTACCGCCTTTCCGGTCCCGACACGCTGCAGCGATTCCGGCAGGGTCGTGATGATCTGATTCGCAGCCATCCCCAGTCCCCCCTCGCTCCGGAGGCGCGCCAGCGCTTCGGCGGCCTGAAGTACTTCGATGCCGATCCCACAGTGAAGATCCGCTGCCGCATCGAGCCGGCCGAGCGAGGCGATCCGCTGGAGATCGATACGGGCGGTGCGGATGGCGTGATCACCTACCGGGCTGCCGGCCGGCTCGCGTTTCACATCGACGGCCAGCCTTGCACGCTCACCGTTTTCAGCCTGGTGGGATATGGCGGTGGACTCTTCCTTCCCTTCCGCGATGGTACGTCGGGCTCACAAACGTATGGCGGCGGGCGCTATCTCTTCGACACTGTCAAGAACACCGACGGCCTTTCCCTCGAGTTGCAAGCCGGATCGCCCGAAGTCACGATCGACTTCAACTACGCCTATAACCCGTCGTGTGCCTACGACGCGCGCTGGGCCTGCCCGCTCGCGCCCCGCGAGAACTGGCTGGCGGTGCCGATACGCGCAGGTGAGAAGGTGTTCGCCTGAGCAAGACGGCGCTGATCACGGGCGCCTCGGGCGGAATCGGTTACGAGCTCGCGCTGCTGTGCGCACAGGATGGCTTCGACTGCATCCTGGTGGCGCGGAGCCACGACAAGCTCGCCGAGCTCGCCGCGCGGCTGGAGAGCGAATTTCGAGTCAAAACGCTCGTCATTGCCAAGGATCTCTCCAGACCGACGGCCGTGGACGAGATTTATGAGGAAGTCAGCGCCGCGTCGATGACCGTCGAGATGCTGGTTAACAATGCCGGCTTCCCGGTCTTCGGATTGTTCGCGCAGACGCAGTTGGAGACGGAGCTCGAGATGTTGCATGTGAATGTGATCGCCCTCACCGCGCTGACCAAGCTATTCCTTCGGGGAATGGTCGAGCGGCAGGCCGGCCGAATCCTGAACCTGGCATCGACCGCGGCCTTTGAACCCGGACCCTTGATGGCGGTGTACTACGCCAGCAAGGCCTACGTCCTATCGTTTTCAGAGGCGTTGGCGAACGAGCTGCGCGGCACCGGGGTCACGGTCACCGCGCTATGCCCCGGACCGACCCGAACCGGCTTCCAGAAGCGCGGGGTGATGGAAGACTCGCGACTGGTGCGGGGCCAGATCGCCGATGCGAAGTCGGTGGCGCTTGCCGGCTACCGCGCAATGATGAGCGGCAAGACCATCGTGATTCCGGGATTCAGCAACAAGCTGATCCCGTGGGTTGTCCGCGTCTCACCGCGCGGCGTGGTGACCAGGGTGGTGCGGCGAATGCAAGAGCGGGTCACGACGTAATCCAGCGATCGCTCAGTCCAATCGATGGAAGCTGGCCCTGAGGTGCTGGGATAGGGGAGCACCCTCCATTCCCATCTTCACCTGGTAGCGCAGGGTCTCGCCATCGAGCCAGAGTGACCGGCTGATCGATGTCACCGGCTTGGCGGTCGGGGTCCGACCGACGCTGGTGCATTCGACGTCGATCCGCCGACCGCTGACCTGCCCGAGGGAAATCTCGGCAAACCCGATCGGCTGGGCGATCACAAACTCGACCTGGCCCTCGCCGACCAGACGCAGGTATCCGGCTTCGCCATGCATCGGCAAGCCGGTGTCGATGGCCTCGGTTTGCTGGGTGTAGATGATGAATGCCTTGCCGTTGTGGGTAAACCGGATTTCCCCGCGGTAGCGGAACGGCTTGATAGTGGGATACTGCCCTTCGCCCTCCCCACGCCAGGTTCCGAGCAGAAACGCTACCGGCTTGAGCGCCGGATTCAAGTCTATGGCGATCATGCGCCCATGTTAAGCGGCTGAAAATGCCCTCGGCAGGACTCGAACCTGCGACGCCCTCCTTAGGACGGAGGCGCTCTGGTCCCCTGAGCTACGAGGGCTTGAGGCCGGCAGCGCGCATGGAGAGGTTATCATTGACATTCGCCGATCGGGGCGTAGCTCAGCCAGGTTAGAGTGCACGGTTCGGGACCGTGAGGTCGGTGGTTCAAATCCACTCGCCCCGACTTCGGAGTCACCGATCGTCAGCAGGGTTATGCCCACCACGATGGCGACGGCGCCGGCAAGCCTTAGTCGGGCACCGCGCCGCTCCCTCAGCCGCCAGATGCCCCAGGCCGTGACCAGCACGATGGCTGACTCACGCAAGGGAGCCACCACCGCGAGCGGGGCAACGCTCAACGCGAAGAGGATCATGAAGTACGCCGCGGTCATCAGGACGCCGACCATGAGTGACATCCTGGGCTCAAGCGTCAAGCGCGCTTGTGGGACATTCATCGCAGTCGCATAGCCGAGCAGGAAGACCGCCGTACAGAGCCAGAGCACCCATCCGTAAAGCCACGGGGGTCCCAGCCGCACGCCGATCCGGTCGAGCGAGCTGTAGGCGGCAATCAGAACGCCCGTCATCAACGCTGGAATCAGCGCCGCGCCCGCCGGAGACGGCCGCCGGACCGCCCAGATGCCCGCCAGCAAACAGAAGACGCCTACAACCGCCGGCACGTGCAGCCGTTCACCCAGGAGCACAAGGCCGACGCCAACCGCGAGCAGCGGCGCGGTTCCCCTGGCGATTGGATAGACGACCGAAAGTTCGCCACGTCGATAGGCGGTCGATAGCGCGATGAAATAGAGCAGTTCGAGGGCCGCTGACCCCATGGCAATCACCCATCCCAGCGGCGCCAGGCCTGGCCTCCCCTGCCAGAACCAGACCGCGGCAAAGACGGGCAATGAGATCCCGGCACTAAGGCTCACAGCCCGGGTGGCCAGGCCCAGTGGATGCTCTGAGGCCTTCAGCAGCGCGTTCCAGGCGGCGTGCAGGACGGCCGCGACGAGAACCAGCGCAAGCACGGCCAGAGGCACCGGGCGAGTCTACCGAGGCGGCGAGGGCGACTGCGTCGACACCTCCACTGATGGTGATATTCTTGATATCACGATATGGCTGAACGCAAGTCAAAGCCCTCTCGAGCCCCGCGAGCCATCTGGAGCGGCACGATCTCCTTTGGCATGGTGAGCATTCCGGTGCAGCTCTACACCGCCACGCAGTCGCATGACGTCCACTTCCATCTGCTGCACCGCGGCTGCGGCGCTCGACTCAAGAATGTCCGTTGGTGTCCTCGTCACGAAAAGGCCATCCCGTGGGATGACGTCGAGCGCGGCTTCGAGTACGCCAAGGGGAAGTACGTGGCGATCAGCGAGGACGACCTCGAGCACCTGCCGGTGAAGACCGTTCACACCGTCGAGATCTCCGACTTCGTCAAGCTGGAGGAGGTCGATCCCATCTACTACGACAAGGCGTATTACCTCGCGCCGGAGGAGACCGGGACCAAGGCTTTCGCGTTGCTGCGACAGGCTCTTCAGCAAACCGGCCGCGCCGCGGTGGCCAAGGTCGCCATTCGCGACAAGGAAAATCTCTGCCTCGTTCGCCCCTATGCGGATGTCCTGTCGATGGAGACGATGTTTTATGCGAATGAGATCCGATCGACGGAGGACATCGCCACTGATGGAGCGAAGGTCTCGCCCAAAGAGTTACAGATGGCGGTGTCCCTGGTTGAGAATCTCAGCGACCGCTTCGACGCGGAGCGCTACGAGGATGAATACCAGGCCGCGTTGAAGAAGGTGATCAACGCCAAGCTCGAGGGCGCGCCCCTACCCGAAGCGCCAACGGAGAAAGGCGGGAAGGTCGTTGACCTCATGGAGGCGCTCCGAGCCAGCGTCGAGGCGACGAAAAAGAAACCGGGCGCAACGGGACGCAAATCGGCGAGCGCCGCCCGCCACGCTGCACCGCGCCGGCGCAAGAGCGCTTGAACTAGCGCATTTCCGCGACGCGACGCCTCGAAACCGGACGCGATCGGGCCAAATCCATCAACCGGATCTTTACGTCCAGAAGAGATGGCCGATGAGCATCCCGATGACGACGGCGACGACATAGCTGAGGCGAGGGTAGGCGCGCACCAGCGACCGGATGAGGTTGGTAAGGGGATCCTGGCCCTTGCCGAGGGCAATCGTCTCGCTCAGCATCATGACGAAGAGCACACCGACGAAAAGCGTGACGAGCAAGGATAGGACGGCGCCCGCGCTAATTTCCAGCACGTCGCCCCATCATCTCGCGCAACCGCCGCGGCGCCGGCGCGAGGGCGCCCGTGGCAGGGCCCCAGAGAAAATGCCCGAGCGTTATCCCCACCAGCACAGCAACGATGAAGGCCCAGCCTGGAAACGCATGCACGGCCTCTCGAAAGTAATCGCTGATCGGCTTATTGCCGGTGAACAGGGCCCAGGTCTCAAAGGCCATCAGCAAAAAGACCGCGCCGACGAATGCCGTCACCAGGAACGAAAAGAAGTTCCCGCGATTGAGAATCATCGACGGGCGGCGGCGCCCTCAACCTCCGCCGGGACCCGCTGGATCGCCGCGACGAAGGACGCCGGTGTCAGCACCCCATAGAAGCGATCGCCATCCACGACCGCCACCCAGTTCGCCTGGTGGATCAGCATCTGCGAGAAGGCATCGTACAGGGTGCGGTCCGCCGGCACCGTTGCGTCCAGAGGACGGGCCCGCTCACGGACGGGCCCACTGCCCTCGAGCTGGCTGCCATCGAGCTCACCGACCGGGCGGCCGTCGCGGTCGAGGACGATCAGCCGCGTCCACTTCCGGTCCAGCCGGCTGCGTGCATCGGCCAACGACTCGTCGGGGTGCACGATGGGAGGGCTCTCCAGCGCGTTGAGGTCGATAGGGGTGACCGAGAGCCGTTTCAACCCGCGGTCGGGCCCGAGCAGATCGATGACCAGGTCCGAGGCGGGCTTCGCCAGGATCGCGGTCGGCGTGTCGTACTGCTCCAGTCGCCCCTGGTTCATGATCGCGATCCGGTCGCCGAGTTTGATGGCCTCATCGATGTCGTGGGTGACGAACACCACGGTCTTGCGCACCTCGCGCTGGATCCGCAGAAACTCGTTCTGCAGGCGCTCCCGGGCAATCCGGTCGATGGCTCCGAACGGCTCATCCATCAGCAACACCGGGGGGTCGGCGCCCAGCGCTCGCGCCACGCCGACCCGCTGCCGCTGTCCGCCGGAAAGCTGGTGCGGGTAGCGGCGCGCAAAGCCGCGTGGGTCAAGCCCGACCAGCTCGAGCAGCTCATTGACTCGGCGCGCGATCCGACGCTTGTCCCAGCCCAGCAAGCGGGGCACGGTGGCGACGTTGTCGGCGATCGTGAGATGCGGGAACAGGCCGACGTTCTGGATCACATAGCCCATCCGAAGGCGCAGGGTGACCGGGTCGATGTGGGTGACGTCCTGGTCATCGTGCAGGATGCGCCCGCTGGTCGGCTCGATGAGCCGGTTGATCATTTTCAACGTCGTTGTCTTGCCGCACCCCGACGGGCCGACCAGCATGGTGAGCTGCCCGGTATGGAAGTCGATCGTCAGGTCCCGCACCGCGGCCTGCGCACCGTACCGCTTATTAACCCCTTCCAGCCGAATCATTAGAAACTTCTACTCTAAATTGCGGGGCGGCGGATCGGCTGCTAGCATCGGCGAATGCTGGCCACCGGGGTCCTCGGGGCAGCGGACGATCCGTGGATCCGGTGGGATTGGGTTTCCGGCCACACGCAGGTCATCCGCGCCGCGCTGATGCAGCACATCGAGCTGACGGTGATTGCGGTCGTGGTTGGATTGGTGATCGCGGTTCCTCTCGGATTGATCGCCTGGCGCCAGCGATTCCTGCGCGGGCCGATCTTCTCGGTCACCGGCATCCTCTATACGATTCCCTCCCTCGCCCTCTTCGCCATCCTGATCCCCTTCACCGGGTTGACCCTCCTCACCGCGGAGATCGGGCTGGTGAGCTACACCTTGCTGATCTTGATCCGGAACATCGTCGTGGGAATGGATTCGGTTCCGGCCGAGATTCGAGAGGCCGCCCGCGGCATGGGATTTCGTCCCTTTGCTCAACTCTGGCATGTCGATCTACCGCTGGCCCTCCCCGCGATCATGGCCGGGATTCGGATCGCGACCGTGACCACCATCGGGCTGGTAACGGTCACGGCGCTGATCGGGGAGGGTGGCCTGGGCAGCTTGATTCTCGACGGGCTGATCCGTGACTTCAAGTCGCCCCTGCTCGTGGGTACCGTTCTTTCCGTCGCCCTGGCGATTGTGGCCGACGTCAGCCTGGCGGGCGCGCAGCGCGTGATTACGCCGTGGGCCCGTGGCAGGGTTCGCGCGTGAACTTTCTCGGGCAGGTGCTGCAGTGGTTTCTCGACGGAATCCACTGGCAGGGCGACCAGGGCATTCCCAATCGACTCCTCGAGCATGTGTCCATGTCGGCCCTATCGCTGCTCGCCGCAGCGCTGATTGCCCTGCCCATCGGCATCATCCTCGGTCATTTCGGACGTGGGGGAAACCTGGCCATCAACATTTCCAATGTCGGGCGTGCGGTTCCGTCGTTCGCCCTGCTCGTGATCGCGGTGCAGCTTGTGGGGATCGGCCCGCTGCCAGCTTTCCTCGCTCTGGTGGCGCTTGGGATTCCGCCGATCGTGACCAACAGCTATGTCGGCATGCAAGAAGTCGATGCGGACATACGGGAGGCCGCCAGGGGCATGGGGATGCGGGGGCGTGTCGTACTCTGGAAGGTCGAGCTTCCGATCGCGATGTCGTTCATCATGGCCGGCCTGCGGACGTCGGCCGTGAACATCGTCGCGACGGCAACGCTGGCGGCCCTGGTCGCCTGGGGAGGCCTTGGCCGGTTTATCGTGGACGGCCTGGCCCAACGCGATGTGGTGCAGCTTTTCGCGGGGGCGCTCCTGGTGGCGCTCCTCTCGATTGCGGTCGAGCTGGGCATGACGATGCTTCAGCGAATTACGGTGCCCCGCGGACTTCGAATCCGAGACTTTACACAGGAGGAGGTAGGGATAGACGTAGTAGCGGCCGTTTGACGTTGTGATCGGTTCTCATTTGGGAGGTGAAGTCGGAATGCGAATGGAGCGAATCTTCGTGCTCGGCGCCAGCATGGTGGCGCTGGCACTCGTCACGACCTCGTGCGGATCGACAGGTGGGCCCTCCAGCTCGACCTCGGGACCCATCGCCAGCCAGATGACTCTTGGCGGACCCCCGGAGTGCCCCACCCGACCGTTTTGCGAGGCGGGCCTGACGTCGAAATACGGCCTGCACTTCAAAGCTTTCAAGGCGCTCGATGCCGGCGGGCCACTCACGAAAGCCGCGCTCGACCGCGGCGACATCGATATTGGCCTGATCTTCTCGAGCGACAGCGCCTATTCGACCGGGAAGTACGTGCAGCTGGAGGATGACAAGCACCTGCAAAACGCCGACAACGTCGTGCCGCTGATCAAGAGCAGCAAGGCGAGCGCGGACGTCACCGCCCTGCTCAATGAGATCGACGGCAAGCTCACAACCCAGGACTTGATCTCCCTGAACAAGAGCGCTGATGTTGACAAGCAGGACCCTGACGTGATCGCGAAGAAATGGCTGATGGATCACAGCTACGCCACGTCGGCGTCGGGCGCCTCCAAAGGCACGCTCAACGTGGGTGCGCTCAACTTCCCGGAAAGCGCGATCATCGCCCAGATCTACGGCCAGGCGCTCAAGGGAAAAGGTTACAGCGTCAACTTCAAGCTAAACCTGGGCGCTCGCGAGGTGGTTGAGCCGGCACTCGAGCGCGGCGACATCGACCTCTTCCCCGACTACGCCGCGACCGAACTGGAGTTCCAGAACAAGGGCAAGGGTGAGGCCACGCCCGACGCGGCGGCGACCGTCACGAAGCTGAACACCTACCTCGGCCCGAAGAACCTCAAGGCACTCGATCCGTCGCCCGCCGTCGATCAGAACGCGTTCGCCGTCCTGAAATCCGGCAAATACGGCAAGTACACCAAGCTCTCGGACCTCGCCGGAACCGCCTAGCGCCGACTGGTCGCGTGGCCTCGTCCCCGAGGGCGGGGCCACCGCCATCTCTCGCAGACGAGGCGGCTCAGCCTTTCCAGTCTGCGATGAATTGCTTTTCTTTCTCCTCGACGCGCGCGCCAATCATCGGATGCAGCTCGATCGCCGGCGAGTAGCGACTGGCCGGAACGGTTCGCCCCAGCGCCTCGGCCATGGCCCGGACATAGTGGGGCGAGCCACCACAGCAGATTCCGATGTAGTTGACGCCCAACGCTTTGGCGCGGGCGGCGTAGGCGGCCATCTCGAAACGTGTGCAGAGGAAGGGCTCGAGCGCGATGGGAAAGACGCGCGTTCCATCGTCCGTTTTCAGTGACTCGAACGTCGGCATCTCGGGCGCCGTTTTATAGGGCACCGGCTGGGCCGCGACGTAAACGCTGACCCGGCTGCGCACCTGTTCGACGATCGGCAGCATGGTGGCCGGCCCGCGGTCGCAGTTCAAGCCGACGATGTCCGCCCCGTTGTCCGCCAGGATCTTGCAGGCATCGACGTAGTCATAGCCGTCCCAGGTCTGGTGCGGGCGGGTCGAGGCCAGGGTCACCATGGCGGGCAAGCCGAGCTCCTTGATCACCTGGAGGGCGATCAGTGATTCTCCCAGGTAATCGTTGGTTTCGGCGATGACAAAATCGATGCCCTCCTCGGCGGCCCACGACAGCTGTTCCTCGTACATCCGGCGGACCACCTTGGAGGAGGTCGCTTTGTCTTTCGGGTCATAGGCCCAGGTGTTGCAAATGTCCCCCGCCACGAGGGCATCGCCTTCGCGGGCCACCTCGTTCGCCAGCCGCACCGCCTGCCGGTTCAGCGCCTCGAGGTCGTTTTCCCGGCCGACGGTTTTCAATTTCTGGCGATGGGCGTAGTAGGTGAGAGCGACCATGACATCGGCACCGGCGCGAAGGAATTCGCGATGGAGCTCGCGCAGCGCGTCCGGAAAATCGAGGACGACTTCGGGGACATACGGACCGGCTTTGATGTATCCCCGCCGTTCGAGTTCGAAGACGTAGCCTTCGGCGCCGACGACAACATCCGTCTTCAGTCGTTCGAGGAGGCCGCGGCTGCTCCTAGCCGGCATGGCTTGTCACAAACCGCTGGGGATCGAACCGGGAAATATCCGCGCGCGGGCTGCCGCCCAGTGCCAGCTCCGACAGGGTCCGGCCGATCATAGGAGCGAACTTGTAGCCGGTGCCGCGCCAGCCGGTTCCAATCACTGCGCCGGGGACTCCAGGAATCTGACCGAGGATGAAGTTGTCATCTGCGACCAGATCATACGAGCATTGGTCCGCCCCTTCCACATCGACGACCTGGGCATCCGCCAGCACCGGCATGCACTGGCTAACAAAGCTCTGGACACTGGCGATGGAGGTGGTCTGCCGGCGGACATCCGGCGGGTTGTAGTAGCCGATTTTGACGCCCGGCGTTTTCCCGACGAGCATCGGGTGGCCGTAGATGCCAACGTCGAGATAGGCGAATACAGGTAACCGATCCGGCGTGAACTGGTCGCGCTTGTTGGGCGGGGGGATGAAATATTTCGATTCACTGGGCCGGTCCGGACGCACCGGAAGCTGGAGCGCGCAACCGTCGATGCGGGCCAGCAGCTCGTTGGAGCCGAGCCCGGCGGTGATCACCAAGCGTTCCGCCAGGCGCTCCCCCACCGCAGTCTCGATGACGATCCGGCCACCTCGCCGGTGAATCCGCTCCACGCGCGTCCCATCCTCGATGCTCACCCTTGCGGTCTTTAACCGGGCGAGCAGCGTCGCGGTGATGGGCGGCACATACAGACACCCAGCCTCGACGTCGAGCCGGCCGATGTCGGCATCGAACTGCGGAAAGCGCGCCCGAAGGCCCGAACGGTCGAAGGCGCTGGTGCGCAGTGCAAGGTCTTGCAGGACCCGGTAGCTCTGCTCCGCATACGTGCCCGAGAGATCCGGCGTCACGCTGGCTCGGGCGATATTGAGACAACCGCATTCGATCAGGAAGGGCTCCGACGATTCGGCCTGGAATTCAAGCCAGAGCTTTCGCGCCTCGTACGCCAGGCGCGCGTAGAGAGGATCCAGGTAATCGTTGCGGATCGACCGGGTCAGGCTGAAGGAGGCTGCTCTTCTATCCCCGATCCGCCAGGGATCGACAACCAGGATCCTCGCCGATCGCCGGCTCGCGAACAAGGCCGTGAAGAGGCCCATGACGCCGGCGCCGACGATCGCCAGGTCATAGACGATCTCAGGCAAGCGGCAATCCGGCGAGGGCCGCGGCTGGCGAAGGAGGGCTCAGCCGGCGAGCCGGTTCGTGTCCGGAATCAACTCTTGCCCATCCGGCCCATCGGGCTCGTCGCCGGACCGGGTGCAGTATCGCTCGTAATGAGCACGGTAGCCGAGTAGCCAGCCGACGGGGGCCAGGACCAGGAGTCCCGAGCGCATGAACCGAGACTGGCCCAGCGGACGGGTCTCGCGGCGATAGGCGGCGGTGATGACCGCCCACTGCAGGATGTTGCGGAGCCCCCGAAGATGGTGCTTGCCGTCCCGGGCCAGCCCGAAGGTCGTTTCCGAGAACTCTTGCTTGAGGAGCCCCGGCCGGAACTCCACGATCAGGTGAGCCTCGACGTCGCCCGCGTTCCACAGGGAGTGCGGCGTTCGGGCGGGGACGATCAGCATCTGGCCGGGTCCGAGCTCGAATCGCTCCCCATCGATCGAAAACGAGGCATTCCCCGAAACGACGGTGAACTGCGATTCCTGGATCGGGTGAACGTGGGGAACGCCGACGCTGCCCCCGGGTACGAGCCATGACTCGTATTGCACGAGCGCACCATTGGTTTCCGGGGCCGTTTTCAGGAACCGGATGCGCTCGCCATGGAGCGGATTTTCAATTATCGGGCCGGCGATGGGCGACGTCACCTCGCAACGAGTGTTTTGCGGAGTATGCCAGAAGCGGATCGCCGGCGCAAGGAATTCGGCACCTGTGTGCGATACTGCCGTCAACTCAGCCGTGAGAACGCTGGTTTTCGCGAACTTTCTGGCGCCCAACATGACCTCGACTTACACGGATGTCGTCCAGGAGGTCGGGCGGCGGCTCGGCCTGCCGGCGACCCTGGTCGAGGGGGTTTCCCTCGATCAATTGCGGCAGGCCACGGTGGACGTCGCGTTCCTCTGTGGTCTTCCCTACGTGCGCCTCCTCAAGGAGCAGCCCGGGATGCTCCGTCTCCTGGCGGCGCCGGTTCTGGACGAGCCGCGCTACCGCGATCGCCCGCTCTACTTCTCCGACGTCATCGTGCGCCAGGACAATCCGAGCCGGTCGTTCGCCGAGCTGCGCGGCCGGAGCTGGGCTCACAACGTCGAGGACTCCTATTCGGGCTGTTTCGTTACCCGCTACGAGCTGCACCGCATGGGTGAAAGTGAGAGCTTCTTCGGCCGGGTAACGTACTCGGGCGGACACCAGGAATCGATCCGACGGGTCGTCGCCGGAGAGGTCGAGGCCTCTGCCATCGACTCGCACGTGCTTGGGATTGAGCGCGTGCGAAACCCGGGGCTCGACCAACAGCTGCGGGTGGTTGCCGTGTTCGGCCCATCGGCGATCCCGCCGGTGGTTGCCACCGCCAATCTGCCCGACGACCTGGGGGCCCGGGTCGCCGCCGCGCTGGCCGCGCTCGGCGACGATCCGGCGAGCCGTGCGCAGCTCGCCCCGGGCATGATCCGGCGATACGTCCCCATCGCCGACGAGGCCTATGACGAGATGCGGCGAATGCTCGACGCTGTGGAGCGAAGGCCGCCACCTATCCGAGTGCCGGCTTGACGACCATCATGAAGAGGATGGCCACGATGGGCACCATGACACCGATGCCGATCGCCGTCGCGCGGATCGCCGAGTTTCGATAGGCAGCTGAGGTGATTCCCTCCCGGTCGAGCGTCTCGATCTGACGGACGAGCGCCGGCGAGTACACAGCGAAGCCGAAGAGGATCGCGATGACGTAGAGGACGATCGCGGCCTGGATCCAGTGCGTTGTGTAGGACCAGTGCCACCCGGCCAGCGTCAGCCCGCTCACCAGGAGCAGCAGGTAGGCAGGGTTCGCAACGTGGTCATCGACGAACTTGATTCCCCGAAGCACGAATGAGTTTCGCTGGGGATCGTTGCCGGCCAGCGCTTGCCAGATCCCGTAGCTGAAATTCGAACCGACCGCAGTGATCGCGAAGAGGATGTGCAGCAGCTTGAGCAGGTTGTACAGCACCCCAATAAAATACTCGCCGTGTCGGCCATCTACCACTTCACAACCCAGTGGCACTTCGCCGCGCCAGTCGACCGCACCTGGTCCGTGGTGCTGGATATCGAGCGTTATCCGGGCTGGTGGAAGAACTTCCGGCGGGTGAAAGTGGTCAAAGGCGACGGCAAATCGGTCGGCTCGGTGGTGGACTGTGAGGTGCGTGGGTCCCTCCCCTACAGCCTCACCTACGCGATCGAGGTCGTCGAGGCCGAGCGGCCACGCCACATCTTGCTGCGGTCAACCGGTGACCTGGTGGGCACCGGGCGCTGGGCCTTCTCGGAGCCAGCCCCGGGCGAGTCGCTGGCGGTCTATTACTGGGACGTCGCCACGACGAATCCCATCCTCAATCTGATTGCGCCGCTGGCTCGCCGCGCGCTGGCCAGCAACCATACACAGGTCATGGCTAACGGCTATGCGGCGCTCAGGCCGCACGTCGAAGCCGTGCCGCGCAAGCTCTAAGGCTTTCTGGTCCGGCGGCGAGCGGCCAAAAAAGCGTCGAGCCGCTCCTTGACGGACTTCTCGTAGCCGCGATCGGACGGGTGGTAATAGGTGCGGTCCTTGATCGCATCGGGCAGATGTTGCTGCTCCACCTGCGCCTCCTCGTAGTCGTGGGCGTAGCGATAGCCCTTGCCATAGCCGATCTTTCGCATCAGCGGTGTTGGGGCATTGCGAAGGTGCAGCGGCACCGGGTCGGCGCGCGTCCGCTCGACGTCCTCCTGCACGCTCGAGTACGCCGCGTAGAGCGCGTTGCTCTTGGGCGCCGTCGCGAGGTAAACCACCGCCTGCGCCAGCGTCAGGTTCGCCTCGGGCATCCCGATGAAATGGGCAGCCTGCTGGGCGGCGACCGCCTGGGTCAGCGCCTGTGGATCGGCCAGCCCGATGTCTTCGGAGGCAAAGCGGATCAGCCGGCGGGCGACGTACAGGGGATCCTCGCCGGCTTCGAGCATCCGCCCCAACCAATAGAGTGATGCGTCCGGGTCGCTGTCCCGGAGACTCTTGTGCAGAGCCGAGATGATGTTGTAGTGCTCCTCCCCGGCGCGGTCGTACAGGAGGTTCTTGCGCTGCACCGCCTCTTCGACCAGGGCGGCGGTGACGTTCCGCCGGCCCTGCTTCGGCCTGGCAAGGGCGGCGGCGGCCTCGAGGCCGTTAAGCGCCACCCGGGCGTCGCCGTTCGCCACGCGGATCAGCGCGGCGCGGGCGTCAGCGTCGAGATCGACGTGGCGGCCTGCGAGCCCACGCTCCGCGTCCTCTAGTGCGCGATCGACAATCTCGCCCACCTGCCCGTCGTCCAGCGCACCAAGCACGAAGACGCGGGTTCGCGACAGTAGCGCGGCATTGACTTCGAATGATGGGTTTTCGGTGGTGGCGCCGATAAGGGTGATGACGCCTTCCTCGACAAACGGCAGGACCGCATCCTGCTGGCCCTTGTTGAAACGATGGATCTCATCGATGAACAGGATGGTTCGCTTGCCCGACTGCGCCCGCCGGAGCCGGGCTTCCTCGATGTTTCGGCGCAGGTCCGCCACCCCGGCGCTCACGGCGCTGAGGGGAACGAAGTGCGATGACGTGACGCGAGCGATCAAGCGCGCCAGGGTGGTCTTGCCGCTGCCCGGAGGGCCCCAGAGGATCATCGAGCCGACCCGATCCTCTTCGATCGCCCGGCGCAGCTCATGCTCCGGACCAACCAGGTGTTCCTGGCCCACGAACTCTTCGAGTGTGCGCGGACGCATGCGCGCCGCTAGCGGCTGATCTTTGGCGACCGGCTCCTGCGCAGCCGGAAACAGCGTCTCCTGCGCCATCAGCTGACTATAGAAGTTCGCTCTAACATCTTCCGATGAGCTTGAATGACGCGATTGCGAAGACGACGCTGCCGGTGGAGGATCTCGCGCGCGCGAAGGCGTTCTATGCGGAGAAGCTGGGACTGAGGCCAACACGGGAGTTCGCGGGCGCCCTCTTCTATGAAGGAAACGGCACCAGTGGGTTTCTCCTCTTCCCCAGTGGCGCACACGCCTCTGGACAACATACCCAGATGGCCTGGTTCGTGAAGGACATCGTCGCCAGCGTCGCCAAGCTCAAGAGTCGCGGCATCCACTTCGAGGAATATGACTTCCCCGGCCTCAAAACCAAGCAGGGCATCGCCGATCTCGGGTACGAAAAGGCAGCGTGGTTCCGCGACAGCGAAGGGAACCTGCTGGCCCTGGGTCAACTGGCTTAGCCGGCCGCGGCGCGCTCCGATGGGAGTCGTACCCGGCCGAAGAGCAGCAGGAAGGTAAGGCCCGCCAGCAGGTAGAAGCCGGCGCTGACTGAGAAGGCCAGTTGATACCCGTCCCGTACCTGGAGGAATCCGCTCAGCAGCGGACCCAGCCCACCCAGGCCGATGCCGGTCACCACCGTTTGCGCCGTGGCCAGCCGAGCCCGCTGCTGCGGCTCGACGTATTCCATCCCGAAGACCTGGCTCAGGGGTGCCTGCAGGTTCAGCGCCAGCTGGCGGAGAAAAATGATCACCACGGCAAGGGGCAGCGTCATGATGAAGGCAAGCGCCAGCACCAGCGGTGAGCCGGCGGCCTGCAGCAGTCCGACGCTTCGGCTCAATCCCACACCACGGGCCACCCGTGGCGCCGATAGGGTGACAAGCGCGGTGAGCGCGGCACCGGCGGCGAGGATCAGACCGATCGGTCCGGGAGTCAATCCAAAACGTTGCGCCAGGTAAAGCTGCAGAAAGTTGAGATACATGCCGGCGCCGATGCCGAGCACGAATCCTGGCAACAGGATCCGGGCAAAACGCCGGATGTCGACTCGAAGCAGGTCGCGAATTGGCATGACCACCGTGGGTCTCAGTCCGGCTTCCTTCGCCAGCCGGAAAAGAAACGGCAGACCCAGCACGGTCAATAGGGTCATGGCCACGAAGGCCGACCGAATCGACCCCGGCGAGGCACTCGATGAACGGGTTGCGCGGGCGGCGGCCTCCGGTATCCCGCCACCCAGCAGGTCGCCGAGAAGCACCGCCAGCCACGCCAGCGATTGGTTGACGGCAAAGAGCGAGACCCGCTCGGCTTCCCGGCTGATCTGCGCCAGCAGCGGCCCACTCAGCACCGCGAGGACGGAGAGGGCGAGGGCGAAGGTCCCGGCGGCGAGCACCGCGACCAGCCGACCGCCGGCGATCGACAGGACCAGCGATCCGATGACCGCCAGGCTGCCGCCTCCCAGGAGGAAGAGACGATAGCCGACGCGATCGGCCATAGCGGCGAGGGGAAGCCCGACGCCGAGCAAGGCGAGAGCTGGGAGTGAGTTGAAGACGCCGATGATGTCGTTGGAGAAGCCGAGCGCGCTCATGTACAGGTTGAAGACCAGGTTGAAGATGGCGAACGCGATCGATATCAAGAGCGAGAAGGCGAGAAAATGCCGGGCTGCCGGGCTGAAGGCCCGGAAAAGCGTGAGCGCCCGGCGTGCCTGGATCGCTATTTGCTCGATTGAATCGCCTGGTAGATCTGCTGCCCGACGGCAGCCTGCACCGCCAGCGGATCATTGCGGCGGTAGTCCAGCCAGTAGCGCACCTCGAGCGTCAGCCCGCCATCGACGTTAGGCTGCAACCCGACGTACGGTGCCGGGTCCTTGGCAATCTCCGGCCGAGTCTTCAGCTGCTCACGGAGGCGCGCAACGACTCCATCGACCGCGACGTCTGAGGGGACCTTCGCCGTCAGCGTGAAAAGCCGGGTCGGGTACCTGGTCCGGTTGATGATCGTGCCCGTGTAGACGAGCGAATTGGGCGTCAGGACTTCTTCCCCATCGCTGGTGCGCAGCGTGGTGGTCCTCATCTCGATGTTCTCTACCACACCGGTGTGGTTGTCGACCGTGATCTCGTCCCCAATCCGGAAGGGCCGCTCAAGCAGCAGGAAGATGCCGGCGATAAAGTTCTTGAGGATGTCCTGGAACGCCAGACTCAGGGCAAGGGCGAAGAATCCAAAGCCTCCAAACACTAACGTCGGATTTTTCAGCCAGACCGTGAAGAAGACGATGACACCGAGGAGGAGCGTCCCGAGATAAGCCAGCCGCGCCACCAGCAGGCTGACCGCGGGATCGACGTGAGTTCGCTTCAGTTGCCCGCGTGCCGCAGCTCGAACGAAACGAGCGAGGACGACGCTGATCAGGAATAGAAGAAGCCCTTCAACGAAGCGAGCGGCGTCCGTGTCGGCGTTCCGGACGACCCAGGCCCACATCGCGCCCATTGTAGGGGCGCTCTGGACTTAGCTTTCGGTCGGAGCCTCGCCCTCGGCGGCGGGTTCGGCGGGGGCCTCCGTCTCGCCGACGGTCGGCACCTCGGCGGCAGCCGGCGCGGGCGCAACCTCTTCCACCTCTTCCCGGTGGGCGGCGACCTTGACGATCAGGTCGTCAGGCTCATCGAGGATCTCGCAGCCTGGAGGGACCGTCAGATCTTTCACCCGGATCTCGTCGTCGATCTCTTTCAGCCCCGAGAGATCGACGGTGATAACGGGCGGCAGATCGGTCGGGAGGCACTCGACCTTGAGGGCATGGAGCCCTCGCTGGAGATCGGCCTCCCCCTTCACGACCAGCTCGATCTCACCTTCGAGTTCAATCGGCACTTCCGACTCGATCTTCTCGGTTAGGTTGACCTGATAGAAGTCCACGTGCAGGAGATCGCCGTCCCGCGGGCTCCGCTGAACCTCCCGAATGAGCGCCTTCCGGACCGGCTCGTCGCCGACCTGGAGATCGAGGAGTTGATTTCGCCCAACCTTCTGGAACGCCTTGACGAACTCCCGGCCGTCCACCGCCACCGTCACGGCGTCTACGTTGTGGCCGTAGACGACACCGGGTAGCCGGCCATCGCGGCGAAGCGCGCGGGTGTGCTTCCCACGGTCTTCGCGGGGTTCGAGTTTGAGCGTAACGGGCGTGGCGGTGGCCAGTGATTTTCTCCTTCGGCCCGAATTGGGCGGCGCCCATCTTAACACAGCCTTTGGCGCCACTTGAACGGCCCTTCACCGGAACTTTTCCGCCGTTCGGCCGTTACCTAATGTGGCCGAACTCCTTAGAATCGGCTGACAGCGATGCTGGCATTATGTCTTAGGTTCCTCCGTGGAAACGCGCTCCGAATTGGAGTGGTGCTGGGGACGTTCGCCCTGGTCGCCAGCTTCATCTTCGTCCAGCAGATGCGGGAGGCTTTCGCCGAGCAGGATTACCAGGCTGCCCGCAACCAGGTGTTCGCGGTCCAGGCCCGCGCCGCGCAGCTAGGTCTGGATACCGCCGAGTATTCGGACCTCCAACGCCAGGACCTGACAACCGCGGCCGAAGCGCCCCCCAGCGCAACGGCGCCGTTCAACGAAGGACGGATCGCGTTTTTCTCCCGGGCGGCCGTTCAGGAAAGCGATCTCAAGGAACAGCTGGAGACGAGGATGCAGAAGCTACTGGCCGAGACCCATGACTCGGCCCAGGCGGCGATCAGGCAGCTGTCCCTCAGCCTGGGTAAGGCCAGACAGCTTGGGGTCGACGATCAGCTTCTCGACGAATTCAGGGGCCTTCCCGTCAAGGCCCAGGTCGAGGTCAACGATGCCACGACCGTCCGCGCCTTTCGTGCTGTCAGCACCGAGCTAAAGGCGCCCCTGTCCAAAGTCTCGCTCATCATCGCCGACCAGGAGACGGCCAACAAGCTCATCGGCGAATACGCCGCCCAGGCAGCGGCGAAAGACCACGGCGACGCCGGTCTGGCCCGGGCCGGGGTGAATGCGGCGCTCAGCCAGGTTCGCGCGGACCTGCAGACGGCGCGGATCTTCCAGATGGACGTGACGATCGTCGACGTCCATGTCCAGAAGTTGGCTGCGCAGCTGAGCAGCAAAGCCACCGTTGCCGAGCTGGAGCAAATCAACGGGGGCCTCACGGTGCAGGACAAGGTGCTGCAGGCCGCCATGAGCCAGACCCTGCCGGAGAAGGCGCTCACGATCTCCTTGAAAGAGCAGGTCATCCGGGCCTACTCACACGGCCAGCAGGTGTTCTGGACCTACGTGACAACTGGGAGGCCCGGCCTGGAGACGGACCCGGGCAGCTTCAAGGTCTACTGGAAGGTCTCACCCTGGACCATGCACTCACCCTGGCCGAAGGGGTCACCGTACTGGTACCCGGACAGCAAGGTCCGCATGGTGATGTGGTTCAACGGAGGAGCCGGAATCCACGACGCCTACTGGCGGTCTCGGTATGGACCCGGAACCCAGTTCCCGCACTACGACCCTACCGGCGAAGACAACGGCACGCACGGCTGCGTGAACGTGCCCTACAGCAATATGGTCTGGCTCTGGAACTGGACGCCGACCGATACCCCGGTCATCGTCTACTGAGCCAGAACCGCCCCGAGCCGCGCTCGCTTCTACGCGGTTTGCCGTAAGGAGACCGGCCAAAGGGCGGACGTTCTTTTGTGACCCTGCGCGTTAGACAGGGTAGGAGCTCGAACATGGCCCTTGCCCACGCAACCATGCACCAGGTCGCGCCTCATACCTGGACCTTCCAGGCGCCAGAGGTTCCGGTCGCGCCGATGAAGGCCAACTGCCGGGCGTGCCGGCAATCGGTCGCCATCCTGCGCCCTTCCGCCATGGACTTGAAGACCGGCAACTACGTGGTGCGCGGCGAGTGCGAGAATTGCGGCTCCGAAGTGCTCCTCATTGTCAGCTGAGACGAAGCCTCAGACGCTCGTGAAGCCTTCACCAGTCCAGTAGCCGAGCATCTGCTCGGTCTCGTGGTAGAGCCAGATCAGGTACCGCTCCCGGGCAGCCTCCTTCAGGAACGCGGCCTTGCGCTCCATGGCTTCCAGGGGGAATAGGTCCAGCGCGCTCACCCAGTTCACTTTCATAAACGCGCGCATGAAAAGGAAGTCACCGGTGAACACGACAGTTTGCTCCTGGTCCCGCACATAGACCGCCTGGTGTCCGGCGGTGTGACCGCCCGTCACCTTGACTCGCACGCCGGGCGCAATATCCTGGTCGCCGTCGACAACCTGCAGACGCCCCTCCTCCTCAAGGAGGGTCAGATTCTCGGGCTTATACGACGGCTTACTGCGTGGATCCGGATGGCGCCAGGCCGCGAGCTCCCTGGCCTGCACGACGTGCCGGGCGCGCGGAAACAGCGGCGTCGGTTCGCCGTCGCGGCCGGGCGTGACCAGGGCCCCCACGTGGTCGAAATGCAGATGGCTGAGGACCACCAGATCAATGTCCTGCGTCTTTAAGCCGATTCCGGCAAGCGCATCGGGGATGCCCGGATCTCGCTCGTACGCATAGATATCGCGTTCCTTGTCGGAGAGTTTCGGCCCGATGCCGGCCTCAACCAGGATGTTGGCGTCCGGTGTCCGGACGAGCAGGCATTTGGTGGCCATCAGAATACGGTTGCGGGCATCCGGGGGTTTCAGTTTCTCCCACATCACCTTGGGAACGACGCCAAAGACCGAGCCGCCGTCCAGGCGCCAGAGGCCATCGCTCAAGCAGTGAAGGTCGAAACGGCCGAGCTTTCGGGGCGCGCTGGCGATCACGCCGCCTTGAAGCCGTGGTTCACAAAGTCAATGATCGATTGCAGGGAGCTCCCTGGCCCGAAGATCTCCACCACACCCATCCGCTTCAACTCGGTGGCGTCGTCCTGGGGAATGATGCCGCCGCCAAAGATCACGATGTCGGAGGCATCGCGTTCCTTGAGGAGCTCCAGGATACGGGGGATCAGTGTCATGTGCGCACCGCTGTGCAGGCTCACGCCGATGGCGTCAACATCTTCCTGGATGGCCGCCTCCACGACCATCTCGGGCGTTTGCCGAAGCCCTGCATAGATCACTTCCACGCCGGCGTCACGGAGGGCGCGCGACACTACTTTGACGCCACGGTCGTGTCCATCGAGGCCAACTTTGGCGGTGAGCACTCGCCAGCGCTTGTTTTGATTCATCGGCGCCTGTGACCTGGGCGACGTCTCTGCCGGTGCCATCAGTGTCGCATCACGTAGAGAGCGACGATCACCAAAACGGCGATGGCTGCCAGCACCCGTCCTAGCACAGAGAAGCGAAGCCGCATCATCTAGAAGAGGATCGGCTCCCGGTAGACGCCGAAGACATCCTTGAGCGCGCCCATGATCTCACCCTCACTGACGTATGCCTTGACGCAGTTCAGCAGCGGCGGCATCAGGTTGTCACTGCTCCGAGCCGCGACCTTGAGCTCCTCCAGCCGGTTGCGCACGCTGGTGTTGTCACGGCGGGCCTTGACGGCCTTGAGCCGCGCAACCTGGCCCCGCTCGGTCTCGGGGCCGATCTTGAGGGTGGGCACGTCGGCGCCTTCGCCCTCCTTGTAGGCGTTGACGCCCACGACGATCCGCTCGTTCGCCTCCAGCTTGCGTTCGAATTCGAAAGCCGCATCGGCGATCTCTCGCTGGAAGAACCCATTCTCGATGCAGGAAAGCACGCCACCCTGCTCATCGATGCGATCAAAGTACTGCTGCGCGCCCTGCTCCATCTCGTCGGTTAGCCGCTCCATGAAAAACGACCCGGCGAGCGGATCGATGGTGTTCGTCACACCGGTCTCGTGAGCGAGCACCTGCTGGGTACGCAGGGCAATCTGGGCCGCCCGCTCCGTCGGCAGGGCCAGTACCTCGTCCATCGAGTTGGTGTGTAGTGAATTCGTTCCGCCCAGTACCGCGGCCATCGCTTCGTAGGCGGTGCGGCTGATGTTGTTCTCGACCTGCTGCCGGGTCAAGGAGACGCCCGCGGTCTGGGTGTGGAAACGCAGCATCCAGGACTTGGGATCGCGGGCACCATATTTGTCACGCATGATGCGCGCCCACAGTCGGCGGGCGGCCCGGAATTTTGCGATCTCCTCAAAGAAATCGATGTGCGAATCAAAAAAGAAGGAGAGACGAGGTGCGAACTCGTCGACATTCAGGCCGGCTTTGATGGACGCCTCCACATAGGCCATCCCATCGGCCAGGGTGAACGCCAGCTCCTGGACCGCGGTGGAGCCCGCCTCGCGGATGTGATATCCGGAAATGGACACCGCGTTCCAGCGGGGCATGTGGCGCGCAGCGAAGACGATCGTATCCACCACCAGCCGCATCGACGGTTCGGGCGGGAAGATGTACTCCTTCTGCGCGATGTATTCCTTCAGGATGTCGTTCTGCAACGTGCCGCCCAGCGCCCCGAGAGCCAAGCCTTCCTTCTCGCCCACGGCAATATACATCGCATAGAGGATGGCGGCGGGGGAGTTGATCGTCATCGAGGTGGTGATCTGGTCCAGCCGGATCCCGCTGAAGAGCGTCTCCATGTCCTCCAGCGAGTCGATCGCGACCCCGCAGTGGCCCACCTCGCCTTCGCTCAGCGGATCGTCGGAGTCGTAGCCCATCAGGGTGGGCATGTCGAAGGCCACCGACAGCCCGGCCTGGCCCTGCGAGAGCAGGAACTTGTAGCGGTGGTTCGTCTCTTCCGCGGTACCATAGCCGGCGAATTGACGGATGGTCCAGAGCTGTCCACGGTACATGGACGGATAGACCCCGCGCGTGTAAGGAAACTCACCAGGGTAGCCGAGCTTGTCGTCGTAACTCCATCCGGCCAGGTCTTCCGGCGTGTACAACGGTTCCACCGGCACGCCGGAGATCGTGGTGGCGCTCTCCTTCGGCGCCCGCTTCCCGGCTCGATACCGGGTCGCCCACTCCTCGTACGCGGTCTTGCGGCGAAGCGCCATCAACTGCCTCCTTGCGATGCTCGTGCTCCGAGGACTTCCTCGGCGAGTGTGTATGGGTTTAGTTTCCCATTCCGGTTCTCCCGCAGCCGCCGCCCCACCACGGTGTCGCCATCGAGCAGCCGGCGGGCATCCTCACGTGCGCGTTCGGCCACCAACGCGACGACTTCCTGCTTGACCCGCTCCTGCCGGCGCGACGCCAGGGCGCCGCTTTCCTTGAGGAAGGCCTGGTGCGCGAGAATCGCGTCCCAGACCTCGCCGATCCCTTCTTCTTTCGCGGCGGATGCCATCACGATGGGCGGCCGCCAGGCCTGCTTTTGCCCGAGCGTCATGGCGTCCTGGATCAGCCGCCGGGTCTTTTCGGCACCGCCCAGGTCGATTTTGTTGATAACGAAGACATCGGCGATCTCGAGGATGCCGGCCTTGATCGTCTGGACGGCGTCGCCCGACTCGGGCATCAGCGTCAGAACCACGGTGTCGCAGATGGTCGAGATTTCCAGCTCGGACTGGCCGACACCGACGGTCTCGACCAGAATGACGTCCCGCCCGTAGGCATCAAGCAGATGAATCGCCTCTCGGGTGGCGGCCGCCAGCCCACCCAGATGACCGCGCGCACCCATGCTGCGGATAAAGACGCCTTTGTCGAGGGTGTGCCGCGACATCCGGATGCGGTCGCCGAGGACAGCGCCGCCGGTAAAGGGGCTGCTCGGGTCGACGGCGATCACGCCCACCGTTCTCTGGCGGTCACGGATCACCTTGACCAGCGCGTCGGCGAGAGTGCTTTTGCCGGTGCCGGGCGCGCCGGTGAGCCCCACCAGGTAGCCATTGCCGGTGTGAGGCTGCAACTCGGCCACCAGTTCCGTCGCCTGCGGATCTCGATCCTCCGCCAGGCTGATGGCCCTCGCCAGTGCCCGGACATCGCCGGACAACAAGGCCCCGGCCAAACTCATCTCGAACTCATCCTATCAGCGGAGGTTTTGGCCGGGACAGCCTGTGTCCTAGTGGGGGGCGGGAAACGTCCTCTGCGTGAAATCCGAGCCGATGATGACCGTGATCGCCGGACCGCTGGCCGGCGGCGGGACCGTTGTCACCACCGCGCCGAAGTAGCTCTTCAGCCAGGCCACGGTGGTTGTCGCACTGCCGCCGGAGCCGTCCAAAATCTCGGTCTGCGCCACCCGCCGGGTGCTGGCCGGAGCGGGGCGGGCGTCCCAGCCTTCAGCCTGGAGCAGGGACGTCAGGATGCTGGCGGGCGTCCCAATTCCGTACGGCAGCCAGTAGCGGCCGCTTCCATCCTGGAGCTGGAAGGGCACCCGGGTCGCCAGCACCGACCGGTCCACCAGCGCGATCGCCAGGTAACGGTGCAGCGCGCCGTAGGTTGGATCGAGGGGTTGTAGGACATACTGGCCGTCGCTGCTGTATCCGCTGCGCAAGAAATTCGAGGTGTCGATTGCGACCCGCCGGATGTCCTCGTCCTTGAACTGCCCGGCCAGGCCGGCCAGCAGTCGCATCTCAGCGGGGCGCAAGTTGGTCCGCACATTGTCCTGCAGCGCGCCGAGCAGCGACAGCAGCCGGGGAATGGCGTTCAATGAGAACACCCGCTGGCGGACGGCCACCATGATGAGCTGCTGGCGTCGAGAGCGGTCGAAATCGGAGGTGGACTCCCGGGAACGGGCATACTCCAGGGCCCGCTCGCCGTCGAATTGCTGCAAACCCGGATTGAAGTGGATGTGCATCATTCCGGCGGTTTCACCCCGCGGGTAGCGGCGGTCGTCAAGCGCCGTGGGCACGTTGATCTGAACCCCGCCGAGGGCGTCGACGACGTCCCTGAAGGCCTTGAAATCGACGCCAACCCAGTAGTCGACCGGCTGCCCGATGACCTGCGAGATTGTCGCCGCCGTCAGGTCCCCGCCTCCGGTTAAGGTTTTCCAATCGTTGCGCACGTTCGGATAATTGCGGCGATCGCTCCCGATCGCGTAGGCGCTATTGAGCTTGCCCATCATGAAGCGGTTGTTGGGGAGGGCGGGAATCTTCACCCAGAGGTCGCGTGGCAGCGAGACCATGATCGCTTCGTGCGTTCCCGGACGCAGGGAGAGCACCATGATGGAGTCGGTGAGATAGGGACCATCGTGCCCCGGCCCGCCGTATCCAAGCAGCACGATGTTGATCCGCTCGTTACGCTTGATCTTCCAGCCAAGCGAACCCGGCTCGTCACTCTGGGCATGGACGAGCGCGACCAGGTCAGCCGGCTGGGCGCGTGGGGCAATCGCGTGAATGGCCGACCAGACGCGGAAGCTGAGCAGCCCCGCGACCAGTAGGGCTAATCCGGCGATCACGGCCACAGCAGCGCGCCCGGACGGCCAGACGCGCAGCGGGCCGAGCGCGGCGGACGCGCGCCGCCGGCGCGGTTGCGTTCCCAACTGAAGCAGCCAGTCTAGCGAATGCCAAAGGTGTCGGCTGCACCGCATCCGCGCGAGCATCGACGGTGCCAACCGTAAGATGATCGCGATGCGGGCCAGTCCGGCGGGCCGAAGCACGCGCGGCCCGTTCCTGGTGCCGGCGCGGGTGCTGTTACTGGCCGCCGGGCTGCTGTCTATCGCGCTGGGCGGTTTCAACCTGGCTCATGAACTCCGCAGTACCAACGTCGACATCATCTATGTGGCGGTCGGGGGCCTCGTCGGACTCATCTGGATGGGCAGTCTGTACCTCGCGTGGCGTGGTTTTCGCCTCGCCGTGTTTGCGGCCGGCCTGATCGCCTTTACCGAATTCGGGGTGATCGCCTCGGGTCACTTCGTGAGCGCACCATGGGAGATCGATATCTACGCGAAGCATGAGGGTCTTGAAGTTGCCGGCGTGCTGATCGCCTTGCTGCCGGCCTGCGCGCTGACCGTTATGGCCGCCATCGTCAGTTGGAGTCACCCGACGGGCCGGCGCAGGCAACTGGAGATGCTGCCCCTCATTCTTGTATCCCTCCTGGGCGCGGTACTGGCGGTCCTGCAGACCACCGACAACGTCGCGCGGAAGGACTTTGGGACGGCAACCCCAGAAGACGGGGCGTTCGCTGCCGCCATCGCCGTCATCCTCTGGCTGGTGGGGGCGTTTTGGCTTGCTCGCGCCCGCCGGACGGGCGCCCTCCTGATCATGCTGGGGACCTTCATCCTCGCCGATGGCTTCGTCAGCCTGCACCTTCTGGGTGGTACCCCAGTCAGCGAAATCGCGTCGAAGAGCGGAGTGGCCTGGGCGGGCATCGCGCTCGGCACAGCAACCTTGGCCGTCGCCTCATTCGTCGCGGCGCTGACGTTCCTGGTGGCCGCGCTTGTGCCCCGGCGCCCCTGGGCGTGGATCAGGCGTCAGTCGGGCAGCCGGCTGCCGTCGGGTCCATAACGGTAGAAGCCGCGCCCGCTCTTTCGTCCGAAATGGCCCGCGTCGACCAGCTGCCGCAACAACGGCGGAGCCGCGAAACGCGGGTCGTGGAGCCCGTCATAGAGCACACCGCAGATGTAGAGGTGGGTATCGAGGCCGACGAAGTCCGCCAGCTCGAGGGGTCCCATCGGATGGTTCAAGCCCAGCTTGGCCCCCCGGTCGATGTCCTCGCGCGTTCCCAATCCCTCCATCAGTGCCCGGATCGCCTCGTTGATGAAGGGCACCAGCATCCGGTTGACGATGAAGCCCGGATAGTCGAGGGAGGTGATCGGGGTCTTGCCCAGGGATTTGGATAGCTCCAAGGTCGTGGTGAGCGTGGCATCAGAGGTGTCGCGGCCGCGGGTCACCTCCACCAGCGGCATGCGGGGCACCGGGTTGAAGAAGTGCATGCCGATGAACCGGTCCGGCCGCCGAGTCACCGCCGCCATTGCGGTGATGGGGATGGAGGAGGTGTTGCTGGCGAGAATGGCCTCTTGTTTGCAGATGCCGTCGAGGCGTCTGAAGAGGTCGCGCTTGGCCTCGAAATTTTCGGTGATCGCCTCGATGACGAAGTCGGCTCGGCCGGCCGCCTCCAGGGAGGTGGTCGGATGCAGGCGCCCCAGGGCATCGTCACGCGCGGTGGGGTCGAGCTCACCCTTTTGCACCAGGCGTTCGAGGCGAGTCTTGATGCTCTCTATCCCCTTGGTCAGGGGCGCGTCGTCCACCTCCCGGATGGTGACCTCGTAGCCGCCGGCGATGGCGGTTTGGGCGATGCCGGCGCCCATCAAGCCGGCTCCGGCGACGTAGAGTTGTTTGACGGTCACGCCGAATCCCTGAGCAGCTCGCGGGCGATGACCAAGCGCTGGATCTCGTTCGTTCCCTCGTAAATCTGGGTGATCTTCGCGTCCCGCATCATCCGCTCGGCGGGAAAATCCCGCAGGTAACCATAGCCACCCAGGATCTGCACCGCATCGGTGGTCACCCGCATGGCGGTATCTGACGCGAAGAGCTTGGCCATCGAGGAGGTGGCCCCGATATCGGGGAGATGCCGGTCCAGCGCCTCACCCGAGGCGTAGGTCAATGCCCGGGCCGCCTCGATCTGGGTGGCCATGTCGGCGAGCATGAATTGAATGCCCTGGAATTCGACGATGGGCCTGCCGAACTGGCGCCGGTCGCGGGCGTATCGCCTCGCCAGGTCGAACGCGCCTTCGGCGATCCCAAGCGCCTGGGCCGCGATTCCGGGCCGCGAATGATCCAGCACGCGCATCGCCAGCTTGAATCCCTCGCCCTCATTGCCCAACCGGTTGACCACCGGGACCTCCAGGTCTTCAAAGAAGAGCTGGGCCGTCGGCGATCCTCGGATTCCGAGCTTCTTCTCGAGCTTGCCAACCTTGAAGCCCGGCATCGTCTTCTCAACGATGAATGCCGAGATGTTGCGGGCTGGCGTATCACCATCCTGGTCGGTGCGGGCGAAGACAACGATGGTGTCGGCCACGCTCCCACCGGTAATGAAGGTCTTGGAGCCGTTGATGACGTAGGTGTCACCGCGCTTGATGGCGCGCGTCTGCATCCCACCGGCGTCCGATCCCGAGCCGGGCTCGGTCAGGGCATAGGCCGCCAGCTGTTCGCCGCGGGCCAGCGGCGGAAGATAGCGGCGCTTCTGCTCCTCCGTGCCGGCCAGCCAGATGGGTAGGCTGCCCAGCGACTGCACGCTGAGGATGAGGGATGAGGTGACGCAGAACTTGCTGATCTCCTCAACCGCCACGATCAGTGTCAGCGCGCTGCCGCTCACGCCGCCGTAGTCCGGGGTGAACGGGATCGCCAGGACGTCGTGTTTGGCGAAGAGCTCCTTGATATCCCAGGGAAACTCGCCCGATTCGTCGACCTCGGCCGCTCTCGGTTCCACCCGCTCGAGGCAGAGGTCGTGGACCATCTCCCGGATCTGTTGCTGCTCCTCGTTGAGCGCGAAATCCATTAGACGCGCACCAGTTCGCGGGCGATGACCATCCGCTGCACCTGGTTTGTGCCTTCATAGATCTGGCAGGCCTTGGCGTCGCGGACCCGCCGCGCCATCGGATACTCCTCGAGGTAGCCATAGCCACCGAACACCTGCAGGGCGTCGAGCGTGATGTCCATGGCAGCGTCGGTGGCGAACAGCTTGGCCATCGCGGCTTCCCTCGTGAAGGGTTGCCCGGCATCGCAAAGGGCCGCCGCCTTCCAGGTCATCCAGCGAGCCGCCCGGATTCTCACCGCCATGTCGGCAAGCTTGTTCTGGATGGTCTGCAGCTCCGCGATCGGCCTGCCGAACTGCTTGCGTTCCCGGGCGTGGGCCACCGCGTCGTTCAGCGCGCCCTGCGCCAGTCCGACCGCCTGCGCGCTGGTGCCGATCCGGCCACTGTCGAGGGCGCGCATCGCGATTCGAAACCCCTCTCCTTCTTGCCCGAGTCGTTCCCCCTCATCGACGGCGCAGTTCTCCAGGTACACCTCCGCGATGGCGGAGCCGTTGAGGCCCATCTTTTTGAATTTCGGTCCGACTTTCAGGCCGGGGTTATCACCCCCGACGAGAAACCCCGTGATCCCGTCCGCACCGGAACCGGGCCGCGTGGTGGCAAAGACGATATAGAGCCCGGCCTCGCCGGCGTTGCTGATGAAGATCTTGGTGCCATTCAGGACATAGCCACCATCGCGGCGGATCGCGGTGGTGGTGAGGCTGGCCGCGTCGGACCCCGCTTCCGGCTCGGTCAGCGCGAAGGCTGCGAGCTTCTTGCCCTGGGCCAGGTCAACAAGCCATCGTCGCCGCTGATCCTCTGTGCCAAAGAGCACGATGGGCTCCGTCCCGACGGATGTATGGACGTCGAGGATGACCGAGGTGCTGGCGCAGAAGCGGGCGACCTCCTCGACGAAAATCGCGAAGGAGACGTGGTCGAGACCAGCACCGCCATATTCTTCCGGGACCAGGATGCCGAGCAGTCCGAGGTCGGCGGCCTTCTGCACCAGGTCGCGGGGGAACTCGGCGGTGTGGTCGATGGCTTCGGCGCGCGGCTTGACCTCCCGCTCGGCGAACTCCCGTACCAGCTTGCGGATCGCCTCCTGCTCCGGGCTGAGAGCGAGCTCCACTAGTTCACTCGCACGATGGTGGCCTCGCCCTGTGCCATTCCCGAACAGATCCCGGCCGCGCCGTAACCACCACCGCGCCGCCGAAGCTCGAAGACCAGGTGCATCAGGATCCGCGCACCGGAGGCACCGATAGGATGCCCAACCGCCAGCGCGCCCCCGTCGACGTTGACCCGCTCCTCGTCGATCCCGAGCAGGTCCATCGAGGTGCAGGCGACCGCGGCGAACGCCTCATTGATCTCGAAGAGTTTCATGTCGTCGACACGCAGACCACGCCGTTTGAGCGCGGACTGGATCGCCGACGCCGGCACCGTTGCCAGGTACGGCGTATCGGCCGCCGACTCGCCGTAGGCGATCCAGCTGGCGAGCGGCGACAGGCCGCGCCGCTGCGCCTCGGCCCCGCTCATCACCAGCACGGCTGCCGCGCCATCGTTGACGCCCGGAGCGTTCCCGGCGGTCACTGTGCCGTCAGGCTGGAAGAGAGGCTTGAGGCGAGCCAGCCCTTCGACCGTCGTCTCCGGTCGGGGTTGCTCATCGGCCGAGACCACGGCGGTACCCTTAGCGTTGATCACGGGCACCGCGACGAGCTCTTCCGCAAAGCGACCCGCTGTGAGCGCGGCCGCATAGCGCTGCTGGCTGCCGTACGCGTACTCGTCCTGCCGTTCGCGGGAAACCTCGAATTCGCCGGCCACGTTGCTCCCCTCCACGGCCATGTGGCAGCCATTGGCTGGATCGGTGAGACCGTCGCGCACCATGCTGTCGATCAGGGCGCTGTCGCCCAGCCGGTACCCGAAGCGCGCCTTCTCGAGCAGGTACGGAGCCTGGCTCATGCTCTCCATCCCGCCGGCGACGACGACCTGGGCGTCGCCGTTACGGATCAGCAGGGCCGCCAGGTTGACGGCCTTCAGTGACGACGCGCAAACCTTGTTGACGGTCAACGCCGGAACGCTGGTGGGCAGCCCGGCTTTTAGCGCCGCCTGGCGGGCCGGAATCTGGCCGATGCCCGCCGTGATAACCGTCCCCATGATCACCTGGTCCACCTCGGCGCCCACCACCTGCGCGCGGTCGAGCACCTCGCGGATGACCACGGCACCGAGTTCAGGCGCCGGGAGGGTGGAGAGGCCGCCGCCCAGCTTGCCAAACGGTGTGCGGGCGGCCGCAACCAACACAACGTCCTCCACGATTTCATTCTAGGAGCGCTGGCAGAGCGTCAAAATCTCGCACCATATACTTGCCTGAGTGGAGTTGACGCATCTCCTCTACGCGCGGCGTGACGCCGTCGCGACCGTGACCATCAACCGCCCGGATGCTCGCAACGCGCTCAGCCACGAGGTGGTCGTCGAACTGCGTGCCGCGTTGCAAGAGGCAAAACTCGAGGCCGCGGTGCGCGCCATCGTCATTACGGGCGCCGGCCAGATCTTCTGCGCTGGGGCGGATCTCAACAGTTTTCGTCGCGAGCAGCCGGAGCTGGATCGCTACTTCCAGCGGCGCCAGCTGGCCGAGCTCTTTAACGATATGACCGAACTCGGCAAACCGACCGTCGCGCGGGTCAACGGCCACGCCCTGGCGGCTGGGATGGGCCTGGTTGCGGCCTGCGACCTCGCGGTGGCATCCGATGCCGCCCAATTCGGAATGCCCGAGGTGAATGTCGGCGTCTTCCCGATGATGGTGATGGCCATCGTGTTTCGAAATCTTCCCCGCAAGGCCGCCATGGAACTGATGTTGACCGGCAAGCGCATCGACGCGGTGGAGGCCTTAAGACTCGGTCTGATCAACCGCCAGGTGCCGGCCGAGCGACTCGATGCGGAAGTCGATGCCCTCACGCAAGAGCTGGCACGGAAGAGCCCGATCGGCATGAAGCTGGGGCTCGAGGCCTTCTACAAGATGCAGGACATGAGCTTCCCCGCGGCCATGGCCTACCTGCAAGACCAGCTCGCGCTGCTCAGCCTGAGCAGTGATTTGAAGGAAGGCGTGACGGCGTTCTTCGAGAAACGCGAGCCGAGATTCACGGGTCGATGAGCGCCCCATCCGTCGACTGGGTCGAGGTGGGTCCCCGCGACGGCCTGCAGAGCTGGGCAAGCCCAGTGCCGACTCCGGCAAAAGTTGGCCTGATCGCGGGCCTGCTGGACTGCGGCCTGCGAAGGGTCGAAGCCACCTCGATGGTGCATCCCAAGTGGGTGCCCCAGCTGGCCGACGCCGAAGCCGTGCTGGAAGCGCTGCAGGACCGCATGGATCGGCTGCGGGTCCTCGTGCCCAATCGCCAGGGCCTGGATCGGGCTAAAGCCGCCGGTGTGCGGAACATCGCCGTGACCGTGGCGGCGACCGACGGCTACAACCGGCAGAACCTCAATCGCTCAGTGCAGGAGACGCTGAACGACATCATCGAAATCGGCCGCGAGGCGACTGTCGATGGGGTCGCCGTTGATTCCAGCATCAGTGTGGCTTTTGGTTGCCCCTATGAGGGCGCCGTATCGCCGGCACGGGTCGAGGAGCTTGCGGTGATGCTGGCGGATGGCGGCATCAGGGAGATTACGCTGGCGGATACGATCGGCGTCGCCAACCCAGCGCAGGTGGAGGAGCTGTTCCAGGCGATGAAGGAGCGGCTTCCCCTGGTGCGGTGGGGCGCCCATTTCCACGACACTCGCGGGGCGGCCATGGCGAACCTGTTGTCAGCGCTGGAAACGGGCGTCAGCCTCTTCGAGGGATCGGTCGGCGGCCTGGGCGGCAGCCCCTTTGCTCCGGGCGCCGGCGGCAACCTCTGCACCGAAGACGCGTTGACGATGCTGGAAGCCATGGGCATTAAGACCGGGGTCGACATCGACCGCCTCATCGAAGTGGCCCGCGGCCTCGAGCGCACGCTCGGCTCGAGACTGCCCGGCAAGATGCACGCCGTCCAACCGTCCGAAGCAAAAAGCGTGCTCGCATGAGCGCCGCCAAGCGCAAGGAAGCTGCCGGCGACGAGTTGAACGCGCGGTCGGACGCCGCGCGGGCCGGTGGCTCCGCGAAGTACGCCGAGAAGCTTCGCCAGGAGCACAAGCTGCCGGTGCGCCGCCGGCTCGAGCTCCTGCTGGACCCGGATTTCCTGATCGAAGACGGGCTGCTGGCGCACAGCGACGAGCCCGGTTACGGCGCCGATGGGGTGGTCACGGCGATCGGGCGGATCGATGGACGCACCGTCTGCGTCATGGCCAACGATCCGACGGTTAAGGCCGGCTCATGGGGACCGCGGACGGTGGAAAAAATTGTTCGCATTCAGGAGACGGCGGAGCGGTTGCGGGTGCCGATTTTCTACCTGGTCGACTCGGCCGGAGCGCGGATCACCGACCAGGTTCAGATGTTTCCTGGGCGGCGGCACGCCGGCCGCATCTTCTATCAGGAGGTGCAGCTTTCCGGCGTCGTCCCGCAAATCTGCCTTCTCTTCGGCCCCTCCGCGGCGGGTGGCGCCTACATCCCGGCCTTCTGCGACATCACGATCATGGTCGAGGGCAACGCCAGCATGTACCTCGGATCACCGCGGATGGCGGAGATGGTGATCGGCGAGAAGGTGACCCTCGAAGAGATGGGCGGGGCACGGATGCACACGACCGTCAGCGGCTGTGGCGACATACTGGTGGCGTCCGATGAAGAGGCCATTGCCATGGGCCGCCGCTACCTCAGCTATTTCCCGCAGAACTGGCTGGAGACGGCCTCGCAACAGTCGCCGGCCGCAGCGCGGCCGCCCTTCCCGCTCGACAGCCTTGTCCCCGAGGATGAGGGGCGCGCCTTCAACATGCAGCACCTGATCGATGGCGTGATCGACGAGGGCAGCTTCTTCGAGATCAAGAAGCTCTACGCCAAGGAGATCATTTGTGGTCTGGCGCGGATCGACGGGCGAGTTGTGGGGGTGATCGCCAATCAGCCGCTCCACAAAGGCGGCATTCTGTTCGTCGACTCTGCCGACAAAGCCGCGCGCTTCATCTGGCTGTGCGACGCCTTCAACATCTCGCTGCTGTTCCTCGCCGACGTGCCTGGCTTCATGATCGGCACCGCCGTGGAACGGCAGGGGATCATCCGCCACGGCGCCAAGATGGTCGCTGCGGTAGCGGAGGCGACCGTTCCGAAGATTTCGGTCATCGTCCGCAAGGCCTACGGGGCGGGCCTCTATGCGATGGCCGGCCCGGCCTATGAATCGAATGCGACGCTGGCCCTGCCCACCGCCATGATCGGCGTCATGGGCCCGAGCGCCGCCGTCAATGCGGTCTTCTACAACAAAATCCAGGAACTCCCCGAAGCCGAGCGACCGGCCTTCGTCAGCAAGCTCCAGGAGGAATACCGGGAAGACATCGATCTCTATCGGCTGGCATCAGATCTGATCGTCGATGCCGTGATCGCGCCGAACGATCTGCGCACCGAGCTGGTGAATCGGTTTGCCGCCTACGCAACAAGCCAGCGCTCGCGCGTGAACCGCAAGCACGGCGTCTTCCCGGTCTAGCGCACGACGACGACTGTATTAGGCTGAAAGCCTCGTGCAGTTTGTTGTTCTTGGCCTGAGTCATAAGTCAGCCCCACTCGACGTCCGGGAACAGGCTTTCATTCCCGAAGCCGGGGTTGGCGAGTGCGTTCGTCGTCTTATCGACCATGATCTGATCGACAGCGGCGTCCTTCTCTCGACCTGCAACCGGACCGAGCTTTACGCGATCACCTCGGCGAGCGACACGCCCGATCGGCTGTTCGAATCGTTTGGCCTATGGCCGCATCAGCTGCCGTTCGAAGCCTGGCGGCGCTTCGCGTATCGGCTCACGGGCGACAATGCGATGGCTCATCTGTTTTTCGTTGCCGGCGGCCTCGACTCCCTGATGATCGGCGAGGCGCAAGTGCTCGGCCAGCTCAAGCGAGCGCTGGCCCGGGCCCGGCAGGCCGGCGCCCTCGACGTCCACCTTGAGATCATCATCCGAGGGGCGCTGCGAGCTGCCAAGCGCATTCGCCACGAAACCGGGCTCGGACGGCGCCCGGTTTCGGTAAGCCACGCCGCGGTGGCGGCTGCACAGGACGTCCTTGGCAGCCTCGCCGGCCGGAGTGTGCTGGTGCTGGGCGCCGGTGAGATGAGCGAGGTGACCTTGCGGCTATTGCGCAACCAGCGGATCGGTCAGGTCTATCTGGCCTCGAGATCATTCCAACGGGCCGACGAGGTTGCCCAGCCGGCCGGCGCGGCGGCGGTTCCCTTTGAGGCGATTGAAGAGATCATCGGTGTGGTGGACATCATCGTGTCGTCGAGCAGCGCCCCTCACCATCTGCTCGACGCGGGCCGGGTCATGACCTTTCAGCAGCGTCGCGACGGTCGTCCGCTGCTGATCGTCGACATGGCTGTCCCGCGCGATATCGATCCCGACGCCGGCGCTGTTGCCGGCGTCCAACTCCTGAACATCGATGACCTCCAACAGGTCGCCGAGGCCAACCGCGAAGAACGTGAGGCCTTCATTCCGGCCGCGGAGCAGATCGTCGCCGAAGAGGTGCGAGCAACGCGCCATGCCCTGGATGCGAGAGAATCGGCACCCACGATCCAGGCCCTGGTCACTCGGATCGCGGACCTTCGTGACCGGGTCCTCGAGCGCCACCTGGCCCACGTGCCCGCAGCTGAGGTCGAGACGCGGGAGGCAATGCGGCAGCTGGCCGAGGCCCTGACGGCCAGGTTCCTCGACGGGCCCATCCGGGCTCTGCGCGAAAGTCCCGATCCAACCCTGGGAGCCGCCGTCATGCACGACGCCTTCGACCTCGACATCGAGCGGGAGACATCGTAGGCGTCGAGCGGTCGGCCGCGCTGTTCGAGGAGGCACAGCGCCTGATCCCGGGCGGCGTCAACAGCCCGGTCCGAGCCTATGGCGCGGTCGGGGGGACGCCGCCCTTCATCGCCCGAGCCGAAGGTCCCTGGGTCTGGGATATCGACGACAACCGGTATCTCGATCTGGTCGGCTCCTGGGGTCCCTTGATCCTGGGTCACCGCCCGCCGGCCGTCGTCGAGGCGATACGCGCGCAACTGGAGCGAGGCTGGACCTTCGGCGCGCCGACCGAGGGCGAAGTGCGACTGGCGTCGCTTGTTTCCGACCGGATGCCGGCGATCGATATGCTCCGGCTCGTCAATTCTGGAACCGAAGCGACCATGTCCGCCGTTCGGCTCGCGCGGGCCGCTACCGGGCGGCGCAAGCTCATCAAGTTCGCCGGTGGGTACCACGGGCACGCCGACTCGCTGCTGGTGGACGCGGGCTCAGGGGTGGCGACGCTGGGTGTCCCGGGGACGCCGGGCATCACCCCGGCCGCCGCGGAGGACACAGTGGTGGCCCGGTTCAACGCGCTGGGCGACGTCGAATCGGCGATGGAGCGCTGGCCGAAACAGGTTGCCGCTGTCATCGTCGAGCCGGTCGCGGGGAACATGGGCGTTGTCCTTCCGACGGACGGCTTCCTCGCCGGACTGCGCGACGTGACTCGCGACAGTGGGAGCCTGCTGATCTTCGATGAAGTCATCACCGGCTTCCGGATCGCCCGTGGTGGCGCGCAGGAACTCTACGGCGTTACCCCAGATCTCACTTGCCTGGGCAAGGTGTTGGGGGGCGGCCTTCCGATCGGGGCGTACGGTGGACGGCGAGACATCATGGAGCAGGTGGCGCCGGCCGGTCCGGTCTACCAGGCCGGGACGTTGTCCGGGAATCCCCTCGCCGTGGCGGCCGGGCTGGCCACGCTCGAGGCGCTGGATCATCGCGTCTACCACCAGCTGGAAGCGACCGGCGGTCGAGTCGCCAGCGCGCTGGCGTTAGCCGCGGCGGTGGCCGGCGTCCCGCTGACCGTCAACCGGGTGGGGTCGATGTTAACGGCGTTCTTCACCGCAGGCGTGGTAACCGACTACGACACGGCCAAGCGGGCCGACACGGTGCAGTTCGCCGCCTGGTTTCGGCGTCTCCTGCCACAGGGTGTCCTGTTCCCGCCGTCACAGTTTGAGGCGGCGTTTCTTTCGACGGCGCACGATGACGACGCGCTGGCGTTTTTGGAATCGGCTCTCCAGGAATCCTTCAGCGGCGTCCTGGCTGATCGTCGTTAAACCTCGAGCCTCGAGTCTCTGGGAGCGGGAATGGTTGTGATCTCGCGGAATCAGGACAAGCACCACCTCCCACATCGTTCCGCCCGAGCCGCGCCATAGGAGGCCTGCGGTGGTGCAGGCTCTGACTCCGACATCGCGCTGTGGAACCCATCGGATAGGTGGCGCGGTCAGCTATGGTGACTCCGCGATCTGGTCGCGACGCCAATCAAGCCGGCCAGCGCGGCCACGCCGGCGGCCAGGGCGGTCCCGAAGCCCACGCCGAATAGGATCCCAATGGTCTGAAAGACAAGTCCGGCAGGACCGGGTGGCGGCGTAAGCGCACCCGGCGGAGGGGCCAATGCACCCGGCGGCGGTGTCAGAAAGCCAGGTGGCGGTGATGTCCCAAAGCCGAACGAGCCGCCGCCACCGAATGAGCCACCGTCCGCGCACAGGGTAGTGAGTTCCATCAGCCGGTGCATCATTGCCGGGCCGAACGGAATGAGCGCCAGCACGGCGCAACCGCTGATCGCCCCCACCACCACTCCGGCGAGTGCCGCCGATGGCACCGTTCCATCGGCGCGACCGGCCGCGAAGCCGGCTGCGCCGGCCAGTAGCAGGAAGATGAACGCCGCGCCGAGATTCAGCAGGATGATGCTGAGGGGACCGACGCGACAGAGGTCGGCGGGACGAAGCACGAGGATCGCCAGGTTCGCGGCCAGCGTGGACGCGAACGCGATCACGCCGGCGACGGCGCCGAAACGGACCCCGGCCAGCATCAATGTGACTCAACGGGGGGCTTCGCCGCGTGGCAGGAACCCCGGACGGCAATCAGATCAGTGTTGTGCTCTGAGCCGTCCGCGGATCTCCCCCGCTGGATGTTGAAGCGTGTGGACGTTCGCGTACGCGTCACCACTGATGATAGCGGCCAGTAACTCCGGGGTTGGCCTGAACGTACCTTCGGCGAGGATCTTTCCGTCCGCCCCGGAAGGAGCCGAATCGTCATCCCGGACACCGGGGTAGAGCCGTGGTCGTTGATTGAGCGAGCTGGGCGCGCGCGTCGCCCCGTTACGAGTGCGTACCGTTCCTAGTTACGTCGTTCCTGGTGGCTCGTCAGGAGGTCCGTATTGTGAGCTGGCAACCGGTGCCTCGATCGAGCTGTAACGTGAGCCGCCCGGTGTTGGCGTCCCATTGCGAGCTGGCAAGGCACGTTCCGCGGCCAACCGGCGGGGGAAGGGTGACCGCCGGCCACCCGATCACGATTGGCTGATCGGCGTGCGATGCGTCGACCCGGATCGCCAGTGACCCCTGCACACCGTCGCCGCGTCCGGGGTGCACACCAGCGGGCGCCGCGACCACGTATGGCCTCGCGAGATGCCGCAGCGCCTCTCGATTGACCGTCCGCCCAGTGGCGTCGCGGATCCCCCACCAGCGGTTTTCCCGCCATTGCCACCAGGCCCAGCCGATGCCAAGCCGATCGGCCTCGTCGAGAGCCGCGTCAGCGTAGGACAGGGCTCCCTCCTGGGTCAGGTCGTAACCGAGCTCGCCGATCCATAGCGGCGCGGGGACTTCAGCCGCCTCCTTGACCCGCTGCTGAACACGCTGGCGCAGGAAGGCTGGATCACCCGTCCAGAAGGGCGGAATCAGCGAGCCTTCGTAGAGGTGCGTGCCGTACACCAGATTCGGAGCCTTGAGGTGGACGACGACGGTGTTCATGGTGAGCAGCAGGATGCCTTCGACAAGGAATAGGTGATTCGGGTCGACGGCGCCAATCGCCTCGATCGCGTCCTTGAACATCGGCCAGAGGTAGTACTTGTCAAAGATGCGGGGTGGGATCGGCAGCGGATGGGCCTCGTTGAAGATGTCGTAGCCAGCGATCCCAGAGTGGTCTTTGAAGCGCGCGGCCACCGCCTGCCAGGTTTTATAGAAGTCCGTCTTCCAGTCCGATGACAGCCAGAAGTACGTGTCCGAGGTGAAGGAGGCGGGGGACAGCGACGGGCTCCAGGAGTATTGAGGCAGTGGATTCCAGTTCGGGACGCCAACCGTGGCCCATCCCGGCGCGCCCGAGTAGCCAAAGCGAGGGCTCCATCCCAGCCGGAAGTGCATGTCGAGGACGACGTAGAGCCCATGGCGGTTCAGCATCGCCACCGTGCCGGCGACCCGGTCGAGATACCCCCGGTCGATGCGGCCGCGCACCGGCTCGAGCTGGGACCAATCAATGCCCAGACGGACGACGTCGAAGCCGGCGCGCTGCATCAGCGTGGCGTCGGTCTCGTCGAGCGGAGCCGGCGGACTTTTCGGGTATGCCACGAGCGCGTCGGTGTTGAAGCCTCGCAGGAGCACCTTGCGGCCCTCCTCGTCGACGATTTGGCCGCGCTCCGTCCGCAGCCAGGAGAGCCCTGCGTCATCGGGGCCATAATGGGCGGGCGAAACCGAGGCGGTCAGGCTGCCAGCCGGAAGGTACGCCACGATCGTGACCAGGATTATCACGGCCAGCAGGCCCAGCGCGACGCGGCGCCATCGCTGCCAGCGACGTCCTGGAGCACGGCGCGACGGCTGAAGCGCGGGTTGCGCTGCTCGCCGTCGGCTCAGCGGTGCGCGGCGCTTGACGGTTGGTCCACGGCGGCCGCGGCGGCCGCCACCACCTCCTCAATGGTGTCGCAGATCTCGGCGCCGGCCCGCTTCAGCGCTTGCACTTTCGAGGATGCCGTGCCGGTGTTGCCCGAGATAATGGCGCCGGCATGGCCCATGCGCTTCCCGGGCGGGGCGGTGCGGCCGCTGATGAACCCGATCACCGGCTTACCGAAATCGCGGCCGATCACGCTCTCCGCGGCGGCCTCCTCGTCGCTGCCCCCGATCTCGCCAATCATGACCACTGCGCGGGTCGCCGCGTCCTCTTTGAACAGGCGCAGCACTTCGCTGAACGACAGCCCGAGGATCGGATCGCCACCGATGCCGACCGAGGTGGTCTGCCCCAAGCCGGCCTGACTCAGCCCCTGGATCACCTCGTAGGTCAGGGTGCCGCTTCGCGAGACGATGCCGACGGAGCCCTCGTGATTGATGTGATTCGGGATGATGCCGACCTTCCCCTGGCCGGCCGTGACCAATCCCGGGCAGTTCGGTCCGATCAGCCTGACACCGGCAGCCTCGACGAACGCCCGCGCCCGCACCATGTCGTAAAGGGGAATCCCTTCGGTGATGCAGACGATCAGCCCGATGCCGCCGGCAGCCGCTTCCATGATGGCGTCGGCGGCAAATGGGGCGGGGACGAAAATGCCGCTGACGTCGGCGCCAGTCTCACGCCTGGCGTCGGCCACCATGTCAAAGATGGGGACGCCGAGATGGGTCGTGCCACCCTTTCCCGGGCTGACGCCGGCCACCAGGTTGGTCCCATAGGCCTTCATCTGCTCGGCATGGAACGTCCCTTCACGGCCGGTCAGTCCCTGGACGAGCACCCGGCTCTGGCTGGAGAGCAGGATACTCATGAGGCCGCGGCGGGCCTGTCGCCGCCCGAAGCGGCGAGCTCCACGATTTTCCGCGCCGCCGCGCTGGCGCTGGCCTCAGGCGGGATCCCCGCTTCCTTGAGCAGGCGCCGCCCTTCCTCTTCACGGGTGCCCGTCATTCGGACCACCAGCGGGAGTTTGAGGTTCAAATCACGCGAAGCCTCGATGATTCCGTGGGCGACTTCGTCGCCCCGGGTGATGCCGCCAAAGATGTTGATCAGGATCCCCTTCACCCGCGGGTCGCTGGCCAGCAACTCCAACGCACTGTGCACGACCTCCGCCTTCGCCCCGCCGCCGATATCGAGAAAATCGGCCGCATGACCCCCTTCGCGCTCCACCAGGTCAAGCGTGTTCATCACCAGCCCGGCGCCGTTGCCGATCACACCGATCGACCCGTCGAGCCGGACGTAGGTCAGCTTGCGACGCTTGGCCTCGGCTTCGAGCGGATCTTCGTCTGACTCGTCGGCGCCGTGGAGGTCCTTATGGCGAAACATGGCGTTCTCATCGATCTCGAGCTTGCCGTCCGCCGCCACCAGCCCGCCGTCGCGGGTGAGCGCGAGCGGATTGATCTCGATGGTCAGTGCATCGAACGTCCGGCCCAGGGCATAGAGCTTGGTGATCAGCGGTGTCAGCTGCGCCTGCAGCGGGCCAAGCCCGGCCCGGAAGATCAGGTCACGGACCTCGAAGGCGAGCGGGCCGCGCCATGGGTCCGGGTGGAGCTTCGCGATCGTTGCGGGATGCGTCTGCGCAACCTCTTCGATGTCCATCCCGCCCTGGGCGCTCAGGATCAGGACGGGCTTGCGGGCGTCGCGGTCGAGTGTTAGACCGAGGTAGAGCTCGCGCAGGATCTCCTGCGCCGTCTCGCACCAAACCTCCCTGACGGGATAACCCTTGATCGTCATTCCCAGGATTTCAGCAGCCGCGCGCTTGGCATCCAACGGCGTCCTCGCCAGCTTGATTCCACCCGCCTTCCCGCGGCCGCCGGCCGGAACCTGCGCCTTCACCACCACCGAGCCCAGGGCCCCGGCCGCGAGCGCCGCCTCGTCCGGATTCTTTGCCAGCCGGCCATCCGGAACCGGGATGCCAGCGGCCCGGAACCGCTCCTTCACCTGGTATTCGAGAAATTTCAAAGCGGGATGTTTCCGTGGCGGCGGGTAGGGCGCTCCACCTGCTTGTCCTTGAGCAGGTGCAGGGACCGGATCAAGGTGGGCCGGGTCTCCTGTGGCTCGATGACGTCGTCGAGGAACCCTCGTTCCGCGGCCACGTAGGGATTGGCGAACTTCTCCTTGTAGTCGTCGACCAGCTGCTCGGCCTTCTTGGCCGGCTCCTTGGCGGCCGCGATCTCCCGCTTGAAGATCACGCTGACTGCGGCCTGGGGACCCATAACGGCGATCTCGGCCGTCGGCCACGCGTAGTTGAAATCGCCGCCAATGTGCTTCGACGACATGACGTCATAGGCGCCGCCGTACGCCTTGCGGGTGATCACTGTGAGCTTCGGCACCGTCGCCTCGGCGTAGGCGTACAGCAGCTTCGCGCCGTGCCGGATGATGCCGTTGTACTCCTGCGCCGTCCCCGGTAAGAAGCCGGGCACATCGACGAATGTGACCAATGGGATGTTGAAGGCGTCACAGAACCGAACGAAGCGGGCGCCTTTGACCGAGGCGTTGATGTCCAGGGCGCCGGCCAGGATCCGCGGCTGGTTTCCCACGATGCCGACCACCTCGCCGTCCAGCCGGGCAAACCCAATCACGAGGTTTGGGGCGAAATGCTCCTGGACCTCGGTGAAGGTCCCCTGATCGACGATGGCCGAGATCGCCGCCTTCATGTCGTAGGGCTGGTGTGGGTTCTCCGGAATCAGCGCCTGCAGGGATCCGTCGCGCCGCTGCGGATCGTCGCTCGGCCTCGAGCTGGGAGGCCGCTCCCGGTTGCTTCCCGGCAGGTAGGACAGCAGCCGGCGCACGCCGGAAAACGCCTCCGCCTCCGAGTCGTGGAGAAAGTGCGCCACCCCGCTCTTGATGTTGTGGACCTCGGCGCCGCCCAACTCGTCGAATCCGACCTTTTCGCCGGTCGTGACCCGGATCACCTCCGGCCCGGTGATGAACATGTAGCCGAGATGCTCGACCATGAAGATGAAGTCCGTAATCGCGGGCGAGTACACGGCACCACCGGTGCAAGGTCCGGCAATCACCGAGATCTGGGGCACGACGCCAGACGACTGGACGTTCCGGTAGAAGATCTCGGCATACCCTGCCAGGCTGACCACCCCTTCCTGGATACGGGCACCGCCCGAATCGTTGATCCCAACGCAGGGACGGCCGGCCCGGACGGCCAGGTCCATCACCTTGCAGACTTTCTCGGCAAACACTTCGCCCAGCGAGCCGCCAAACACGCTGGCGTCATGCGAAAAGATGAAGATATCGCGGCCGTCGACCGTCCCGTAGCCGGTAACGACGCCGTCGCCCGGGATCTTTTTCTCGCCCATCCCAAACGCCTCCGTCCGGTGGACCGCAAAGGCATCGAGTTCGGTGAAGGATCCAGGGTCGACCAGGAGCTCGATGCGCTCTCGCGCCGTGAGCTTCCCTTTCGGGTGCTGCTTCTCATCGGGATCGCCGCCCCGGTGCATCGCGTCGTACTTCCGCTTGCGAAGAAGGTTGATCTGACGCTCGGAGGGCGACGGGGTGGCGTCTTTCGCGGCGCGGGTCGCCATGGAGTTAGCTGCGAGTCCCCGGCCGGTACTCGCCGAACACGTTGCGCAGCAGGCCGCACACCTCTCCTATGGTGGCATAGGCCCGCAATGCCTCACGCATCGGTGGAAGCAGGTTCTCGGTCCCCTCAGCCGCCTTGCCCACCTCCGCCAGGGCAGCCTCGACTCGGACCGGGTCGCGTTCCGCCCGAAGCCGCTGGAGCGCCTCGACCTGCTCGCGCTCATGGTGGGGACTGATCTTGACAATCTCGACGGTCTCGTCGTCGCCGGTGAACCGGTTGACACCAACCACCACCCGCCGGCCCTCCTCGACCGCCTGCTGAAACCGATAAGCGCTCTCCTGGATGGAATCCTGGGTGAACCCGGTCTCGATCGCCTCGATCGCGCCGCCCCGCCGGTCAACGTCTTCGATCAGCGTCCTGGCGCCCAACTCCAGCTCGGCGGTCAAGGCCTCAACCAGGTAACTGCCGCCCAGGGGATCGGCGACGCTGGCCGCATTGGTCTCGTGGGCGATGATCTGCTGCGTCCGTACCGAGAGTGTGGCCGCTGTCTCCGACGGCAGCCCGAGTGCCTCGTCGAAGGAGTTGGCATGCAGGCTCTGGGTGCCGCCAAGGATCGCGCTCATCGCCTGCAGTGCCACCCGGACGATGTTGTTGTAGGGCTGCTGCGCGGTCAGCGTGCTGCCACCGGTCTGGGTGTGGAAGCGAAGCGCCTGTGCGCGGGCGTCGTCGACGCCATAGCGATCCTTCATCAAGCGGGCCCACAGCGTGCGGGCGGCCCGGAACTTGGCCACCTCCTCGAAGAAGTCGGAGAAGACGGCAAAGAAGAAGGACAGTCGGGGCGCAAACTCGGCCACCTCCAGGCCGGCCGCGCGGGCCGCGTCGACGTAGGCGACAGCATGCGCCATCGTGAACCCCAGCTCCTGGACGGCCGTCGCGCCGGCCTCCCGCAGGTGATAGCCCGAAATCGAGATCGTGTTCCAGCTCGGCAGCCGCTGGCTGCAGTAGGCGAACAGATCGGTGGTCAGTCGCATGGATGGCCGGGGCGGAAAAATGTAGGTGCCCCTCGCTGCGTACTCCTTCAGGATGTCGTTCTGGACTGTGCCGTTGAGCCGGTTCCCGGCGACGCCTTGCTGTTCGGCAACGAGCTCATATAAGAGGAGCAGGAGCGCGGCGGGGGCATTGATCGTCATCGAGGTGCTGACCTGGTCCAGCGGGATGCCGGCGAGCAGCGTCTCCATGTCCTTCAACGAGGAGATGGACACGCCCACCTTGCCCACCTCACCGCGAGCCATCACGGCGTCGGCGTCGTGACCCATCTGGGTAGGCAGGTCGAAAGCAACCGATAGGCCCGTCTGGCCCTGCCCGAGGAGGTAGCGGAAACGACGATTCGTCTCAGCAGCGCTCCCGAAGCCGGCGTACTGCCGGATGGTCCAGGGCCGCCGGCGGTACATCTGGGGGTAGATACCGCGGGTGAACGGATACTGCCCTGGCTCGGGGGCTTCGGGACCGGCGTCGTGCGCCCGATAGACCGGCTTGAGCGGAAGACCGCTGTCGGTGGTCGACTCGGCTTGCTGATCGGGCGTGGGCTTAGGTGCCGGAGTGGCCATCCGCTTCCACGAACTCCGTCAGAACGCCGCAGACGCTCTTGGGATGGACGAACCCGATCAGCGTCCCATGCGCTCCGGGACGGGCAACCTCATCCAGCAGCTGCCCACCCGCGGCGGCCGCCTGGGCGAGCGAGGCGCCGACGTCATTGGTCGCAAAGGCAACGTGATGGACGGCCTCGCCCCGGTCTTGCAGGAACTTCTCGACCTTCGACTCGGCGTTCAAGGGCGTAATCAGCTCGATCCGACTTTCTCCAATCGGGATCATGGCGATCTCGATCCCCTCGTTCTCGAGCCGTTCCCGGCCACTGGCCCGAAGCCCAAGCCGCCGCTCATAGACCTGGATCGCCTCATCGAGATCGCGAACCGCGATTCCCACGTGATCGATCCGGCTCAGCATTGGTTGATTCTAAAGCCGCTCTCGATGCCTCCCCAATCGGACCGAGTTGCCCGGTCCGACGAGCTGTGCACCCTTTGTAGTAGGGTTTAACACGGCCAGTTACATCACCGGCGGACTCCCTCTCTTTACTCAGTGTTCTGAACGGCCGGCAGTAGACGGCGCGTCTGATCCAACTGAGGGAAGGAGGTTGGACCGTGATCCGCACCGTTGGCGTAATGCTGCGCCGCACCGTGGGCGGAGGTGTCATCGTCGCACTCGGCCTTGGCGCATTGACCTCGGCACCTCATCAACTCGTGTCGCTCGCCGCTGCGAGCGCGGTGCTGCCACTCACCGGTTCCATCGCGGGCGGTTCCATCCAGGATGACGATCGTCCACTACCTTTCGAAGCTTCGGCCGCCGTTCAAATCTACGTCCTGGCGGCTCCGACACCTCCCGCAGTCGTCAGATCTTCCGCGCCAGGAGCGGCGCCGTTACGGCCAAAGCCCCGAACGCCGGTTCGTTTGGGCACAACCTCGGCCGCCCGGCCGGTATCGGGAGCCGCCAATGGCTTCGCATACGGCTACTGCACCTGGTGGGTCGCGCACAAGCGCTACGTTCCCTGGCGCGGCAATGCCGCCCAGTGGTGGTGGAACGCGCGGGCGTTCGGCTTCGGCGAGGGATCCGTCCCTCGGGCCGGCGCCATCATGGTGATGGGTATCAGCGCCACGTCGCCTCAGGGCCACGTCGGCTATGTCGAGTCCGTCAATGGGAACGGCTCGTTCCTGGTGTCCGAAATGAACTGGTGGGGCGCGCCGGGCGGAGGCTGGGGCCGGGTGGACTACCGGACGGTGAGCTCCATGCGCGGCATCCTGGGCTTCATCTATTGATAGCGGTTGGACCAGAAATTTAGCCGCTCCTCTTCAGCAAGCCCAGCCGTTTGGCGCGAACCTCGGCCCGGCCGAAGCACCAGACCGATGCGGGCACCAGGACGATGCCCATCGCGACCAGGATGCCGACATCCGGCAGGGCACCGCCGACCGACAGCCCGTGCAGCAGCGCCTCCCTGACGCCGTCGAGCGTGTAGGTCAACGGCGAAAGAATGCCGGCAATGTGCAATGGGCCGGGCAGGACGGTGATGGGATAGTAGACGCCGGAGATCAGCAGCAGCACACCCTGCACCGCGAAAGCCATCTGCTCACCCTTCTCCGGCGAAAGAAGCGGAAGGATCGAAGTAAAGATGCCCAGCCCCAGCAGCGGGAGGGTGGCGGCGGCGAAGATCGCCAGCGCCGCCCAGTAGTTGGCATGGGAGAGGTCGAGCTTGAACAGGAAGACGAGCGCCAGCCCGATGAGCGCGGCCCGGGCGATCCCGTAGATCAGCGAGGCGGCGCACATCCCCAGCAGGTGCGTCAACCGCCTGATCGGCGCCATAAACGTGTACTCGATCGTGCCTTCCCACCGCTCCCAGGTGATGGCGAACGCGATCTCGAAGAACACCATCGAGAGATACGTCCACAGCAGTGCCCCCACCAGCAAGTACAGCTGCGCCTGCTGGAGGTTGGTCTGGCCCGGCTCCAGGCCGAGGCTTGACAATCCCGAGGCGAGGTAACCGATGCTTAGCACGCTGACGAGGTTGTAGAGCAGCCAGACGGCTTCCCACGCCCAGTACCGGCGGTAAAGGTTCTTCTGCCGCTCGATAAAACCGGCAAAGGCGTTCAGCTCCCAGCGAAGCGAATTCCCTATCATTCCTCCTTCTCCTCCTCGTCTTCCTCGAGCCGCTTGCCGGTCAGGCGCATGAAAGCGTCTTCCAGGCTGCCGCCGTCGGGCCCGGCGTGAGCTCGGATCAGCTCGACAGGCGTTCCCTCCGCCAGAACGCGACCGTGGTCGATGACCAGTACCCGGTCGCAGAGAACCTCGGCCTCCTGCAGGTCGTGCGTGCATAGCAGCACGGTCGCGGCGCGCTCGCGGCGGATTGACGTCACCAGGTCCTGGACCTCCCGTTTCGATCGAGGATCGAGCCCGGTGGTCGGCTCGTCCATCAGCAAAAGGGACGGCGAGGTGAGGAAGCTGCGCGCGATCGCCACCTTCTGCTGCTGGCCCCGCGACAATTGCTTCATCGGCTTGTCCAGGGTGTCGAGTGGCAGCCCCAACCGCTCCAGCATCGCCTCCACCCTGCCCCGCGTCCCCGCTCCGCCGCTCCCGTACAGACGCGCGGCATAGAGCATGTTCTCCCAGGGACTCATCTCCTTGAAGAACGACGCCTCGACCGACACTCGGTTGATGTGACGGCGCACCTCGGCCGCGCCCGTCACCACGTCATGGCCAAAGACCAACGCCGTACCGGCATCTGGCGTGAGCAATGTCGCCAGAATGCGGATCAGCGTCGACTTGCCACTGCCGTTGGCACCCAGGATGCCGGTGATCCGTCCGGTATCGACGCGCAAAGAAACGTGATCGAGCGCCAGCTTCGGGGTTTTCGCCTTCCGCCACGGCGTCAGGCGATGGGCGCGCCTGAGCTCACCGAAGCGCTTCGAAATCGAGTCGACCTCGACCGCCGCCGTATTCAGTTCGCTTACTCGGATCGCCATGATGTCAACTCCTCGATCAATTGGACTGAACAACAAAAAACCGTGGGCCGGCGGGCCACACGGTCGAAAGCGCTCGGAAAGGGGTTTAGGTTACTTGGCTTTCAATGCTGTGAGACCCGGAAAAGGCAGGCTCCGCCCCGGAAGGTCGGGATGCCTGCTGAACGGATCCACCGCCTCATAGCTTCCGTACAGTACCCCCTCGGCGGACTGAAAGTCAACCAGAGGTGGTGGTTAAGCGTGGCGCCTCGCCGTCGATCGACTCGGCCAGGTACTGCGCAAGGTCTTTCACCTGCAAACGGGACTCGGCCCCTTTCGCCGCGATCCCGTCGCGGAACATGGTCAGGCAGAAGGGACAGGCGGTCGCCACCCGCGGCGCCTCGGTGCGCAGCGTTTGCTCGACTCGCTCGTGGTTGATTCGCTTGCCGATCTTCTCCTCCATCCACATCCGCCCGCCGCCGGCGCCGCAGCAGAAGCCGCGCTTGCGGTGGCGCTCGATCTCGACCAGCTTCGCGCCCGGGATCGCTTCGATGACCTCGCGCGGGGGGTCATAGATGTCGTTCCAGCGACCCAGATAGCACGAGTCGTGGTAGGTGAACCTGCCGTCGATCGCCTTGCTCGGCCTGAGGCGGCCCTCTTTGACCAGGCTGGCCAGCAGCTGGGTGTGGTGGACGACCTCGTAGTTGCCGCCGAACTGGGGGAACTCGTTCTTGATGGTGTTGAAGCAGTGCGGGCAGCTGGCGATCACCTTTCTGACCTTCGCGGCGGTCATGGCCGCGATGTTCTGCTGCGCCTGCGTTTGGTAGAGGTACTCGTTGCCGATGCGGCGGGCGGGGTCGCCGTTGCAGGTCTCATGGGAGCCGAGGATCGCGAAATCGACGCCAGCCTTCTGCAGCAACCTGACGAACGCACGCGCCACCGCCCGGTTGGCCTCGTCGTAGGAGGCCGCGCAGCCGACGAAATAGAGGTACTCCGCGCCCGGGTGCTCCTCAACCGTCTTGACCCCGAGTCCCTGCGCCCAGTCGGTGCGCTGGGCGCGCGGCAGACCATAGGGATTGCCCTGCGTCTCGATGCTCCGCAGCGCGCCCTGGGCCTCCTTGGGAAATTTGCTCTCCTCCAGGACCAGGCTGCGGCGCATGTCCATGATCTTTGGGACGTGCTCGATCAGCACCGGACATTCCTGCTGGCAAGCGCCGCAGGCGACGCAGGCCCAGATCTCGTCTTCTTTAATGGCGTCCCCAATCAACGTCTGCGGCCGCGGAGCATCGCGTCGCTGCTCGGCGGGCGCATCCCGGACGGTCTTGTAGAGGTTCTCGCGCGCGTCAACGATGATCATCTTGGGGTTGAGCGGCTTTCCCGTCAGAAAGGCCGGACACTGCTCCTGGCAGCGGCCGCATTCGGTGCAGGAGTACAGGTCGAGCAGGTTCTTCCAGGACCACTGGGTCACGGTGTTCACGCCATAGTGTTCGGCGTGCTCGAGATCGATCGGCGCGAGTGCCGCACCGGCCCTCGGTCCCAGTTTGCGGAAAAAGACGTTGGGAATGGCGACGATGATGTGCAGGTGCTTCGAGCTCGGGATATAGACCAGGAAAGCCAGCACCGCCAGGACGTGAATCCAGTAAAAAGCCTCGTGAGCCGCGATGGCCGCCGTCCCCAGCCAGCCAAGGGATTCAAAGAGACGGGCGATGGCCGAGGCAACCGGCCGCCAGCTTGCCGAAGGGTCGCCGCCCTGTGCGATCCGGGCCGCGTTCTGCCCGAGCATCCCGACCATGATGGTGGCGATCAGGCCGAGGATGATGAGGGCGTCGACTTCATTGCTCTCCTGGAACTGGC
>VBEN01000035.1 GCA_005881175.1 Chloroflexota bacterium
GGTCGCATCGAGCTCGACAAGTTCCACACGCCCAACGCGATCAGGTTTGGGCCCGTGGACGCGCCGGTGAACGCGCTGGGCATCCGTCGCATCATGTTCGCCGTCGAAGACATCGACGCTGTCGTCGCGCGCTTGCTCGCCCACGGGGCCGAGCTGATAGGCGAAGTGGTGCAATACGAGGACACGTATCGGCTTGGCTACATCCGCGGCCCTGAAGGCATCATCATCGGACTGAGCGAGCAGATCGGCTAACCGGATCGAAAGGCTGACGCCCGCCGGCAGGTCGCCGCATAGCTGCAGCAGAAGCGCGAAAAAAAGCGTGCTGCCCGCGGCGCCCCTGGGCCACATCGCAGGGTCGTCCCTATCGCTGGAAAACTGTGAAAGGCAAGGAGGCGAGATCCAGGTGACGGATGGCCGGATCAACGCGGTGGAGGGCCGGAATTGAATTCAGTTTAGTGGAACTTTCAGGCGACTGCCGCGTCATGCAAGCGTGATACGTTGGCATCCGGTAGCAGTCGCCTGTGCGCTGGCGCTGATCGCTTGCGCACCGCAACATAGCGTGACAACCTTTGCTATGCCAGTCCATTCCGCAGAACCCTGCAACCGCGTCGCTTCCATTAGGGGTTGCGACAGCAACCTATCCGGCATTTCCGAGCTCGCCTAGGCCGGTCCCGCCTGCCTCAGATGGAAGGATAGTGCTCACGGAAACCAACTTCAATCAAGAGGTCGCCGTTCCCAAAGGCACGCTAGTTCAGGTGGTGCTTGAAAATGAGAGCCTCGGCCCATGGACCATTCCGCAAAGTTCGGATTCGGTCGCGATGCCCAGGCTGTCGGCGTCCTCTCGGTGCGTCACCCCCGTAATCGCGAGGTTTCGCACTCACGGACCGGCAACGATCCGTGCCCTTCGAGATAACGGAGAGATGAGTCAAGAGTACAAGGTCTCAATTAAAATAGGAGACTAGTTCGGTACCTAGGGCGCAGAGTCTTGAGTCGCCGATAGCCGCGAGGACCACGTTTCCGGTCTTTGCCCCGTTTCGATGAGAATTTGCCACTCAAGCGGTCTATAAGGCGAATCTCCTTAAGCAGCGAGGGATAAGCATGAGCTCAGTTACTTGCCAGATGTCGATCTCGCTCGACGGCTTCGTCGCCGGGCCCAACCAGAGCCTCGAGAACCCGATCGGCGAAGGAGGGATGCGGCTGCATCAGTGGATGTTCGAAACCGCGAGCTGGAAGGGGCAACATGGAGAGGCGGGCGGCGCGCGCAGCGCGGACTCGGACGTGGTTGAGGAGCTCCTGGAGGGTAATGGCGCCTACATCATGGGCCGCAAGATGTTCGGCGGCGGGGATGGCCAATGGGACGAGACCTGGACTGGGTGGTGGGGCGACGAGCCGCCCTACCATACGCCCGTCTTTGTCCTGAGCCACCATGCACGGAAACCTCTGTCGATGCGGGGCGGTACCACTTTTAACTTCGTCACCGAGGGGATCGAGTCTGCGCTCACCCAGGCCCGGTCGGCTGCGGGCGATAAGGACGTTGCGATCGCGGGCGGCGCGAGCGCGGTGCAGCAATACCTCGCTGCCGGGTTGCTCGATGAGCTCTACCTGCACATCGTTCCGGTCATTCTCGGGACTGGTGAGCGGCTGCTCGAGGGTGTCGGCGATCCCACCCTCGAACCGGTCAAGGTGATCGCCTCACCGGCGGTGACGCATGTCGAGTACCGTATCGTCCGCCCACACAGGAGGTAGCGATGTCGACAAGGGAGTCTTCCGTGTCTGAATTGCATGTCCTGATGACGGGCATCGCGTTCGGCGAGTCGCCGCGCTGGCACGATGGTCGTTTGTGGTTCTGCGACTGGGGGGCCCAAGAGCTGATCGCCGTGGATCTCGAGGGCAAGAGCGAGGTGATCGTCCGCGTGCCGTCATTTCCATTCTGCATCGATTGGCTTCGAGATGGGCGCCTGCTGATCGTCTCCGCGCGCGATCGGCGTCTGCTCCGTAGGGAGCCCGATGGCTCGATCGTGACACACGCCGATCTTAGCCGCCTCTCCAAGAACCCGTGGAACGACATCGTCGTGGATGGTCGGGGCAACACCTACGTCGACAACATTGGATTTGACTTTCCCGGGGGTGAGTTCGCTCCCGGAATCCTCGCTCTCGTCACGCCCGATGGCTCGGCGCGGCAGGTGGCTGATGGTGTCGCATTCCCGAATGGCATCGTCGTGACACCGGACAACTCCACGCTGATCCTCGCCGAGTCCTACGCAAATCGGCTCACAGCCTTCGACATCGCTGCTGACGGCACTTTGTCGAACCGGCGGCTCTGGGCTGATCTCGACCGTGGCGTCCCCGATGGGATTTGCATCGACGCCGAGAACGCGGTCTGGTACGCGGACGTTCCAAACATGCGATGCGTGCGGGTTCGCGAGGGTGGCGAGGTGCTGCAGACGATCGACCTTGATCGCGGCTGCTTCGCTTGCATGCTCGGCGGTTCCGACCGGAAAACGCTCTTTATCGTGGCAAGAGAGTGGCGTGGTCCCACGAGCATGGCAGCCCCGAAACGAACCGGCCAGGTGCTGACCGTGAAGGTGTCAACGCCGGGCGCCGGGTGGCCGTAAGAAACAAGATTTGGCATAGCACTGCATAGCACTCCTCGACACGTGGTAGCCTCCGACGATTAGGATTCGAGACCGCATATCTGGCGACCATCGACCAGGAGGAGGCATGTATGAGGAAGGCGATTCTTGGTATTGTCGCGGCTTTCGGCGCACTGGTTGCAAGCGGTGTGGGCGCCGATGCCATCACCATGGGAACCATCGACGGCAACCTGCATCCGCAGGTCGGGGCGGTCATTGCTGAGTACGTCAATCCCGGCGAAAAGCAGGTGCTTTGCTCAGGCAGCCTGATCGCACCGAGGGTGTTTCTGACGGCCGCCCATTGTACGGCCTATCTCGAATCTCTCGGCATTACGGACGTTTGGGTCACCTTTGCTCCGCAGTTCACATCCACTTCCCCGCTGATTCACGGCAGCTACGTAACCGACCCGAACTACAACGGCTACTCAGGCCAGGGTGGCGCGTCGAATCCCAATGACCTGGCCGTCGTCTTGCTCGACAAGGCCGCCAGGGGCATCACGCCGGTCCGGCTGCCTTCCTCCAACCTCCTCGACAGCGTCGATCTCAGCAGCCAAACCTTCACGGCGGTCGGTTATGGAACGGTTCGCGACATCAAAACGACCGGACCGAATGCGTTCTACTTCGACTCCACGCGCCGCTATGCGACCCAGTTCTTCCTGTCGCTCGAACCCGCCTGGCTGAACCTGTCCGAGAATCCCTCGACCGGCAGCGGCGGCACCTGCTACGGGGACTCGGGTGGCCCGCATTTCCTTGGCGGCGTCACCAGCAACCTGCAGGTGGCGATCACGGTCACCGGAGACACGGCGTGCCGGGCAACGGACAAGACCTACCGACTCGACACAGCCTCTGCCCGCGGGTTCCTGGGCCAGTACGTTTCCCTTCCCTGACCATCGCTCGAGAAGGCGGAGCGCCGCCCCGCGCGGCGCTCCGGCACCCCGGCGCCCGGGCCTGCCCTGGCTGGGCAGCGGCGCCGCCCTGTTGGGCAGCTTCACCTTGCGATAAGAGTTATAGCGGTGGTATCATAAGAAGTGATCGACTTAGGGGGAAAGGAGGTAAGGCGCAATGCTCATTCCCTTGCTCGTTTTGATTGCGATCATCGTCATCTTTGGCGGTGGCGGATTCCTGTCCAGCATCCTCTGGTGGGTACTGATCGCGGCCGTGGTCCTGTGGCTGCTCGGCTTCGTGGCCCGGGCCGGCGATGGTGGCCGCTGGTATTACTGGTAGTCGAGCGGTCGTAACGGGCAGTGGCCAGTCCACTGCCCTCTTTTTTTGACCTTTCCCATGCCTTTGAGTAGCGGGCGCTCGCTGCCGTTCCTTGACATCCGGTTCGGTAGATGGTTTAAACGGGGGAAACGGATCAGCCCAGTTAAAGAAGGGAGGGGAACATGGCATACGCTTGTCTGCGGCGCAAGTTCCTGGCCAGCGGCGGCCAGTTCGAGGGGGAAACGCAATGAAGTGGGAGGCTGCGATGAAGCGGCTGGGCCTCCTGGCAGGAGCCCTCGTTCTGCTGACCGCCTGCGGTGGTGGCGGCACGACTTCGACCGTGAACGCCGCCAACGCGAAGTCCGCGGCCGATGTCGGCGGCATGTCCGCCTTGGTTAGTGCCGCGAAAAAAGAAGGCAAGCTCAACATCATCGCCACCCCGCCGGACTGGGCGAACTACGGCGCGATCATCGACGGCTTCAAGGCCAAGTACGGGATCAGTATCGATTCCGCCAACCCGAACGGCAGCAGCCAGGACGAGATCAACGCCGTAAAGCAACTCGGCAAGACGACGCGGGCGCCTGACGTCCTCGATATGGGCAAAGCGGTGACCTTGGCCAACACCGCTCTCTACGCGCCCTACAAGGTTCAAACCTGGAACGACATCCCCGATAGCCAGAAAGAGTCCACCGGCCTGTATGTCCAGGACTACGGCGGGTACATGGCGATCGGCTATGACTCGGCCAAGGTCCCAGCCGTGACTTCGCTACAGGACCTGCTGGGCTCCGGCTTTCGAGGCAAAGTAGCCCTTAACGGCGATCCCACCAAGGCGAACGCCGCGCTCAACGGGGTCATGATGGCCTCGCTGGCCAACGGCGGATCAGCCGATGACATCAGCAAGGGCGTCGACTTCTTCCACCAGCTCAAGGTCAAGGGCAATTTCACGCCGGTGCAGGCGACTACGGCCACCGTCAAGCAGGGACAGACGCCAGTCGTCTTCGACTGGGATTACCTCTCCGCTTCCCACGGCACCGACGTTCCGACCTGGAAGATCTTCACGCCGAGCAGCGCGATCCTGGGCGATTACTACAACGCGGCCATCAACAAGAACGCTCCCCATCCGGCGGCCGCCCGCCTCTGGGAGGAGTATGTCTTCTCCGACGTAGGTCAGAACTTCTGGTTGAAAGGCCTGGCCCGCCCGGTGCGCATGACCGCCATGCAGTCCTCGGGGAAGCTTGACGCCGCCGCGGCGGCCAAGCTGCCACCGGTGAATGGCACTCCGGTCTTTCTGACCGATGCCCAGGCAACCAAGGCGAAAGAGTATCTCGCGTCTCACTGGGCCCAGGCGATCGGTTGACCGTAGTCGAACGTCCGCTGGTTGAGACGGTGCGCCGCCCCCTTCGGGGCGGCCGCCGTCTGGCGACCCCGCAATGGATCGCGGCCGCGCCCTTCTTTCTCTACGTCGGGATTTTCCTGCTGCTGCCGACGGCGATCGTGGTTGGTGGGGCGTTCATCGACAGCAATGGGCTGAGCCTCTCCAACTTCGCGAGCATGAACCAGCGCTTCGTGATCAACGCGTTCATCAACAGTGTCGTGCTCTCCGCCACCAGCGCCATCATCGGTGCATCGGCGGTGCCGGCTTCATCACGCTCTGGTTACAGCAGCAGGGCATGACCATTTACGCCAACGGCGTCTGGCTTTATCAGCTCCGCGGCCTGGCGCCCGTCTACACGTACTTTCAAATCCCGCTGATGGTGCTGGTGTTCTTGCCAGCACTCGATGGGATTCGGCCACAGTGGCGGGAGGCCACTGAAAGCCTTGGCGGCGGCACCTGGCATTACTGGCGCTACATCGCCGGACCTCTTCTTGCGCCGGCGTTCTTCGGCGGCACGCTGTTGCTGTTCGCCAACGCCTTCTCAGCCTATGCGACCGCCGCGGCCTTGATCAACCAGGGCAGCATCATCGCTTCGCTGCTGATTGCGAATACGCTCACCAGCGAAGTCGGCCTGGCCAGTCCCGGCATCGCCTCGGCGCTTGCCCTGGTGATGGTCGTCCTGGTGGCCATCGTGATGGTCCTCTACACGGTGCTCCAGCGCAGGACATCCAGGTGGTTGCAGTGAGCTCCATCGGTGGATCCGGCGGATGAGCCGCAACCGCCGGCTCAAGCTGCAGATTTTCCGCGTGGCTGTCTTCCTCGTGCTGGGTGCCTTCTTCCTCGTCCCGATCGGCGCCATGTTCGAGTTTTCGACCCGCGGCGTGACTGAAGAGGCACCACGCACCCTCAATGCCTGGCTGACGATCGCGCAAACCCCCGACCTCGTCGCCGCCATCTTTGCTTCCCTGGCGCTGGCAGTGCTGACCTCGCTGGGAATGCTCCTGTTACTTGTCCCCACCATGATCTGGGTCCGCTTGCGGCTGCCCCACCTGAGTCGCGTTATCGAGTTCCTCTGTCTTCTGCCATTGACGATCCCGGCTATCGTGCTCGTTGCCGGATTGGCGCCCATCTATCTCTGGATGAATCTCAATATCAGTGATTCGATCCTGACCCTGGCGTTCGTCTACCTGATCCTGGTGCTGCCCTACGCGTACCGCGCGCTCTACACCGGCCTCGCCGCCATCGACGTGAAAACGCTGGCCGAGGCAGCCCGCAGCCTGGGGGCAAATTGGGGCACCGTGATGCTGCGGGTGATCGTCCCGAACATGTCGGTAGCCATCCTGAACGCCTGCCTGCTCTCGGTAGCCGTCGTCCTGGGCGAGTTCACGATCGCGAACCTGCTCAACTACGTGAATCTGCAGGTCGCCATTGCCCTCCTGGGTCGGGCCAATGCCACTGTGTCCATCGCCGTCGCGGTCGCCTCGCTGATGTTCGCCTTCATCCTGCTGGTCATTCTGTCGTTCTTCGGCCGGCCGCGGACGCGCGTGGAGCCTGAGCCCGGGATCCCATTCCCAGGCTTGACTGCAGGAGGTCCGAGGTGACGACCGTGATCGCGGCTACCGGCGTCGGTACGGCGACGGCGTCCCGTGCCGGCGTCGAGATCCGGTTGGAAAACCTGCGCCGGCGCTACGGTGCCGTCACCGCCCTCGATGGCTTGAGCCTGACCCTCGCACCCGGAGAGCTGGTCGCGCTGCTGGGTCCGTCCGGCTGCGGAAAGACGACGGCCCTGCGGCTGCTGGCGGGCCTCGAGGAAGCGGACGGCGGGCGGGTCGTCATCGGCGGTCACGATGTGACGGGACTGCCGGCCAACAAACGGGACACGGGAATGGTGTTCCAGGCCTACTCGCTGTTTCCCCACATGACGGCCTGGGAGAACGTCGCCTTTGGCTTGCAGATGCGGAAAATCGGCGCCGCCGACCGCCGGCGCCGGGCGGTGGAAACGTTGGAGCTGGTCGGCCTGGCCGGTTTCGCGAACCGCTATGCCCACCAAATGTCCGGCGGACAGCAGCAACGCGTGGCTCTGGCCCGGGCGCTCGCCATCCGACCCAAGGTGCTTCTCCTCGACGAGCCACTCTCGGCCCTGGACGCGAAGGTTCGGGTGCGGCTCCGCGACGAGATTCGCCGGGTGCAGCTCGAGGTCGGCATCACGACAATGTTCGTGACCCACGACCAGGAGGAGGCGCTCGCCATCGCGGACCGGGTGGGCGTCATGCAATCTGGTCGGCTGGAGCAGATTGGGCCGCCGACCGCCATCTACGGCCGACCAGCCACCCCCTTCGTGGCGGAGTTCGTCGGTCTCACGAACCGGCTGGCCGGCGTCGTCCGCGGCGGTTCCGTTGAGGTCCGGGGAACGCGAATCCCCCTTGTCCAACCGGATGTTCCCGACGGACCGGCGGTCGCACTCATCCGACCGGAAGCCGTGACGCTGACGAGCGGCGCCGATACGTCGACCGGGCCGCTGGTCGGGACCGTCATCGCCACGGCGTTTCTGGGAGCCACCAGCAGGGTGACCGTCGACCTCGGCGATGTGAGGGTGCTCGCTCAGCTCGCCACGTCCGATGCCGCTTCGGCTCCGGCTGGGACCCGCGTCCAACTCACTTTGCGCGCCGATCCGGTCCTCATCGCTCGGGAGACGAGCGGCGCGACCCCCGCCTGAGCCAGCCGCGAATCAGCCGGCCTTTCCGGAGCGCGTTCGGAAGGTCATCCGCGACCTGCGACGCGGCGAGGTCGTCAGCTATGGCGAAGTCGCGCGGCGGGCAGGGTATCCGCGCGCGGCGCGGGCGGTCGGAAACATCCTCGCTTCCAATCTCGGCCTGCCCTGGTGGCGGGTGGTGCGGGCCAATGGACAACTGGCGGCGCATAGCCGAGAGGAGCAGGCGCGTCGTCTACGACGAGAAGGCGTTGTCGTCCGGGACGGCCGCTGTCAAGTACCCTCCGATTCGAAAAAGCCGACAACATGGCACTCGTCTTAATGCCGCTTAACCGGCCGTTGACCACCTCACCAAATCCCGCTAGGCTGTATGCACTCACCACATAGAGGAGGGAAGCGCTTGCGTATCAGAACCAGCATTTTCGGCATCGTCGCGTGCATCGCGCTCGTTGGCTCGGCCATCCCGGTTATGGCGGCACCATCGGGCCGGGCCACCCTGACCGGCAACGTGCCGCCTTGGGCGAAATCGGCGAACTTCAAGGCCGCCGCCAATCCGTCTGACTCGATCGGTTTTAGGGTCTACCTGGGATGGAGCAATCCGTCGGCCGTCGAGGCGCTCGCCAAGGCGGTATCTGATCCCCGGAGCGCCTCATATGGGCACTACCTCACGCCGCAGCAGTTCCGCCAGCAATTTGCGCCCTCGCAGGCACAGGTTGGTGCGGTTCAGACGTGGCTGCGGAGCCAGGGCTTCACGGTTGTCTACACGCCGATGAACAACCACTACGTTTCAGCTGAAGGCACGGTGACTCAGGCGGCCGCCGCGTTTGGGACGTCCTTCGGGATGTACAAAGTCGCCGGGCTGACCCTTCGGTCGCCGTCGTCGGACCTCTGGGTACCGGCGTCGATCGCCGCCTCCATCAGTGGCGTCATCGGTCTCGATGATGGCGCGCAACTCGTCCATACCAACCACGCCTCAGCGGATGCGCCGCCGCCGGCCGCGTTCGTCCCAGGGCGTCCTTGCTCGGACTACTGGGGTGAGAAGACGGCTACTGGGTTTACCAATCCTTATGGGAACTCCGCGCTTCCGTATGCGCCGTGCGGCTACACCCCGCAGCAGGTGAAGGGAGCCTACGGGTTGACAAACACCCCGTACGACGGCAGCGGTCAGACCGTAGCGATCATCGACGCCTACGCAGCTCCCACCATCGTCCAGGATGTCAACCAGTGGTCCACCAGGCGTGGCCTTCCAACCATGAAAGCTGGCCAGTTCAGTCAGCTCGTCGCCCCCGGGACCTACAACCATCCCGAGCGGGGCTTGAGGCAGGATCCGCAGGGCTGGTACGGCGAGGAGACACTGGACGTCGAGGCCGTTCATGGCATGGCCCCTGGCGCAAATATCGTCTACGTTGGCTCGCCGAATAATTTTCAGGACCTGGATGCCGCCCTCAACCATGTGGTCGACCGGCATCTGGCCCAGATCGTGACCAACTCCTACGGCTTCCTCGGGGAGTTCCTCCCGCCCGGGTTCATCAAGCCGTATGAGGAAACAATCATGCAGGGCGCCGTCACCGGCATCGGGATTTACTTCTCATCGGGCGACAACAGCGACGAAACCGCCACCCTTGGCATCGCGTCGACCGACTGGCCGGCGTCCAGCCCGTTCGTAACGTCGGTCGGCGGCACCAGTCTGGGTGTCGGCGCCGCGAACAATTACCTGTTCGAGACCGGTTGGGGCACAACAACGAGCAGCTGGACGGGATCGGCGTGGTCGCCGACTCCTCCCGGGTCCTGGCTGTACGGCGGCGGCGGCGGCGTGAGCCGCGTGTTCGCGGAACCCGGCTATCAGATAGGCGTCGTTCCGCCGTCGGTATTTGCCACGCAAGGCCGTACGGGCCGTGCCGTGCCGGACATTGCGGCACTCGGTGATCCCAACACGGGATACCTGGTGGGCGAGACGCAGACATTCCCCAACGGTGTGCGGTACGACGAGTATCGAATCGGTGGCACCAGCCTGTCTTCGCCGCTGATGGCCGGCATCATGGCGCTGGCAGACCAAGCGGCAGGGCGGCCACATGGCTTCGCCAACCCGCTGTTGTACGGCCTGAACCGGACCTCCGCCGTGACCGATATCACCAATCCGGCGTCGATCATCGCCACGGTGCGCACGAACTACGCCAACAACGTCGATGCCTCCGCTGGCCTGCTGTATCGGCTGCGGACCATGAACCAGACCCTGACTCTGCACACGACTCCCGGCTGGGACGACGTCACCGGCATCGGGACGCCGACCAGCTCGTTCATCGGAGCGCTGAGTCACTAGTCGTCGGCTCGAAAAGAGGCCGGGCCGGCGCCCGGCCTCTTTGTTTATGCGGGCGCCGTGTAGCGCTGCTCGATGGCGTCCCGGATGAGCCGCCGGCTCTCCGCCACCGGCGTGTCGCCCAGGGCTTCGGCCCGGCGGGCCGCTGCCTCCAGCACCGGGTCTTTGATGGCGGCGCTGAACCATCTCGAGTAGTCGCCCCGGCGCAGGTGATGGAGCCAGGTCTCGTCGTCGACGCCTTCGGCGATCTGGATGAACATCCCGAGGTTCTGGGCCCGGAGATTGAGCCGGCCGTCGGGGCCGCGGAAGTAAAAGGCGTTCGGTCCAAGGTCTCCGGCCGCGTACTTTCGGATATGGCGGCGCTGTTCAAGCTGGCCGGGCAGGATTCGAAAGCGGCGGGGCGGCCCGTCGTGACGCGACCAGATCATCGCCTCGCCGCTGCTGAGCGTTACGCCGCCGCGTGTGCCAAAGGGTTGGAGAACGTCATCTGGCGCCCCAACGGCGAGCGCAACGTCGACCTGGTCCAGCACGTCTCTGGCCAGTGTCTGCGGATGAACGGTGATCAGCAAGGTGCTGCTCAACGCCTGCGGAAGACTGACGTCCGCCTGGCCCCACGTGGCGGGAAGCAGGTGGTGCGCTTCGTCGACGACCAGCCAGTGTGGACGCCCAACCTGCGCTCGTAACTGCTGCACATGCGGCAACAGTTCGGCGAAAAAGGCGGGCCGCTCTTGCACGCGCAGGGCCAGCAGGTTGATGACCACGCTCTCGGCGGGATCCTTAAGGATGCCGATTACCTCGCTGATGCTTGGGGCGCGGTCGGGAGTGCCGATGGTAACGGCGACCTCCAGGTTGTCATAGTCACCCTCGGGATCAACGATGCTGAACTGGTAGCCGTGCTCATGGAGCCGCTCCAGAATTCCTCGGGCGAGTGACGATTTCCCGCTCCCCGATGGACCAGCCAGCAGGACGGCAGCACCATATGGGCTGAGAACGACCGGATCGTCGCCCGCCCGGCCCAGCAGGATGGAATGCCGGCGCAGGGTGGCGGCGTCGAGCGCACGCAAATCGTCTGAGATCAGCGCCTCGATCACCTCCCGGACGCCCGCGCTGGCGCGACCTTGCGTCACGTGGTCGGCACGCTGCTTGACGGCATCCAGCGCGTTGGCGACCGCAATGCCGCACTCGCACATCGAGAGAAAGGCGTGGTCATTCTCGGCATCACCGATGCCCACAACGTTGTGAGGAGAGAGGGCGAACTCCTGGAGCGCGGCCTGGAGCCCGCTCGCCTTGTTGACCGACGCGGGTAAGACCATCACGGAACCCTTGTTGAAGATCACCTGGAGCTCGAGGCCAAGCTCGCGGATCACCTCGATCGCCACGCGCTCATTGGGCTGCTCTGTAGCGACCACCACCTGGCCGACGGCAAGCGGCTCGACTCCGCGTCGGCGCAGCTCATCGACGAAGCTGGAAGGCGGAGGCTCGGCGAGGCGACGGGTCTCGCGCCCCTCCGGCCGGTAGATGAGGGCCCCGTTTTCCCCCACGACCAGATCGAAGAGAGCCAGTTCCGGAAAGACGCGGGCCAAGTCGTCCACCTGCCGCCCGGTCACCAGGATCAATTTCCGGCCGCTGGCCTTAAGCCGCCGCAGCGCGTCGACCGTGTCGCCATCGACCTGGCCATGGTGCGCGAGCGTGCCGTCGTAGTCGGTGGCAAAGGCGAGATAGCGCATCAGCCCATTTTGCGGGTCGAGCCGCTTGCCACGCTCGGGGCCTGCTCGGGTTCCACGCCCGTTGCCAGGATGATGCGGATGGGCCGGTCGTGCCGCAGGTAATCCCAGGCCCAGGATCCCAGCGCGCTGATTCGATTGCGGAATCCGATCAGGTAATAGATGTGCACGAACAGCCAGGTCAGCCATCCCAGAAATCCGGTGAATTCCAATCCGCCGGGTAGGTGGGTCACACCGGCATTGCGGCCGATCGTGGCCATCGTGCCCTTATCAACGTAGTGGAATGGACCGCGCTGGACCGTGACACCGCGCACATGATCCACGATGGCGCGGGCGACATAGCGCCCGGCCTGCATCGCCGGCGGCGACAGCATCGGCAACTGCCTCTGGTCGCCAACTTCCGGCGAGGCGACGTCGCCGATGGCGTAGGCGCCGGTCGCCCCGGGGATCCGAAGCCAGCCATCGACCTTGATCCGCGCGTTTCGAAATCGGGGAACGGACGGCGTCCCGGTTGGATCGTTCGGTCGCACGCCGGCCGACCAGACGATGGTGCGGCAGGGAATCGAGGTCTGATCCGACAGCGTCACGCCATGCTCATCCGCCGCCTTGACGAGGGCCTTCAACCGCACATCGACACCACGCCGCTCCAGGACCCGCTGGGCGTAGCGTCCGAGATGTTCGGAGAACGCGCTCAGGAGACGCGGCAGTCCCTCGACCAGGACGATTCGTATTTCCGAGCGCGAAATCTGGTGATAGTCCTTGCCGGCCACGATTTCCATCAACTCGGCAAGCGCCCCCGAGGACTCGACGCCGGTGGGCCCACCGCCGACGATGACGAAGGTGAGGAGCGCGCGGCGCACGTCGGTGTTCACCTCGGCATCGGCACGCTCCAGGCAGCTCAGCACGTGGTTGCGAAGTCGTGTGGCGTCGGGCAGCACCTTCAAGCCCAGCGATACCTCGGCGATCTCCTGATTGCCGAAGTAGTTGTCGGTGCTGCCGGTGGCGAGCACCAGATAGTCATAAGCGACGGGAGCACCGCCTCGAACCTGGACCGTCTTCCCGGCAAGGTCGACGCCGGCCACGGTCGCCTGCCGAAACCGAACGTTCGGCGAGTGGCGAAAGACGGTGCGCAGCGGATATGCGATGTCGGCGGGATTCAGGAGCCCGGTTGCGACCTGGTAGAGCAGCGGCGTGAAGAGGTGGTAATTGTGCTGATCCAGCAGGATGACATCGACCGGTTGCCTGTTGAGCCGTCGGGCGCAGGCCAGCCCGCCAAACCCCGAGCCCACGATGACGACTCGGGGGCGCCGCGTCTCGTCAGGCATCGGTCAGGACGCGAAGCTGCGCGTGGGCCTGACGGAGCGCCTTCTCGACGCTCGCCGGCGATGGGCCTCGGGCAAACATGAAGCCGAGGTAGCGATCGCCCTCCGGCAGAGGGATCAGTGGCTCGCCAGGCGGGATGGTAATGACCAGGCCATCGATCCTAAAGACGCGCCTTGCCTCGGTTTGGCCCGCCACCTCACGCAGGACGCCGGCTTGTGGGATCGGCAACATCATCACGCCGGCGGCGCGGCGTTCACGGTCGTGTTCGGGCACCGGCAGGCCGGCGGCATGACGGAGGATGAGTTCTTCGAGCGAGATCCCCGAGCCAAACCGAAGGGTACGCGAGCAGAGTCCGCCAATTGATCGCGCCGCGACTTCCAGCACCCAGGGGCCGTCACTGTTGAGGCGAAGCTCGGCGTGAATCGGTCCATCCGTCAGGCCGAGCGCCCGGGTGGCCCGCGCCGTCGTTTGCGCGACTAACGTCTGGGTGGCATCGGGAAGCCGCGAGGGCGTGACATAAATCGTCTCTTCGAAGAATGGACCGTTGAGCGGATCCGGTTTGTCGAAGATGGCCAGCACCTCGAGCTCGCCCCGCCGCAGGAGGGCTTCGATCGCGACTTCCTCTCCGTCGATGAAGTCTTCAACGAGCAGTGACCGGCGCCCGCCATTAGGCGAGCAGCCGGCGATGATGGCCGCCACCCGGCGGAAGACCGAGGGAAAGACCGTCGCGCTGTCGGCCCGGATGACGCCCTGGCTCCCGGACAGGTCGAGCGGCTTGACGACGGACGGATATCGCAGCGTCGGCGCGACTGGCGCCGGATCGGCGTCGATCGACATGACGGTGAAGCGCGGCGTGGGCAGACCGGCGGCCAGGAATCGCTCGCGCATCCGCGCCTTGTCGCGGGCGGCCTCGACGGCATCGAGCGGGTTATGCGCGATGCCGAGCGCCGCGGCTGCCGACGCGGCGAGCAGCGTTCCGGCATCGTCGACGGCGACCACCGCGGCGAGCGGCTTCGCCTTGGAAAAGTCCACGATCCGCCCGGTGGATCGCTCGATGTCGTGGAAATCGAGCCGGAGGTGGCGCCCCTCCATCAGGCCCGCGAGGGCGGGCCGGTGCTCCGAACCGACGACCACCTCGATCCCAAGCCGCGACGCGGCGGCCATGAAATCGTGCGTGCGATAGGTCCGGCTGGGGATGAGCAAGAGTACGCGGGCCATGCTCTAAGTTGACCACGAATAGAATGACGGCAGGATGATCCCGGCGATCACCGTGACGCCCGCCGCGCAAGCGAAGGTCGAGGCCGTCCGGGCTAAGAGCGGACACCCGGATGCGTGCTTGCGGATTGCCATTGCCGGCCGTCGCGGTGGGCAATTCGTCTACCAACTGGATCTGGTCGCTCTGAACGACGCTCCGCCGGAAGATCTTGTGGTGGGAGCGCCCGACTTTCGCGTCCTGGTCGATGCCAGCAGCGCGGCAGACCTGGACGGCGCCCTCATCGACCTGGATCCGTCGGCGCTGGGTGGCGCGCTACGAATCGACAACCCTCAGGAGGGTTGGCGGGATCCGGTCGCGGCTCGGGTGCAGGAGGTGCTGGACCGCCAGATCAACCCGTCGGTGGCGGCGCACGGCGGATATGTCGAGCTGCTGGAGGTGCGCGACGGAGCCGCCTATGTGCAGCTCGGCGGCGGCTGCCAGGGGTGCGCCCAGGTCGACGTCACCCTGCGGCAGGGAATCGAAGTCGCGATCAAGGCAGCGGTGCCCCAGGTGACGCAGGTGATCGACACGACCGACCACGCCGCCGGCTTAAACCCGTATTTTCAGCCGGCCAAAAAAGCGTCCTAGCTTAGATCGCCGCGATCCGGCGCAGCCGCATCCGGGGACCGAAGCGGGGTGCCTGGATTCCGCCGAGGGTCAGCAGCCGGATGACCCGGGCCCGGTGTCCACGATAGGGCGCAAGCAGCTCGAGCATGCGCGCTTCGGTGCCGCGCGGCTCGCCGGCCAGCGCCCAGGCCACTTGATGGGGGAGATGGTAGTCACCAAGCGAAACCGCATCCGAGTCTCCGAGGGCGACGACCGAGACTTCGGCGGCAGACCAGGGACCGATTCCTGGCAGGCTCATCAGGTGCTTTCTGGCCAGCGCGGGCGGAAGCGTCACCATCCGCTCCAGGGCGGCGGCCCGTGACGCGGCGGCCTGGATGACCGCAAAACGCCGGCGTTCGATTCCGAATCGATGAACCGCCCAGTAGGGCGTGGCCAGCAGCCGCCGCGGAGTCGGCGAAAGCAAGAGACCGCTGTTTCCGGGTGCCGGCTCGCCGAGGGTCCGAACCAGGCGCGCGTATGATGCCCACGCTTCGACACCCGGCACCTTCTGTTCCAGGATGGTCGGTAGCAGCGCCTCGAACACCAGGCCGGTCCGGCCCAGGCGAAGTCCGGGGTGGTGGCGGTGGATATCGGCCAGTAGCTGGTTGGCGGGCGCGAATGTTTCAGGATGGTCCTCGAACCCGAGTAGCGACCCAGCGTGCCGGACCATCCAGCCGGCGCCGGCTCCCCAGGCGTCGGCCGTCAGGCCCCCGCCGACACGGGACAGGCGCACGGTTGCCGGGCCATCCGGCGTGCGGACGGCGCGCCACACCTGGTTCGCATCGAAGCGAATCGTTGGGTCGGCGGGCCCCCGCTGCAGCCCACCCAGCGTCAGCTCCAGGTCGAGCGGGAAGGAGAGGGGCAGCCTCGCCGTCGCGTCCGGCGGCATCCACCAACCCTACGCCAGCCGCCCTCCCCCTGACCCTCCTGATCACATGAGCTTGAGTATGATCGGCCGAATCTGCTACGTATTATCAAGTCACGTGATAGAACGGGCCGCAGGCAGGGAGAGGCCGCCGACATGATCCGCTGCTCCTGGTGTGGGGCGCGAAACTACGCCATCGATAGCTGGTGCTCGAAGTGCCATCAGCACCTCGACTTCGGCCCCCGAGCGCGGCCGCGCGGGCGCGGATGGTCGTTGCTGGCGCCGGTCGCTGCCGCCCTGGGCGTCGCGATCGCCTTGGCTTTACCGGTGGCGAGCTGGTTCAATGGCACCCTCGGGACGCCGGCACGCGGCCTACCGAACACGGCGCTGCTCGCGCCCGCGGCGAGATCCTCAGCCGATGCACTCGCGGCGGATGCGACGCCTTCCGATGAGGCCTCACCGCCTGCACAACCAACCCCCGGTGAGTCGACACCCCCTCCAATCCCAAGTCTTCCGCGCCCGGCTCTAGCACCCGTCCCCGGCGACCCGGCGGCCGCGGTGGCGCGCTTCTACCAGGCGGTCGCGGCCCATGACTTCGACGGCGCCGCGGCGCTCTGGAGCGCCACGATGCAGGCCCAGTATCCACCGGCCGACTACATCAACCGGCGCTTCGCCGCCACCCAGCAGATCAACCTGATGGCCGAGCGCGTCGTCGCAATCGGCGCCGGCGTGGCCATCGTCTACGTCGATATCGTCGAGCTGAGCGGCGGCCAGACCCGCCACTGGATCGGAACGTGGCAGCTGATCAACAGCCCGTCCGGATGGCTTCTGAACCACCCCGATCTGGCGGCGGCGGCCTGACGTGCTGAGGTTGGGTTCAAGGGGAAAGGCGTTCGGAACCCCGGTGCGTTGCCCCGCCTGCCACTATCCGAATGTCGGCATCAATATCTGGTGCGAACGCTGCCGGACGCCGCTCGATTGGCAGCGTGGAGCCGACAACTGGGCGGCCGACCCGGCGGTGCCCGAAGTGGCTCGGCCAGAACTCCCGGCGGCACCCGTCGCCCCGCAAACAGGCCCTCGTGTGTTGGCAGCATTGCGTGCCCCGACCCTGCGACCGCCTCCGCTCACCATTCCCCGACTCCGCATGCCGGCGCTGAGCATCCCAACACTCAGGCTGGCCCGTCCGGCGGTTCCCCGACTCCCACGGACCGCCTGGATCGTGGCCGCGGTCGTCGCGGTTCTGCTGATCGCTCCGCTGGCGTACGTGCTGTTTCCGGCCGGCCGGGCGACCGCGGTTCGACCCGGCGGCAGCCGAGCGTCTGCGACCACCACGGCGACGGTACCCATCAACTCTCCGGAAGCGGCCGCCATCCCCGGCGTCGAGGCGAAGACGGGCCTGCGATTCTCGGGCACCTGCAAACCGAACATCGCGTGTCTATCATTTGCGAGCCAGATGGTTGGCCAGGAGGCGGCGGCTGTGATTTTCTCGACCGCGAGTCCCGGGGGCCGGCAGTGCGCCGGCTATACCTACCGCAGCGGTGGCAGCTGGCATTTCCTCGGCGCGGTTTGCGGGCTACCCGGTCAGCTCAGCCCGCTGGTCGGTCGGAACGCGACGGTGCACGTGCCCGGCAGCTGTGCCAACGTCCGGGACCGCGGCAGCCTGGCCGGCCGGGTCGTGACCTGCTTTTACGACGGAACGGTGGTGCACATCGACGGTGGCCCGACCTACGCCGACAGCCGCATCTGGTGGCACGAGACGCACGGCTGGATGGCGCACGATTTTCTAATCGCGCCTTAGTCCTGCATGCGCGGCTCCTGGCTGCGCAACCGCTTCACGGTTTCCAGCAACATCTTGTAGCTGATGGTGGCGTTGTCCATCAGCACCGGCTTGATCTCCCAGGAGACCAGCGTCAGACAGACCGTGTCGGCTTCCGCGCGCACGTCGGCTGTCCTTGGACCGCCGTCCAAGACGGAGATTTCGCCGAAGAACTGGCCGGGGCCCATGGTCGCAACCGACTGCCCATCCCTGACGACCGACACGCGGCCCTCCTTGATGATGTACAACCCGTGCCCGCCTGCGCCCGACTTCACGATGGTGGCGCCGGCGGCATATTGCTGCTCCTTGACGAGCTTTGCCAGGGTCTCGAGCTCCTTCTTGTCCAGGCCACTAAAGATCGGTACCCGGCGCAGCGATTCGATGGGGTCGGTTTTGACTGCCATGCGCTCCTCCTCGGTCAATCAGCCGAGCCTACGATACGCCAGGCTGCCGGCAGCTCGCCGAGCCCCGTTTGGGGATCTCTCCGCTAGCGTCGCTTGAGGGCAGCCAGGCGCTCAGTCTTCATCGCTTCCATCCGCCTGCCGAGATCATCCAGCTGCTCCCCGGAGAGGACTTTGCTCTTTACCTTGGGAAAGAGCTCCTTTTCCTCTTCGCCAACATGGTGCTGCACGTCCTCCATCAGCACTTTCAGCCCGGCCAGCCAGGTGTCGGTGCTCATGTCCGCTTGCTCGAGGTCCGAGAGGACCATCTTGACCTGCTTGTGCTCCTCGTAGGACTCGAGCACGAGGTCGCGCGTTGGCTCGGCGTCCTTGGCGGCCGGATAAAAGAGTTGCTCCTCGATTTCGGCGTGGACGGTCAGTTCGGCGGCCAGCTCCGTAAACAGCTCCTTGCGCTTGCCGTTTCCCTTCTCGATGTCGGAAAAGATCTTTTCCACCTTCCGGTGGTCGTTCTTCAACAGCGTGATGGCATCCATGGTGTCGCGCTCTACCTCCCTATATCGATATACAGATTTCTGATAGGCACGATATCAGGTACAGGGCGGCTGAGGCAAGCGCGAGCGGCTTGGGAGGCCGCGGTGCGCTAGCCGCCCAGGTGGGCCGCTTGGAACCGGTTGCGCAGTCTCCAGATCCCGTCGACGTAACTCCGGCTGCTGGGGTAGATGCCGTGCTTGCGGACGCCGGTCAGGCCCTGGTAATAAGCGGCGAGGGCAAGCTTGGGATCGTGTAGCTGGGTCAGGTAGGAGCGCAGCAGGGCCGCCCCCAGCTCGGCGTTGTCCACCGGGTTGCTCAAGTTGACTCGCCGATGCAGCAGCCTGGGCCCTGCCCAGGCCGCCGTGTAGGGCTCGACCTGCATCAAGCCGACGGCGCCCGTCCGGGAGCGGGCGGCCTGGTTCCACCCGCTCTCCCAATACGAGACGGCCAGTACAAAGTTCGGGTTCAAGTTGTGATGCCGCGCGGCACGGATCAGGATGGCGCGTGCCTGTGCCGGCGAGAGGCGCACGGGCCCTGGGGCCGTTCGGTGGGCCGCCGTCTGAACGAGTGGATTCGCACTGCGCTGGTATGCGGCGGAGGCGGGCTGGGCCGCGAGCGCAACGGTCAGCGTGGCCGCAGCCGTCAGGGCGGCCGCCAGGCGTGGGAACTTTGGCATGGTTGCAGAAACGTCACCGCGCCGCCTCGGCTTGCGGGGAAAGCGGAAAATTCTTGTTAAGGACTCCGGGACCTTGACTTTGCGCGAAGCCGGGCATCAAATAATGGGCAGCCCGAAGGGGGATCCGCTGGCGAGGCCCGATCCGCGCGATTCAAGGGAGGGACATTGGGACGGCTCGAGGGTAAGGTGGCGCTCATCACGGGTGCCGGAAGCGGCATGGGCCGCGCGGCCACTCAGCGCTTCGTGCGGGAAGGCGCATGCGTCGTCGCCGCCGACATCAACGGTGAGGCGGTCGATCAGACGGTCAGCGGGACTGATGGAAAGGCGGTGGCCGTCGCCGGAGATGTCACGAAGGAGGCGGATGTCGCCCGCTTCGTCAAGACCGCATCGGACCGCTTCGGCAGGCTCGACGTCCTCTACAACAACGCCGGGATCTTCGATGAAGCCGATGAGTCGGTCCTCACCACCAGCGATGCGATCTGGGACAGGACCATGGCGATCAACGTCAAGGGGCTTGCCTTCTGCTGCAAGCATGGGATCCCCGAGCTGATCAAGGCAGGTGGCGGTTCCGTCATCAACATCGCGTCATTCGTTGCGCTGGTAGGCTGCACCGTCCCGCAGGATGCCTACACGGCCAGCAAGGGTGCGGTGATCGCTCTCACGAAATCGCTCGCCGTCCAATTCGGTCCGAAACACGTGCGCGCGAACGCGATCTGCCCGGGTCCGATCGAGACGCCGCTCATGCGCGACCTGCTGAAGGACGAAGCCAAAAAGCGCGTGCGCCTCAACCGAATTCCGATGGGGCGTTTCGGCCAGGCTGACGACGTCGTCTCCCTGGCGGTCTTCCTGGCCTCGGACGAGTCAACCTGGACCAACGGCGCCGCCCTGGTCGTCGACGGCGGCATCACCTCGAACTACTTCTGATGATTACTACCGAGCGTCCCATGCAACTACTGATCGGCGGAGCCTGGCGCGCCGCTGAGGGGGATAAGACCTTCGACGTCGTGGAGCCGGCCACGTCCGACCTGATGGCGAAGGCGGCCCTTGCGTCGCCGGCCGACGTCGATGCCGCGGTAAAGGCGGCACGGGAGGCGTTCGAGCGAGGCGGCTGGAGCAACGCCGCCGCCAGCGCGCGGGCGAAGGTGCTCTACAAGATTGCCGAGCTCATCCGGTCGAACGCCGAGAGCCTGGCGAAGCTCGAAGCGCGCAATGCCGGCAAGCCCATCGGCGATGCGCGCGATGAGGTGCTGGGGGCCGCGCAATGCTTCGAGTACTACGCGGGGGCGGCCACCCGGATCTTCGGCGAGACCATCCCGGTCACGGCTGCCGGTCTCGACTTCACGCTGCGCGAGCCGGTCGGCGTGGTGGCGCTGATCGTTCCCTGGAATTTCCCGTTGACGATCGCCTCCTGGAAAGTGGCGCCGGCGCTGGCCGCCGGAAATGCCGCGATCCTCAAGCCGGCCAGCTACACGCCGTTGACCGCGATCGAACTGGGACGAATTGCCCTGGAGGCCGGACTGCCGGAGGGCGTGCTCAACGTCATCACCGGGCCGGGTGCGACAACCGGCAACGCGCTAGCGGGGCATCCCGGCGTCGACAAGATCGCCTTCACCGGAGAGACCCTGACCGGCGTGAGCATCCTGCAGCAGGCAGCGCCCAACATCACGCGCGTGTCCCTTGAGCTCGGCGGCAAGTCGCCGAACATCATCTTTGCCGATGCCGACCTGGAAAAGGCCGCGCCTGCCGCCGTCAACAGCGTCTTTGGCAATGCCGGCCAGGACTGCTGCGCCCGCAGTCGGGCATTCGTGCATCGCTCGATCAGTGAAGAGTTCGACCAACGGGTCGCCGCGAGCACCAAAGAACTCCGCGTCGGCGATCCGCTCGACGCTCGCACGCAGATGGGGCCGTTGATCTCGATGAAGCAACGGGAACGGGTGCAGGGCTACATCGATGTGGGGCAGCGCGAAGGCGCCCGTCTGCTGACCGGTGGCTCGGTCCCGGCCGGGTCGCTCGCCCAGGGCAGCTTCCTTGAGCCGACGGTGTTCGATCGCGCGGACAACCGGATGCGCATCGCCCAGGAGGAGATCTTCGGCCCGGTGCTGACGATCATCCCGTTCTCGGACGAGGATGAAGTTCTGCGGCTGGTCAATGACACGCCCTACGGGCTCTCCGGTTCGATCTGGACCCGAGACATCGGCCGAGCCCTGCGGGTCGCGCGCGGGGTGCGAACCGGCGTCCTCAGTATCAACAGCAGCCGGAGTGTCCACCAGGAGGCACCGTTCGGCGGTTACAAGCGCAGTGGCATCGGACGCGAGCTGGGCATGCATGCGCTCCAGCTCTACACAGAAATCAAGAACGTCTTCGTCAGTCTCGAGTAATCAGGAGGGATTCGAATGGCGCGCACAGTGACACCGGCGCGAGAGCGAAGCACGACGACACGGACCGAGCGCGCCAATGGACAGGCGCGCCGGCAAGAAAAGACGACCAAGATCACATTGGAAGAGCTCGTGCGCCAGACCAAGGCGGGCGACGTCGACACCGTCATCATCGCGATCGCCGACCTGCAGGGACGGCTGATGGGCAAGCGCCTGACGGGGCCGTATTTTCTTGACCACGTCGATGAGGGTCTGCACGCCTGCGATTACCTGCTCGCCATGGATATCGACAACGAGCCGTTGCCCGGCTTCAAGTTCACGAACTGGGGCACCGGCTACGGCGATATGCACGGCCGGCCCGATCTCTCGACGATCCGGCGGCTTCCCTGGCTGGAGAAGACCGCGCTCATCCTGTGCGACGTCGAGACCATGGACGGCAACCCGGTGCAGGTCGCGCCCCGTCAGGTCTTGCGCCGGCAGGTCGAACGGGCGAGGAAGCTCGGGTTCAATCCGAAAGTGGGCTCCGAGCTCGAGTTCTATCTCTTCAGGGATACCTACGAGCAGGCCGCCGCCAAGGACTATCGCGAGCTGGAACCCTACGGGCGCTACATCGAGGACTACCACATCCTGCAGGGCACCAAGGCCGAGTGGTTCAACCGGCTGGTGCGCAATGGGATGGAGGCCGCCGGTGTCCCGGTCGAGAACAGCAAAGGCGAGTGGGGCTTCGGGCAGCAGGAGATCAACCTGCGGTATGCGGAGGCGCTGGAGATGGGGGACCGGCACGTCGTCTACAAGAACGGCGTGAAGGAGATCGCCGCCCTCAACCAGGTGGCCGTCACCTTCATGGCGAAATGGAGCATGCAGCAGGCGGGCAGCTCATTCCATCTGCATTCGTCGTTCTGGGACGTCAAGAGCGACCGGGCTCTCTTCCACGCGGCGAACGGCGGGGCACACGGGATGTCACCGCTCTTCCAGCACTACCTCGCCGGGCTCATCGCTTTGGCCCGTGATTTCTCCTTGTTCTATGCGCCGTTCGTCAACTCCTATAAGCGATATCAGGCGACCTCATTCGCGCCCACCTCGATCGTCTGGAGCTGGGACAACCGGACCTGCGGCTTCCGCATCATCGGGCACGGGCCGAGTCTGCGGGTCGAGTGCCGCATCCCGGGCGCTGACGCCAATCCATACCTGGCGTTTGCGGCGACCATCGCCGCCGGTCTGCACGGCATCGAGAACAAGCTGGAGCTGCCGCCCGAGTTCCGCGGTGACGCGTACAACGCGAGCGAGCTGCCGCGAGTGCCAGGCAACTTGACCGAAGCCATCAACGCGCTGGAAAAAAGCGAAGTCGCGCGACAGGCGTTCGGCGATGACGTGGTGGAGCATTATCTGCACTCAGCGCGGCTCGAGCGCAAGGCGTTCGACGGGGTGGTCACCGACTGGGAGCTCCGCCGCAATTTCGAACGAATTTAAGCTCTAGTTTTTCCCGGCGGGTTATTTACGACAGACAGCTGTCGTAACCGTGCCTCATGCTGGCACCATGTGCCGTGCCAGCGAGACGCCCTTCGAGCGGATCGAGTCCGCGATCCGGGATTTGCGGGGCTGGCTGGCGGAGCAGCCGGGGAGCCAGCTCGGCGCCGCGATCATCCGGGGTCGCCAGGTCATCGACAGGATCGAGGCGGTCAACGGCGAGGCGACTCGCCGCTTCGAGAAGGCGGGCGGCTACCGGGCTGACGGGTCGCTGGGCATGGTGCCTTGGCTGCGCACGCATGGCAAGCTGTCCGCCGGTGCGGCGGCCGAGCACCTGGAGACAGCCCGGCAGCTGGAACAGCTGCCGCGAACGGAAGAAGCGCTGGCTCGCGGCGAGATTGGCTACCAACACGCGGTTGCGATGGCCCGGACCGCCGAACATGTCGGGGCCGCGCAGGTTCGCAAAGCGGAGTCGAAGCTGCTCAAGGCCGCAGAAAGCATGGATCCCGGGCAGTTCGTTGGCGTCGCCAAGGACTTCGAACACCAGGTGGATGCCGAGAGCGCGCTCACCGAAGCCAACCGGGCGCACCAGCGGCGCTACCTGCAGATCGGCGAGGCGATGAGCGGCCTGGTCAGGATCGAGGGTCAGGTCACTCCGGACGCCGGCGCCATCATCCGGACGGCGATCGAGCCGTATGCCAAGCCCTCGAAGGGCGATGAGCGCACCACCGGGCAGCGGATGGCCGATGCCCTGCTGGAGGTCTGCCGCCGCGGTGGTACAGGCCTGGTTTCCGGGAACGGTGGCGGCCCGCGGCCCCAGCTGATCATCACGGCCGCCGTCGACACGCTGGCCGGGATCGACGGCGCGCCTGCCGGACAGCTCGAGTGGGGTGGCACCGTGTCCGCTGAGACGGTTCGCAGGCTGGCCTGTGATTCCGCCATCACGCGGATCACCGGACTCGGCGAGCTGGAGTGGGAAATCACCCACGCGAGCCGCACCATCCCGCCGTCGACGCGCCGCGCATTGGTGGCCCGCGATCATCACTGCGTCTTCCCGGGTTGTGACCGGCCGGCGCCCTGGTGCGACGGGCATCACCTGATTTTCTGGGCGGACGGCGGGCCGACGAAGCTGGAGAACTTAGGGCTCGTCTGCGGACCGCATCACCGCAAAGTTCATGAAGAAGGCTGGACGTTGAAGCGCGAGGATGATCGCTGGGTCGCGACCCCGCCGCCGCTCAGAGTCGCAGCCCGCGCGCGCTCCGCATGAGGCATCATGGCCCACACAGCGGTGGCGGAAACGGCGCGGGGGGCGGATAATTCGGCCGATGGCGAGGTCAGCCGATGGCTAACCCGGCTAGCCGACCTGCGGCAATTCCGCGATGGCTCGCGGGTCTCGTTGGCGGGCTTCCCGGTCTGGCCGTGATCGTGGCGTTCCTGGTGATGGCGTCCACAGGGCACAAGCAAATTTTCAATCTCTCGCCGCGCGACACGTTCCTTGTGGCAAGCCAGAGACCGGGGCTGACTCGCGGATCGGCGCCGGAAGATCGAGTGCCTAGAGCCGGCAGATCGGGCGACTAGGCAGGAACGGCTGACTTCTCTCGGACGCGGTTCTCGAAGACGGGCTTGAGGGCGAAGTAGAGCTCCCGATAGCGCGCGTAGGCGCCGTCGTAAATCTCGCGACGTTTGGGATCAGGTGCGTGCTCGCCCGGCCGATAGCGAACGAATGCTTGCGCTGCCTCCGCAACGCTGTTGTGAAGCCCCGCACCGACGGCAGCCAGGATGGCGGCGCCGGTCGCCGTGGTCTCGACGCTGCTCGGGACCCGTACCGGGAGCCCGGTGACATCGGCTTTGATCTGCCGCCACAACGCGCCCTTGGCGCCGCCGCCCACGATCGTCAGTCGCCGGACCTCGAGGCCCGCGGCACGCATTGCCTCGAGGATGTCTCGTAGGGCGAACGCGCTGCCTTCGAGCAGCGCCCGGGTCATATGTGCCTTGCTGTGCGCCAGCGTGAGTCCGTAAAAGACGCCGCGCGCCGAACCGTTCCATTCGGGGGCCATCGCGCCCTGCATGCACGGCAGGAAAATCAGCCCTTCTGCTCCGGCTGGCACCTCGGCAGCGGGACCGGTCAGCAAGTCATAGGCGTCGCCGTCGCCTCTCGCCTCGGCGTCGCGCTCGACCTGACATATTTGATCTCGCCACCAGCGTAAGTTGCCGCCCGACACGAAGCCCGGGTTTTCGAGCAGCCAGCTGCTTGGATCCGCATGCGGGTGGCATTCGACCAGCATGGTCTGGTCCTCGCGTGGTCGAGTCGACACAGCGCAAACAGGCTCGGCCGTCCCGACGACATCGCAGACTTCTCCCGGAGCATAAACTCCCGCGCCAAGCGTGGCGGCCATCTCGTCGCCGCAGCCGACGACCACGGAGGTTTCTGGCGTAAGCCCGGTGGCGGCGGCGAATTGTCTCGTGACGTTGCCGGCGACGCGTGTTGCCGGGGTGAGCGCGGGCAGCATGCGCGCGTCGATGCCCGCTGCATCGAGAACCGGCTCGGACCAGGTGCGTGAACGCGGGTCCAGCAGCGCGAGTGACGACGCGTTCGAGTAATCCACGGCGAGGACGCCGGCGGCCTCGCGCAAGACGTACGACCCTGGCGGCATGATCGTCGCGGCTCGCGAGAAGATTTCCGGTTGCTCGTCTCGCACCCAGAGGGCCTTGAAGACCGCATGCGACGAGTCGAGATTGGCGCCAACGTGATGATAGAAATCACGGGGCGATACTCGCTCGGCGAGCGCGGCGGCCTGGGGTTCCGCCCGCCGGTCCATCCAGATCATCGCCGGTCTGAGCGCCTTGCCTTGCGAGTCGCAGACGACCATGCCGTCGAGCTGCGAGCCGAACGAGATGGCCTTCACCGAGGATGGCTCGACCTGCTGCAGCAGGCGTCGGACGCTGGTGTGCAGGGCGCGCGTCCACAGCTCCGGATCCTGCTCGGCCCAGCCCGGACGAGTGAATACCACGTCATAGGCCTCGTACGCCGAGGCCACGAGGGTCCCATCGGCCGCGTAAAGAGCCGAGTTCGTCCCCTGACTGCCGACGTCGCAGCCGATCACGTAAGGCCCGC
>VBEN01000236.1 GCA_005881175.1 Chloroflexota bacterium
TGATCGCGCCTTCCAGCCTGGTCGTGTCCATCAACAAGGTCTGCCGGTCCACGTCGACGAAGCGAGGGACGGCGCCGCAGCGAACGATGGCCTCCGCCGTGGCCGCAAACGTGTTCGCGACCGTGATGACGTCATCGCCTGGGCCGACGCCGATCGCCCAGAGCGCCAGCTCCAGGGCATCGGTCCCATTCGCGCAGGCGATGGCCTCGGTGGTGCCACAGTAGGCGGCGTACTCTTCCTCGAATTGCCGCACCTCTTTTCCCAGGACGAAGTCGGAGGCGGCGAAAACCCGATCGATCGCCTCCTGGAGATCGCGTCCCAGCTGCTGGTGCTGGGCCCTCAGGTCAGCGAGCGGTATGCGCATAGCCGGCCTCGATGGTTGCGCCTGACGCATCGGCATAGACGAGTCCTCCTTCATCTTCGAGTTCGCTAACACGGCCGGATGGCCGCGCGGGATTGCCGACGACAACGGTGTCCGGGGGGACATCACGGGTGACGACCGCCCCCGCTCCCACCAGCGCCCCCTCGCCGATCACGACGCCGGGCAGCAACGTCGCATTGGCCCCGATCCTGGCGAAGCGACAAATTCGCACGCCTTCGAGCGTGTGCTTGGCCCGCCGGCTGGCTGGAAACCGGGCGTTGGTCAGGACCACCCGCGGGCCGAGCCAGCAGTCGTCCTCGAGGACCGAGTATTCGGGCACGAAGCACTGCGAATGAAGGCGTACGCGATTCCCCATCACGACCTTGAACTCCACGACGGAGCCGCTGCCGATCGAACAGTCATCGCCAATGCGGGTGTTTTCCCGGATCAAGACCGAATGTCCGGTCTGCAGCCGCGCCCCGATGCGCGTCCCGGCGTAGATGATCGTGTGCGAACGGATCACACCATTTGGGCCGATGATGAGCCGATCCTGGCCCGGCCCTCTCCCCTTCGCCGGCTCGCCGAGCACGCAGAAATCCTGTACCCGGGTGCCGGCGCCGATCAGGACGTCAGGAAACGAGCGAAAGTCTGGTTTGAGCTCGACGTCGAGCGGCTCGGGAATGTCGACGTGCCGCAGCCAGACGTCACCCGCCCGCACGATCAGCCGGTGCTGGGCATAGGTTTCGAAGGTCCCGAGGTTGGCATCGATGTTCTCGATCTCGACCCCTTTGTCAAAGATCTGGATGGGCGCGTCCCTCGCCATGTCGTCGAAGATCAACATCTTCCGGCTGCCAACGACGGTGACCTGCCGGACTTTGTTCGGATCCAGCCAGCTCACGTGAATGTGGCCGGCGACATTGCCCGCGTAGTTCAGGTGCGCAAACACCACGTCCGCGATGTTGGACTGCAGCCAGGCCTGCCCGACCGACGCCACGCTTTCGATCGGACGGTCGATCCAGAAGTTCATGATCGACACGTCGTGCGGCGCCAGGTTCCACAGGGCATCGACGTCCTGCCGAACGATCCCCAGCTGCAGCCGGCGGCAGAAGACGTAGTAGATCTCGCCTAACGTCCCCGAATCGATGATGGCTTTCACCTCGCGTACCGCGCGGTTGTACATGAAGGTGTGGCCGACCATCAGTCGCCGGTCGAGGCGCTCGGCCCGCAGACAGATTTGTTCCGCCTCGGCGGCGGATGCCGCCAGTGGCTTTTCCACCAGCACGTGCTTGCCGGCGTCGAGGGCCCGCAGCGCCATCGTCGCGTGGGAGGCGACCGGCGTCGCGAGCACGACGGCGCTCACCGCTGGGTCGCCGAGCGGCGCCGAGGGGTCGGTGGTCATTTGCGCCATCGGCGCCAGCCGGCGCGCCCGCTCGAGGGTGGCCGGGTTGAGATCGCTCACCCATTTGAGGTTGAAGCGCTTGCTCTGCGCCAGCACACGGCAGAGGTTGGACCCCCAGTAGCCGGCGCCCAGCAGCGCGACGTTGATCACGGGCACATCCTCACAGGTAGTTCTCCAAACCCAACGCTCAGCATCGGGTCGTGGCCCGCTGGCGTCAATCAACTTCGGTGACCGCCACAAGGGACTCCAGTCCCACTCGCTCGGGACATTGACGCTCGTTGCCGCTGTCCCGGCCATTTCCGCCGGCCCACCGGTACCCCTACGATCCAGTCGCGGATGACCAAGGGAGCGTTCGTTTCCTGGGTGCGATCATGCGGCCGCAGCCAGGGATTCATCGA
>VBEN01000074.1 GCA_005881175.1 Chloroflexota bacterium
CCGTGTCGGCCGAGGGCCCAGTGCCACGGCTCTTTATTAAAGTCGAGGAACCCGTACTCGCCGGCGTGCTGATTGAGCCAAGCCCAGAACCAGGTGGTCTTCCACAGGCCGATCGCATCGGCATTCGTGTCGTTATGGATGTCGTGCCCCTTGACGCGCACCTGCCAGAAGTCGATCGCTACGCCCGCCTGGTGATTGCTGTAACCGGGTGGCGCAATTTTTCCGGCGATGTAGCTAACCATCCGCGTGACGGCCTCATCACCATGGACGCCGCCCGGTAAGGCGGCTCGCATTTTCCGGGTCGCCGGGTAGTACTTGTCTCGGAAATACGACTTCCAGAGCCGCTCCTGGTGTGCCCGGCCTCGATATCCACTCGCGGCGGATAGGCCGTCCGTCACCAGAACATCCGCCTCCAGCGCCGGAATCAGGTCTTCGGCCTTCTTTTTTGGCGCGGGGATCTTCGCTGCCGCCGGCTTCGGCGAGGTTTGCGGCACCCCGGGTGACTCGGGACTCTCTTCCGGCTCAGCCGCTAACTTCTCCTGGGCAGCCTTGAGATCGACCTGAGCCGCTAACCGGACGTCCTTGCGGTCCGAGTTGGCCGCCACGAGTAACTCGCCCGCCTTCGCGGCAGCATCCGACCGCATCTTGACACCCGTGCCGGGAACGTCCGCCAGCTGGGCGTCGTCGAGATCGGGATTCTCCTCCTTGCCCTGCTGCTTGAAACTCGCGGCGCCCTGCGCGATATGCGCCGCCAGCACTCGATTCATGAAAGCGACTTGCTCCTCGGCCGGCGGTAATGCCGACAGGGCATCGAGCATTCGATCGCCATGGGCGACCATGCGCTCGTGACTCTCGTACTTGGTCTCGCTTTTGTCGGCGTCCTTGATGACGTAATTGGCCTTCATCCTGGCCGGCACAGGCGATCCCTTCCCGCCAAGCGCTTTGCGGTTATCAACGAACCATTGATCAATCGTCGCCTTCAAAGCCTTGTACTTGGTGTCATAGAGGTGGGTGTGATAGCCGCGCAGACGCATGCTCGTCTCGAGGTAGGTCAGTCGCCCATCCTGCTTCATGCTCTTCATCGCGGCAAGGTCGGCATTCAAGCTCTGGATGACCCAGGCGGTCACGGATTCGAGTTCGTGAGCACTGTTGATTGAATCGAACAGCACGACCTCACGAAGGTTCGAGGGCGCAGCCGCTTCCGGATCCTTCCCCTTTCGGATCAACTGGGGAGCGAGCATGGAGGCAAGCGTCGACCCCGCCCCACTGTGTCCAGATAGAACCACACCCGACGAGGACGGTGCCGCATCCCAGATCTTGAGCGTGACGAGCTTGTCAAAAACTGCCGTGATGTAGGCGTTGCTATCGAAGTTTTTTCCAAACCCCGAGGTCAGATCGCCCTGCGGTAGGATTCCGACCATCGCCCGTCCGCTTTCCTCTAATTGACCTTCCATGCGGTCGACCGCCACGTCGCGCACCTGTCCCTCACCCGCGCCTGACCACTCGAACTTGCCCTGCGGCTTCTTTCCCTGCTGCGTCCGGTAGCCGATCCCGAAGCCATGGAGGTGCAGGAGCACTTCGACCGACTTGGGGGCGCGACCCAGAAAGGCCGGCACGATCGCAATCGCGCGATCGGCAGCGGACTCTGTCGTATCGTCGCGGGCGGCCGGATCGGCGTTACCACCTGGAATCCCATCGAGCGGAATCCGCCACATGCCACGGACTTTCCGCTCCGTTGCATTCGCCTCACCGGCCAAGGCCCAGCCGGCGAGCGCGCCCGTCGAGCCGAGCCGGGCTTGCTTGTCGAGTTCTTCCTGGCTCGGGCCTGCCGGCGCCTTCGCCTTCGCCGGCTTGGCGGTCTTGCCTGATGCTTTCGAGGGCTTGACTGCCGGCCTGGGCTTGGTTGCCGGCTTCGACGCTCTGCCGGGGGCTTTCTTTGGAGGTGCCTTGATGCCCGAACCCGTGGCCTGCAGCACCAACCCCGCGACGGTTGTATTTCCCGCGGTCCGCTGCAGGTAGAGCAGCGTGTCCCGGTCGAGTGCGAAGCCTGCCTCGACCGCCGGCGAGGGGCGTGGCGGGGCGACCCGATCGCTCCGGCCGCGCCGCCGCACCGCCAACTCAGCCGCCGGCTGGTGCGTTTGCATCACGTATCGGCGTTCGTCAAATGCTGAAAATACGGATCGAATTCGGATTCAACGACCATGCGGCCCAGCTTCAGATACTCGCGCTGGGTGGCTCGCACCAGGTGTCCCATGCCGAGCGGGCGCCGACCTTCCGCCGCTGCATAAGCGGCGGCCACCGCAATATTTCTGATCGCGCCGCCGGACAGCTTGAACGATCGGGCCAGGAAATCCAGATCGAGGTCATCAGCGCGCGGCATTGTCGTCCCCAGACTCCGCTCCCAGAGCTGCCGGCGGTACTCTTCTTCGGGCTCCGGAAAGTCAACCAGCGAGTCGAGTCTGCGGGTAAATGCTTCGTCCAGGTTGGCCCGCAGGTTCGTGGCGAGGATCGCGATTCCCTCGAAGAGCTCCATCCGCTGGAGCAGGTAAGCGACCTCGACATTGGCATAGCGATCATGTGCATCGCTCACCTCGGAGCGCTTGCCGAAGAGGGCGTCGGCTTCATCAAACAGGATCACGCCGTTGATTCGCTCTGCCTCGGCGAAGATCCGGTCGAGGTTCTTCTCGGTCTCGCCGACATATTTGTCGACCACGGTGGCCAGGTCAACGGTGTACAGGTCGAGACCGAGTTCGCCCGCCAGCACTTCGGCAGCCATCGTCTTCCCGGTTCCCGACGGTCCGGCGAACAGGGCGGTCAGTCCACGGCGCCTCGCGGATGGTCCGCCCATCTTCCAGACATCCAGCACCTGTTCGCGATAACGCGCCCGCGTCAACAGCTCCTTGAGCTGCGCCATGGCATCCGGTGGCAAGACCAGATCGACAAACCCGACCGCCGGCTCGATTCGTCGTGCCAGCCGTTCCAGGCCGGCGGCGTTCTGCGCCCGGGCGCCGGACTTCAGCGTGTTTTCGTCGAGCCGTGCGTCGAGGGCATGCGCCTCCATCCGCGCGGCGAGCGCCGCCCGATGGACTTGCTCAGCCGTCAACCGGAACTGTCCCATGGTGCCGGCCAGATCGACTCCGGCGGGCGTGTCGCCATCGAGATTTTGCCGCCAGAGATTCGCGCGTTGAGCCGCGTCCGGGATCGGCGCCTCACAGACGAATGGAACATCGCGTGCCCAGGCCGGGTCCCAGCTCCGAGCGCCGACCAGCACCACCATCGCCGCCATTTCGGAAAAGGCACGCACTGCCGGAAGTCCTTTGGCAACCAGGACCTCAACCGGCCCGGCCACTACCGCCCCTCCGGTCAGAGCGACTTCGCGGGCGGTCAGTGCAGCCACCGTCGACAGGTCGTCCTCGGCCCGCAGTCGCTCGAGGTCCAGCGCCAGCGTCCGACGCCCAACCTGGTGGAAGGCGCTCGCGGCCAGGGCCGCGCCCGACGCACCGGGTCGCTCCCGGATGTAGGCGAGGCGAGAGGAAGACGCGGCGCTTTGCATCCAGCGGACCAGCGGCGCCGTCTGCTCGGTTATCGCCTCCTCGCATGTATATGAGAGAGCCGAGACGACTGGGTCGGGCGCATCGCTTCCGAGCAGGTGGGCCGTGACGCGATCAGGCACGCGTACTGAGCGAGTCAGCAAGGGGCGCTCCGGTTCTTCGATCAGAATCAGGTACTCATCGACCAGCGGCGCACCAGGCGCCAGCCGGCTGCGCACGTGAGCACTGCTCGAGGAAACGCCGCATAACTCGATCCCAAGTCCGATGCTGGCGCGGCGGCGCGAGACATCATCCTGCAAGAAACCGTACAGGCGCTCGAAGCGCGCGTCGACATCCGGGGCCATCGCGATCAATAACAGCTCGATGTCGATTTCCTCGAGGCGGAAGGCACGGCTCAGGCGACGCAGGCGAAGATCGGTTCCCTCGTGCTCGGCCGCATCCGCCGCCGACTCGATGTCCTCACGCGCCCTGGCCGCGCCGGCGTCTGGCGCTATCGGGACCGCGTTCGGCGCCAGCAACCGATCGACGTGCGCTTGCGAAATGTAGAGGCCACGAAAACGATCGTCGGTTTCCGGATCGGTGGTGCGCCGCCGCGCCACCGCAGCCCGCACTCGGGCCTCGATCAGCTCGAGCCGCCGGAGCACATGAACCAGCGACGCATCAGCAACCGAGGTCAGGCCTGGCGCCGCCATCAACCTACGACCGATTCACGCCGCGGATGCGCAGGATGCGGCCGGGTTGCTTCTCTTTACCGGATCGGACCATCTCCTCCTGGTCGGCCGCGATGCTTGGCTTGTCGACCGGCTCGCCGGGCTTGAGCCGACCGGACGCCTTCGGTCCTGCGGGTCCGGGCGCGCCGACCAGCTTGGCGGCCTCGGCTGCTACCGCGGTCCGCCTGGCTTTGCCGCTCCGCGCTGCCGGCGTGGCTGCATCTTCGATCTCCCCGTCGGGTCGCTCGAAAGTGAATTTCGGCTCCTCCAGCACCGGCGGACCGGCAGGGATGGCGACCTTGATCTCGAACGGTGCATTGACGACCAAATCGAGTGACGCCTTTAGCTCGCCGCCCAGCGCCGACCAGACGTCGGAGATCGACCGGTCCTGCGGCGGGGGTAAGGCGATGTTCAGCGTGATCGGCAAGCGTGCGCCCACCAGCGAGCCGGTGATCAGCTCGACCGGCATGGTCTGATTGCGCAGGAAACAGCTCAGGAGCGAGGAGAGCAACCGATGCTCGTCTTCCGGCCGCTGCGTCCAGGCAGTGACGAGATAGGAGAGCTTGAATCGCCGGGCCGGCGGACGGCGCTCCGTAACGAATCCGGAATCGCCGCGGACCGCTTCCCACATGACTTCCCGTTGTTCCAGGTCCTCACGGATGTCGTAGAGATAGAGATCGACGGTCGGCGTATTGCGACGCGAGGACCATTCTCTGGTTGGCGCGTCGAACGCAACGTCGGCTTTTGATCCGTTCAGGGCATCCCGTTTCACGAGGGCGCGCAGGGACTCATCCACGTCCTGGATCATCGCCATCTAGGGTCGCCGCCATGCCCGCCACCAGCAAGTTGCAGGGGGGCAGTCGTTCGGGTGAAATTGCTGCCTGAACGGGCAGCCTCCAGCTCGGCCTGGCGTCCCTTCGGGCATCCCGGCTTACCCATTCACTGGCCCGCTCGTCCCTTGTGGCATGTGGGCCACGATGCGACGCTCGCACCGTTCCTGACCGCACTTAACCAGGAGGAGATTGCCCATGCCTAATTACCTTTCGCCCGGTGTATACGTCGAGGAGGTCGAGGCCGGCTCACGCCCGATTGAGGGCGTGGGGACAGCCACCGCCGCCTTCGTCGGCCTCGCCGAAAAAGGACCGGTGAACACGCCGACCCTTGTGACCAACTGGAGCCAGTTCGCGCAAGCCTTCGGCGGCTTCCTGGAAGGGTCATATCTGGCGCACTCCGTGTACGGCTATTTCTTGAACGGCGGCGGCTCAGCGTATGTCGTCCGCATCGGCGCCGACGGCCACGCGCCGGCCGCGCAGGCCGAGCTCGCGAGCGCGAAGGACAAGTCGCTGGCCGGATACCGGGTGCTCGCACTCGAAGGCGGTCAGCCGGGCAACGACATCCAGGTCGAGGTTGCCGAGGCTTCCCAACCCGCCGAGGACACGTTCAAGCTCGTGATCACGCGCGGCAAGGACCGCGAAGAGTACGACAACGTCACGACGAAGAAGGGGAAGAACAACGTCATCACCGCCGTTAAGGCCGCGTCGAAGCTAATCCAGCTCGAGGAGATCGGGACCGCCGGCGCACTGGAGAAGGTCCCCGCCCCGGGCAAGGTTACGCTTCAGGGCGGCGGCGCGAGCATGCCCGCCCGGGTAACCCCGGACGAGTACGTGGGCAACTCCGCCGACCGCACCGGATTCGCCGGCCTCGAAGCCATTGACACGGTCACCATGCTCAGTGTGCCGGACCTCATGGCCGCCTATCAGCGCGGCATGATCGACTCGGAGCAGGTGAAGGCCGTGCAGCTGGCGATGATCGCCCACTGCGAACTGATGGGAGACCGGGTTGCGATTCTCGATGCCCCGCCGGGCCTGAACGCGCAGCAGATCCGCGAATGGCGGGTCGACAAGGCCGGCTATGACTCGAAGTATGCGACGCTCTACTGGCCGTGGGTCAAGGTCTTCGACCCACTCGCCGGCCAGGCGAATTTCGTCCCACCCAGCGGCCACATGGCCGGCATCTGGGCGCGCAGCGACGACACGCGCGGAGTGCACAAGGCACCCGCCAATGAAGTCGTCCGCGGCGCGATCTCGCTCGAGCTCCAGGTCACCAAGAGCGAGCACGACCTGCTGAACCCACAGGGGGTCAACGTGATTCGCGCCTTCCCCGGTCGCGGCATCCGGGTATGGGGTGCGCGCACGCTCTCCAGCGATCCGGCGTGGCGGTATATCAACGTCCGCCGGCTCTTCAATTACATCGAGGGCTCCATCCTGCTGGGCACCCAGTGGGTGGTCTTCGAGCCTAACGACATGGCGCTCTGGGAGCGGGTCAAGCGCACCATCAGCGCCTTCCTGGTTCGCGTCTGGCGCGACGGCGCGCTCTTTGGGGCCACGCCGGGCGAGGCCTTTTACGTCAAGTGCGACGGCGAGCTGAATACGGCCGAAACCATCGACGCGGGCCAGCTCATCGTCGAGATTGGTATCGCCCCGGTGAAGCCGGCCGAGTTCGTCGTCTTCAAGATCGCCCAGTTCTCGGGCGGCACGTCGCTCAGCGAATAAAGGAGGGATAGATGGCAACTGGCGTTCCGAATGTTTCGAACAACGACGCGTTCGCTGCCCGTAACTTCGCGATTGAGGTTGATGGGACGATGATCGCGCAATTCACTGAGCTCAGCGGATTGACGTCCGAGATCGTCTCGATGGAGCTCTACAAGTGGCACAAAGCCGCGCTCGACGGCAAGGTCAAGGAAGCCCGAAAGAACGGTTCGGTGATTCTCTATGACTACCAGGCCGGCGAGATCGCGCGGTGGAACTTCATCAACGCCTGGCCGTCCAAGCTGTCGACCGGCAGCCTGAAGGCGGGGTCCAACGACGTCGTCACCGAGGAGGCCACCATCGTCATGGAGGGCTTCGAGCGAGTCAAGTGAGTCCGGTTTCGAGCATAGCGGAGGTCGATCGCTCGACCTCCGCTCAAACTCTCCACACGGAATTCGCCTTCGTCCTGCCGCGCGGCTACGTGGACGAGACCGGCACGGTGCATCGCGAGGGGGTCATGCGGCTGGCCACCGCCCGCGACGAGATCCTCCCGCAGCGCGACCCCAGAGTTCGTGAAAACGAGGCCTATTTGACCGTCCTGCTGCTGTCCCGGGTGGTCACCCGGCTCGGCTCGGTGCCGCAAGTGACCTCCGGGACCATCGAAGGTCTCTTCGCTTCCGACCTGGCCTTTCTGCAGGATCTGTATCGACGGGTCAACCAGGAGGGGCATACGCAGGCGGCCGTCACCTGCCCGGACTGCAAGCACCAGTTCACGGTTGACATGGCAGGTGGTCGCCTGGGGGGGTCGTGACGTACGCGACCGACCGTCTCTTCGAGGAGATCGCGTACGTGGCGTATCACCTGCATTGGTCGTTCGAAGAGATCCTCGACTTAGAACATCCGGTCAGGCAGCGAGTGGTCGAGGAGATCGCCGGCATCAACCGGCGACTGGCCGAAGAGCAGGAGGCCTAGATGTGGCCGTTTAGACGAAAGGCTGAAACGGCGCCGCTGGCGGCCGCCGGTCGGCAGCCGGTGCCCGCCCCGGTGATCCGCCGCGATTGGCTGGGGCTCCCACCGATTCAGCGGCTGATCGGCGAGCATCCCCTCACCGCGCCCAGCGAACGGTTCAGCGATGACCTGGCGACCCATCACGACCCGTCCCTCAGCGCGGACACGATGGGTCATCAGGTCAGCGCCGAGGCCCCGGCGGGAATCGTTCTGACGCTCGCTCGGCCGTCCACCCGCAGCGACGGCCCGGCGATGATTCCGCGCCCACGCGTGCAGCGCCGCGTGGACGGCGCGGTGACGGAGTCGGGGGAGTGGGATGGGGACGAGGCCGTATCTGTTGAGACGCGGCCCTCCCCTCTTCCCGCGAGCGTTCCCACGGTCGTTGCTCGAGAGCTTCCCGTGGTTGCGCCGGAGCCGGTAGCGCAACGCCTGGTCAGTCTGCCCCCGGATGCCGCGCCCATTCCGGTTGCAACAACGCCGATGCGGTCGCGGCCCATCTCCACGCCTCTCGCCCTATCGCCTTCAATCAACGAGCCGTCCGAACCGCCGCCGCCGCCGCGCCTGACGCTGGGCCAATCGCGGCGCATGGGCCTTGGTGCGCCGATCAAGCGGTTGCCCGAGAGCAGTGTGCAGCGAACCGCCGGCGACTCGATGGACTCCTCAGAGCCTGTGGCGGCGCCGCCGGCACGGCCCGAGCCGGCGGCTATGCCATTTGCGCCAGCGGCACATCCCGCTCAATCGAACGCGATCCTCAGGACACCCGAACTGGCGATCCCCATGCCGGAGCCCGAGGCGGCGCTCCGAGGGGCGCCGTCGCCGCCGGTGAATCCTGGCGACCAACCGCGTTTGGACCTGCCGCTCGCCCGCCGTGCCGACACACCCGAGGCCGCGGCGGCGGCATTTCCTGTCGAAACGCCAGCCACGACGCCGCCCGGATCTTCGAACAATACGTCGGCCGCTCCGCCAGCCGCTGTTGTCCAGCGGCTCACCGAGGAAAGCCTGTCGCCGCGCTCGTTCACCCAGACCCCGCGGACGTCGACGGGTGACGGCCCAGCGACGCTGGTTGCCGCGGCCAGTCTGCCGCCCTCAAGCCTGACGCTGGCACCGGCATCACCGACGCATCCTGGCGCCCCGCCAGCCACACCAGCACCTGCACCCGCGACGATCGCTCCGCTGGTCGGCGACCGACCACTCCGGCCGAGCGTCAGCGTCCAGCGGTCGATTGACGCCCCGACTCATCAAGGGGAGAAGCAGGCGGTCCACACACGACGAGCGGAATCCGCCGGCGCGTCGGTGCATCGCGAGACGGAGAGCGCCCCAACCGTCGATTGGTTCGACGCTCCGAAGTTCACGCAAGACGAACGGCCGACCGTGGGTTTTGTGCCGATGCCCCTACCACACGGTCCGGTCAATGTGGCGCCCGCGGACGAGGCAGCACCCTACGTGCAGGCATATCGCCCGGCCGGCGCCGTGTTCTCCGAGCCGTCGATGGAAATGTCCGGCCACCCTGACGTTCCTCCACCAGCCGCGAGGGAAAACCGGTTCAGCCGCAGCCCCGGCCTGCCGCTGGCGCCGGCACCCAGCATCGCACTGCAGCGGGCAGCCCAGGCGCTGACGGATTCGAGGGTCGAGCCGGACGATGCGCCGCCCGACCCGTACGCGCCGACCCTGCAGGCCGCCTGGTACGACTCGATCGCCGCCGGCGTCGGCAGCCTGGCCTCGAGCGCAACGTCATCGGGCGGTAGCACGGCTGGTGGCAGCGCGGTGGGATCGGCGGTCGGCGCCGCCGCATCATCCCTGGGCCACCACCAAGCGGCGGAACCAGATATGGATGAGCTCGCTGGAAAACTCTACGACCGGATCCGCACCCGGTTGAAGACGGAGCTGCTGATCGATCGAGAGCGGGCCGGATTCCTGACCGACCTGCGCTGAGGAGGAGACCATGGCAGACCACCCCCACGCTCAGAGCCTGCGATTCCGAGTCAAGATCGATGGCGACGGAGATCTTGGCAACTGGTCGAAGTGCGATGGCCTCTCCGTCGAATATGACGTCTTCGAGTACAAGGAGGGTGGCGAGAACGCCTTCATCCACCGGATTCCCGGACGGGCGAAGTACCAGAATGTCAAGCTCACCCGCCCGGTGAACAAAGACTCGAAGAAGGTCGCCGACTGGATGGCCAAGCTCAAACTCGAGGTCAAGCGGCAAACCGCGGAGATCTCAGCCCTCGATTCCGAGGGCAAGCCGATCGCGACCTGGAACCTCGAAGGTGTCTTTCCGGTGCGCTGGAATGGGCCCTCGCTCGACATCGGCGCCAACCAGGCGGCCACCGAGACCCTGGAACTCGCCCACAACGGATTTCTTCGTGGATAGGAGTAGCGAGCTGCGATGAAGATGGTGAAGGCGAAGCTGGAAGAGGTCGACGGCGTGGGCCGGCTGGACTTCAAGTTCAATCCGAGCGAATACTCCGTGCAGAAGAGTGCGCAGTGGGATGCGCCGCGCCGGAGCATGAGCACAGAGGCCGGCGCGAAGCCGGAGTTCATCGGCACCAATCCGCAGACCGTCAATATGCAGATCTTCTTCGACGACTGGGAGGCGGCCGTCGGTGACGTAACCAAAGATGTCGAGAAGCTCTTCAAGTGGTGCACGCCGAGCCGCAAGTCGATTGGCGACGAAACCCCTCATCCCCCGCTGCTCCGGTTCATCTGGGGAAGCAACCTGCACCTGGCGGAGCGCAAGTTCTACCTGTCGTCGGTCAACGCCAAGTACACGATGTTCGGTCGGACCGGCAATCCGTTGCGGGCCACGGCCGACATCAGCCTTAAAGAAGCTCCGGATCCACCCGGTGCCCAGAATCCCACGTCCGGGTCGATCCACGCCCGCGCGACGCACCTGATCTCCGAGGGCGACACCCTGCAGTCCATCGCCACCAATGAGTACGGCAACCCGAATCTGTGGCGAGGCCTGGCGACCTTCAATGACATCGATGACCCCTTGCGGCTGAAACTCGGCACTCGAATCCTGGTCCCCACCCGCGACGAAGCCGCGGACGGGACGAAGAACGGGAGCTGACGCGGTGCCCCAATCGTTCCATGTCTGGCCCGATATTGAGCTCAACGGATCGCCGCTGTCGCATGAGATGGAAGGGCTGCTGGAACAGGTTATCGTCGATCACCACCAACATCTCCCGGACATGTTCGCGATCGCCTTCCATGATCCGGACCGCAACGTCCTGGGAAGCCTGCATGCCACCATCGGCGACAGCGTCACGATCAAAGTGACCCCCGCGGGCGGTTCGCCGGAAACCCTGATCAAGGGCGAGCTGACCGGCTTCGAGGCCGACTATGGGGCGACCCGGCTGCGCACCGTGTTGCGCGGGTACGACAAGTCGCACCGGCTGCACCGCGGCCGCCGGACAGAGACCTACAAGAACGTCACCGACTCCGACATCGCCCGGACGGTGGCCAACCGCGCCAGCCTGACGATCGGCCAGATCGATTCGACCAGCGGGACCTTCGAGCATGTTTCGCAGGCCAACCAATCGGACTGGGACTTCTTGAAGTCCCGGGCACGCGAGATCGGCTATGAGCTCGCGATGGAGGATGGCAAGTTCTATTTCCGGCAGCCGGTCCACGCGTCGGGCGCGCCGCAGGCGGGGAACTATCAGAACAACAGCAATCCGCTGCAGCTGGTCTTCGGCGACGATCTGATGGAATTCCGGCCTCGGGTGAGCTCGGCCGAGCAGGTCAAGGACGTCAAGGTCCGCGGTTGGGACCCCGACCAGAAACAGGCGGTCATCGGCTCCGCCAACGCGGGCACCGTCGCCGCCGATTCGTTACGCGCCAATCCTGCCGGCCTGGCCAATAACTTCGGCGGTCCAACCTTCACGGCCGTCGACCGGCCACTCCCAGAGCAGGCACAGGTGGATGGCGCGGCGGCTTCCATCGCCGAGCTGATCTCCAGCGCCTTCGCCGAAGCCGATGGGATGGCGAACGGAAATCCGAAACTCAGGGCCGGCAGCACCGTCAGCATCGGCGTCGTTGGCAACGAGTTCTCCGGCAAGTACACCCTGACGAGCACGCGTCATGTGTTCGGCGAACAGGGCTATCGCACGCATTTCGTGATCAGCGGTCGGCAGGACCGTACCCTGCTTGGCTTGCTGGTCACGGACAACAACGACCCGAACAGCGACGCCCGGGTCAAGCTCAAGTTCCCCTGGCTGGACGACAACTACGAGTCTGACTGGGCCCGCATCACCCAGCTCGGCGCCGGGCCGAACAGCGGGGCGGTCTTTATTCCGGAGGTCAACGATGAAGTCCTGGTCGCCTTCGAGTTCGGCGATATTCGACGGCCCTATGTGGTGGGCAGCCTCTACAACGGGCAAGACACGCCGAACCTGGGCAGCGGCCTCTTCGACAACGGCAAGGTCAAGCGACGCGGCATCATTTCGCGCAAGGGCCACCAGTTCATCTTCTTCGATGACGACAGCAAGACCGGCATTGCCTTCATCAGCAGCGACGGCAACCTGAAGATCTCGCTCAACGAAACGAATTCCGAGATCCATATCTCGTCACAGGGCAAGATCCACGTCGAGTCGCAGCAAGACATGACATTCGAGTCTCAAGCCAACCTCAAGCTGTCGGCGCAGCAGGGGATCACGCTCGAAGCCCAGACCAACCTGGGCCTGAAGGGCGGTTCCGGGGCGACCCTCGACGGCGGACCGCAGCTCGAAATGAAGTCGAGCGGCCAGACGAAGGTAACCGGCACGATGGTTGACGTCAACAACGGCTCGCTGCAGGTGATGTGATGCCGGGCCCAATCGTCAACATGGGCGGAACCGTGACCTGCATGCATGGCGGGCAAGGTCAGTGCACGACCGTCAGTCCCAAGGTGATGGTTGGCAACCAGCCAGTGGTAACCATCCCGGCGTCGTACATGATCGCCGGCTGCGCCTTTCCGCCGCCGCCGGCCGCCAACGGACCGTGCGTGACGGGGATGATCCCGTCGGGTAGCACGAAAGTGCTTGTTGGCGGCATGCCGGTGCTGCTGGCCGTCCCACCGGTGAACGGCACCTGTGTGCCGACCGGCACACCGATGATGATCGCCTACGCCGGCCAGGCCAAGGTGATCGCGCAATGAGCGAAGAATTCATCGGATCCGGCTGGGCGTTTCCACTCCGCACCGACGCCACCGGCCGAATTGCGCTGGTCGCGCGTGAGCAGGAGATCGAGGAGAGCATCCGGCTGATCCTGGGCACGGCCATCGGCGAACGGCCGATGCGCCCGGAGTTCGGCTGCGCCATCCACGACTACGTCTTTGACAGTGCCGACACGGAGACCGCCGCTCGGGTGGCGGCTGCCGTGCGGGCGTCGCTGCGCCGCTGGGAGCCACGCATCGAGGTGCGCGACGTGCTGGTGAGCTTCGATACCGAGGACTCGAGCATCATCTACATCGATATCCGATATGCGATCGGCGAGACCAATGACCCGCGCAACCTGGTCTTTCCTTTCTACATAATCCCGCCGGAGACCACGTGATCAACGACAAATCTGCTGCAGGAGGGGAATAGCATGGCGCTTCCGGTCCCGAATCTCGACGATCGACGCTTCCAGGACCTGGTCGACGACGCCAAGCGGCTCGTCCAGCAGAAATGCCCGGAATGGACCGACCACAATGTGTCCGACCCGGGGGTCACCCTGATCGAGACCTTCGCCTGGATGACGGATCAGGTCCTCTACCGCCTCAACCGCGTTCCGGAGCGCAACTACGTCAAGTTCCTGGAGCTGATTGGCGTCCGCCTCTTCCCGCCGACCGCGGCTCGGGCGGCGATCACGTTCTGGCTGGCCAGCCCGCAGACGGCGACGGTGCACATCCGCCCGGGAACACAGGTGGCGACCCGTCGCAGTGACACCGATGAAGCCATCGCCTTCACCACCATCGGCGACCTGCCGATCGTGCCCTCCCGGCTTTCCCGGATCGCCTCGTCGCTGGGCGGCGAAAAGGAAGTCCGCGATCACACTGAGGCACTCGAGGCCAAGACGTCCTTCTACTGTTTCGACAAAGTGCCGAAGCCCAACGACGTGCTCCTCATCGGCCTCTCGGAAGCCGTCCCGTCGTGCGCCGTCACGCTGCGCCTTCGCTGTGACATCGAAGGCGTTGGGGTGGATCCGGAGAACCCCCCACTCCTGTGGGAAGCGTGGGACGGTTATGCCTGGTCGGCCTGTGAAGTCGACCGGGATGGCACGGGCGGCTTGAACCGGGATGGGGACCTGGTCCTGCATGTACCGAAGAGTCACGCGGTCTCGGTGATCAATCAGCAACGCGCGGGCTGGCTGCGCGCCCGTGTCCTCAAACCCGAACCCGACCAGCCCACTTACAGCGCCTCGCCGACCATCAACGGCCTGAGCGCCTTCACCATCGGTGGCACCACCGAGGCGGTCAACGCGGAGCTGGTGGAGAACGAGCTGCTGGGCGCCTCAGAAGGCGTACCCGGACAGCGCTTTTCCCTCAAGCATCGTCCGGTAGTTCCAGGCGGAGCGGCGGCCATCCTCGAGGTCAGTGGTATCGACGGCTGGCAGGAATGGACGCAGGCCCAGGATTTCGTCGACAGCCAGCCCGACGATCATCACTTTGTCCTGGATGCGGTCGCCGGTGAGGTGCAGCTGGGCCCTGGTGTGCGAGAGCCGGACGGTGCCTTGCGGAACTACGGCGCCGTCCCGCCGAAGGGCGCCCGGCTGCGCCTCCGTTCCTATCTCATCGGCGGCGGCGGCCAGGGCAACGTCGCCCGCAACACCATCAGCGTGTTGAAGTCCTCCATCCCCTATGTCTCGAAGGTGCAGAACCGCCGGGCGGCGGAGGGTGGCGTCGATGGTGAGGGCATCGAGAACGCCAAAGTGCGCGGACCGATCGTGCTGCGCACCCGTGACCGCGCCGTCACCATGGAGGACTACGAGCACCTCGCCCGGGAGGCCGCGCCCGAGGTGGCACGCGTCCGATGTGTCACGGCCGGCGACGGCGCCGATGCCGGTGGGGTTCGGATTCTCGTGGTACCAGCCGCCGGCAGCAGCGATGGCCGTCTGCGGTTCGAGCAGCTCGTCCCCAACGAGGAGACGCTGCAGCGAGTCAGTCGACGGCTCGATGGCTCTCGCGTGATCGGCACGCGGGTCCTGGTCGAGCCGCCCGTGTATCGCGGGGTGACGGTGGTAGCCAAGCTCCGGCCACGCGCCAGCGCCAACCCGACCCGGTTACAGGCCGACGCGCTCGATGCGCTCTACCACTATTTCCATCCGGTCACCGGCGGTCCCGATCGGAGCGGCTGGCCCTTTGGGCGACCGGTCCATGTCGGCGAGGTGTACTCCGTGCTGCAGGGATTGCGCGGCACTGAGCTGGTCGAAGACGCGCGTCTGTTTGGCGCCGATCCGGTCACGGGTCAGCGCGGGCAGGCAGTGCAACGCCTGGCGATCGAACCGCACGCGCTGGTGTTCTCCTATGAGCACCAGGTGCTGGTGGAGGGCGCATGATCGCCACCCAACCGGAGGTCGATGGCAAGCGGGGCCTGGTCAAGGCCTTGATCAGCCCGCACCCGCTTGCGAACACCCTGCCGGCGCTTTTCCAGGAGGACGACTTCACCCAGCGCTTTATTTCGGCCTTCGACCTGGCGCTGGCGCCCATCTTTGCGACCCTCGATAACCTCCCCGCCTATCTCGATCCCTGGCTCGCGCCCGAGGATTTCCTGGAATGGCTGGCCAGCTGGTTCGGGTTCAGGCTCCGCCGCCGGCGCCGGTTCGGGCTCCGGCTGGGCGACGACGACGCGCTCTCCGCTCCATTCCAGGAACTTCCCGCACGACCCGCAGAACGTGTCGCTGTCCTCGTTATGGTGCCCGCACTGCTTGCAGACGATCACTCGCTCGTCACCTCCACCACAGCTTTGACTTCAGCGCGTTTGACAACTTCGACTTTGTGCGTGACATGCGCGGGCTTGGCGGCGGCGACCAGCGCGGTGAGCCGGCTGGCGTTCACTGTCGCCGGATCGTCCACCGTGACGCGAACCAACAGCGCGAAGTTGGG
>VBEN01000237.1:0-930 GCA_005881175.1 Chloroflexota bacterium
GACTGCGCCGCTGCGCCACTTCCGCCACATGTCGCGGTACGCATCCTCGAGCCTCGCCACGTAACCGCGCTCGTCGAGGATTACCGATTCGCGCATGCGGTTGTGGAGCTCGCCTCTTAGTGCGGGGAGCTCCTCCGGGTGCTCGGCGAGCCCGGCGGCGAGCGCGATGTATTGCTCGTCGCTCTCGGCGGCAAAGCGCGCTTCGCCGAGCGCCTCCAGCGTAGCGCGTCCGTGCCGGCTGACGAAGACCGGGCCGGCGAGCGTGATGACCGGCACGCCGTGATAGAGCGCCTCGAAAGTCGTGGTGCTGCCGTTGTAAGGATAGGTGTCGAGCGCGACGTCGATTCTGCCGTGCAGGGCGCAGTACTTTTTCTGCGGCAGCCAGCCTTGCAGCTCCAAGCGCTCTGCGGCAATCCCGTCGCGCGCGAGCTGCGCGACGATGCGCTCGCGCGCCGGCCCTGGCCCGGTGCCGGCGATAAAGAGCCGCGCCCGAGGCACGCGGTGCAGGAGCCGAGCCCAGAGCGAGACCATGCGCGGGGTGATCTTGCGCACGTTGTTGAGCGAGCCGAACGTCAGCTCGCCGCCGGGGTCGCGCGGCGCGGGCGATGCGGCTGAAGGCCGGTAGTTCCAGCAGAACTCGGGCAGCCGGTAGAGGCGCTCGGTGTAATAGGCGTCGGCGCTGCCGGGCGGGTCGTTGCGCGCATCGGTCAGCCGCCAGTCGAAGTTTTCCAGACCGGTGGTGGACGGATAACCCGGCCCGCATACCTGCACCGGTGCCAGCCGGAGCGCGAACGCACGCAGGCGATTGCCCGCGGTGTGGCCGGAAAGGTCGACCAGGATGTCGATGCGGTCGGTGCGAACCAGCGCTGCGAACGCAGCGTCGTCGAGGCTCGCGGCGGCGCGCCAGAGCGCGCCATACTCGCGCAGGCG
>VBEN01000237.1:942-2939 GCA_005881175.1 Chloroflexota bacterium
GATGAACGACGACATGGCGTGGGTGCGAAAATCGCCCGAGACGTAGCCGACGCGCAGGCGCCGCTCGGGCTCGGCTGAAGGCGCAAAGACGTTCGCCTGCGCTCGCGCCAGCGTCTGGCTTGCCCATCGTTTTGCTTCGCGCAGGCATTCAGCGGGCGACTCCGAGCGGTGCAGCAAGGCGAAAAGCAGATTGCCTCCGGCGGGCTCGGTGCGCGGGTCGCATTCGATCGCCTTGCGATACGCAGCAATCGCCTCGTCTACCAGCGCGAGCTCCCACAGGGCGTAGCCGAGCTTGGTCCATAACTTTGCCTCCCGTGGCGCGAGCGCGAGCGCCGCTTCGAGGCGGCGCGCCGCGCCCTGCATGTCGCCGGCGCGCACGCGGCAATCGGCCTCCGCGGCGGGCCAGGCGGCATTTGCGGGCTCGAGCTTCGCCATCTGCGCCAGCTCGTCCGCGGCGAGGGCGTACTCGTGTCGCGCTATGTGCGCTTTCGCGCGCATTGCGCGATCCTCTGCGCGCTCGCGCGAATGTCCTCGCCCGAGACGCTTCAGAAGCCCACGCAGGACGTCGATCGGCTTGCTCCTTTGTTCGATTAGGTGCATTCTCGCCCGGCAAACATCGCCTGGAGGAGGCCATGAGAAATTTCGTCGTTGCGATCGCGCTCATTTGCGCGCCGCTTTTTGCGTTCGCCCAGAAGGCCGGGCCGTCCGACATCGCCGGCACGGTCTTCGGTCCGAAAGGTCCTGAAGCCGGCGTGTGGGTCATCGCCGAGACCACCGCTCTTCCGACGAAGTACGCGAAGGTGGTGGTGACCGATAGCCAGGGCCGCTATCTGATTCCGGATCTGCCGCAGGCGAGCTACAGCGTCTGGGTGCGCGGCTACGGCCTTGCCGATTCGGACAAGAAGCAGGCGACGCCTGGAAAAACGCTGAATCTGAAAGCGGCCGCCGCGCCGAACGCGAAAGCCGCCGCCGAGCTTTACCCGGGCATGTACTGGTACTCGATGCTCAAGATCCCGGCGAAGAGCGAGTTTCCCGGCACCGGCGACAAGGGCAACGGCATCTCGCCCAACATCAAGAGCCAGGAGCAGTGGGTCGACACGGTGAAGAACGCCTGCCAGTCCTGCCACGCGCTCGGCAGCCACGGCATGCGCGTGGTGCCGCAGGAATTCGCCAAGGAAGGCGATTCGTTCAAGGCCTGGGCGCGGCGCACGCAGGCGGGCCAGGCGATGACCAACATGGCGACGGGCCTGGGCTACATGGGTATCGAGGGCGCGCTCAAGCATTTCGCCGACTGGACCGACCGCATCGCCGCGGGCGAGCTGCCGGCGGCGAAACCGCGCCGGCCGCAGGGCGTCGAGCGCAACGTGGTGATCACGATGTGGGACTGGGCGGACAAGAAGCACTACCTGCACGACTCGATCGCGACCGACAAGAACGACCCGATGGTCAACGCCAACGGCAAGATCTACGGCTCGCCGGAAGAAAGCACCGACCTCGTGCCGGTGCTCGATCCGGTGAAGCACGTGGCGAGCTCGATCAAGCATCCGTATCGCGATCCCGAGACGCCTTCGGCCGCCGACCTGCCGAAAGGCCGCTCCGCGTACTGGGGCGACGAGAAGGTATGGGACGGCCACACCAGCATTCACAACCTGATGATGGATAGCCAGGGACGCATGTGGTTCACCGCGCGCATCCGGCCGCCGGCAGCGCAGCCGGCGTACTGCAGCGACGGCTCCATTGCTTCCTCGAAGGTGGCGCCGCTCAAGGATTCGCCGCGGCATCTCTCGATGTTCGACCCGAAGAGCGAGAAGTGGACGCTGATCGACACTTGCTTCAGCACTCACCATTTGTATTTCCATCCCAAGGATCCCAGCTTGCTGTGGACGAGTCAGGGCGGGCCGGGAAGCGGCGTGGTGGGCTGGCTCAACACCAAGACCTTTCTCGAGACCGGCGACGCGGCGAAATCGCAAGGCTGGACGCCGATCGTCGTCGACAGC
>VBEN01000075.1 GCA_005881175.1 Chloroflexota bacterium
ATCTCCTCCGATTTGCGGCCGCGCGTTAACCGAGCCCGGCCGCTCGCCCGGACGTTGCGCGCCCAGCCGACAGCGCCGTACGGTGACACCAACCAGCGACGGCCGTCGTCAACCACGAGCGAGACCGGCGTCGTGCGCGGCCGTCCGCTTCTGCGCCCCGTCGTCGTGAGCAAGTAGACAGTCCCCATCGGGATGCCGAGCCTGAGCAACAGGCTAATGAAGCGGTTGAACGCCTTGCGGCTGCCGCTAAGCTCGTACCGTTTTTGCATCCTTCCTCCAAGCAGCAGCATCCGTCGCCCTGACCGTTGCGAAACCGTTAGCGCGAAAGTCAGGCTAAGCGAGCGCGGCGCAGAATGCGGCGAGATTCCCCGAACGACCGAGGTCGGGGACAAACGAAAAGCTGATGCCAGGATGTGCCAGAACATTGATGCGACCGGCACTGAGGAACAGGCTTCCATCCGGGAGCTGAAGTCTCAGGATGACGCCGCTTACAACGAAAGCCGTGAACTCGCCGCTACTGTCGAATCGAAGTTCGAAATTGTAGGTGTAGGGAACGGTAGTGAGGGACCTGCCTGGCCCTGTGAACGTGTCCTGTTCTGTCGCATGGAAATAGATGCGAGTCAGGGTGCCACTCCCATCGAAGTAGTCGAATTCGGTCGTCTGAACGGTGGCGTGGATTGTGATATCGAAGGCACAGACACCCGACAGCGTGAGGGCTGGTGGGTTCTGGCTGTAGCGCAACATCGTCGGCGATTTCGCCGCGGCTGTCAAGGGAACGGCGAGCAAACCGAGCGCAATGCAAATCGCCAGAGCAAACCTTCGCATAATGATCCTCCTCTGAACTACGAAATCAGCGCGCAGACGTCTCGTTGCGATCCCGACATGCGCACGATGACGGAACTACCGTCTGGGAAGGTTTTCAGATCGACTCTCCCAGAAGTCAGAATGAACAGGTTCGGAAGGAAGATGGCGGCGTTGCCCTCAAAGCGCTGGATAAACGAGCCATCGGCATAGAAGGTCGCATAGCCGGGGCCGGAAATATTCACGGTGATGGCGTGGCGATTGCTCAGGTTGGTGAAGGTGACCACAAGCGAGCCATTAACCAGCTGACGGACCAGGTTTCCGTTCGCATCGATGAAGGTTTTGAAATACTCGTTGTTTTTCACGACGGTGGCGTCGACATCGAAGCTGCATGAGCCACTGATAACGAGTGGCTGCGGGATCGGCGCAAAAGCTCGCTCCGGCTTTCCCGACGCAAAAACCGTCGACGTCGACAGCAAGACGAGCACGACAGGCAGCAACAGCAGCAGTTTCTTCATTGGATCCCCTCTCCCCGGCCGGTCCCCACCGGCCTAACACCCTGACGGCTGCCCGCAGGATGCGCCCCCTGCCTAGGCATGTCAAGCGAAGGGCGGGGTCTGGGTAACGTCTCTCATGATGGCATGGCTATCAAGTAATCTGGTAGCCGAAAGGCTGATTCAAGATGGACACGCCCTTCGCCCTCGACCGCCAACGGCACCTCGATCGGGGCCACCATTCAGCCATCTATCGCCGGCTGGGGCTGGGCTTGCTTGCCCTGATCTGCGTCCTTGGGCTAGCAAACCTGTTTGGCCAACGATCGACGTTGACCCGCGTCGACGGATCGGCGGCCTCGCTCACGGTGAATTCACCCGAACATTTGCGCGGCGGCCTGGTCTTCACCAGCGAGGTCACCGTAATCGCGCACCGGAAACTGGCCGACGCGCAGGTGCACCTATCGAGTGACTGGTTCCGAGGAATGACATTCAACGGTGTGGCGCCGCAGCCCGACAACATGTCCTCGAGCGGCGACACCGTCACCCTCGATTACGGGCCGCTCGATGCGGGGCAGTCGATGCCGTTCTGGATCTCGTGGCAGGCCAACCCCACTACCCTCGGCGTTCGCAGCGAGAAGGTGAACGTCAGCGACGGCTCGGAGCAACTTCTATCGATGCAGCGGTCGCTCTTGGTATTTCCCTAAATGGACCTGGTCATCCGCGCCGCGCTCGCGTTTGTGTTCGTCTATGCGCTGACCCGAATCATCGGCCGCCGTGAGCTGGCTCAACTGCAACCGTTCGACCTGATTTTCCTGGTCGTGATCGGCGATCTGATTCAGCAGGGCGTAACGCAGAACGACCTCTCGGTAACCGGCCTGATCCTCGTGGTCTCCACCATCGGCCTGCTGCAGGTTTGCTCGTCTTATCTCAGCTTTCGGTTTCGACGGCTCCGCCCGGTCCTGAATGGCGAGCCCGTGGTAATCATCGAGAACGGGCGCTTCATCGAGCGCAATCTGAAGCGCGAGCGGTTGACGCCCGACGATGTCGCCGAGGAAATGCGCCAGAATCAAATCCACTCCCTCGACGAGATTCAGTGGGCCGTGCTGGAAACCTCCGGCAAGATGAGTTTTCTTAAGAAGCCGTCGAGCTCGTGACCGATGCTCACGTTGCGGAGGCGGCCGTTTTCCCCAGGTGGCCATCCACCCAGTCATTGAGCGTCGGGGCAGGATGCGCCCCGATAATCCGCGCGACCTCCTTACCGTGATCGAGAAGAACCAGGGTAGGAATCCCGCGAATGCCAAACCGCTGGGAAACGTTTGGCGCCGTGTCGATGTTGATTTTCACCAGCTTGAGGCGGCCGGGTCGCACCTGCGCGATCTGCTCGACGATCGGTGACATGACCCGGCACGGGCCGCACCAGGGAGCCTAGAGGACCGCCGCCCAAAAAGGCCGTGGAAATATAGCCTTTTGCAGTCCGTCTGCCGGCTTACCCCGATGCGGACACGTTTGGGCCATTATGGTTGCCAGTCGCAATTAGTGTCACAGGTGATACCCACTAGATTGCGCATGTCGAACTCGGTTAAAGGGATTCCCCCATGAAAAATCGCGGCCAAAGCAGCGCCGAATGCGCGCAGCACCTCCGGCGGTCCGTACTTCGTTTGCCGATCTCGAGAAGCGCATGCGCCGCATCGCTTGACCTGCTCGATCCGCTCGATTAGGCGTAGTTCATTTGACGCTGTTCTGGGCGGCGACCTTTACCGCTGCTCCCCGAAGAATCCCACTCGCCTTGAGTTGACGAAGCCCCGCCACGGTCCTTGTCTGATCGAGAATCGGCCGCACCCGCGAGAGGAGTGCGCGTAGTCTCTCCTCTCGCTGCGCATCATTTATGTCTGAGTCAAGTTTTAACAGCTTTGTGGTCTCGTCAGCCAACTCTGGCAACCGCCGATCAAGACGAATCCGCACATGAGCCTGATTCTCTTTTGGAAAGCGTTCGGAACCTAAGTCGGTGAGCCAAAACGCAATTTTCACGTAATAGCTTGGCGCGTACTGCGACTTTTGCAGATTCAGGATCGTGATAACACCATCCGTGTGGCGATACCAGGAACCCGACTTCTTGACCATTCCGAGGCCCTCGGCAAATTCATCAACACAACGCTGAATCACGTTTCGCTTGCTCATGGCCGATCGTACGTGACGACCTGCCCCTGCCAGTCGCCCCCGTACTCTTTTGTGACTTTCCTGAAATGTAGCAGCGAAGCTGCACGAGGCAACGCCCATCGCAGCGTCACTGGTGGGCTTCAATTCCGGGACCGTCCTGAGGATTTCGCGCAAGGAACAATTGCGGTGGTACAAAATTTGGCGTGTACTGCGTATTATGCGGTGACCTTGCGACCGGAGCGTTAGAGTTGGTGGCGATTCCGCCAAACGCGAGGACTAGGTGGTCGCGATCTTCGAACGAGAATCCGGCGCGCTGGGCTGGTTCCTGATGATGTGGTCAGCGTCAATACGGTGGATCATCCGAATCGCCTGCGCTCGGTCACCCGATAAGACCGCGTAGGGCAAGTCTTCCGTCCGGTAGGAACTCCAGCCCGACGGGCGCGCCATTGACACGGCCAAGCCACTTCCCAACCAGGGTCGCCGCCTCTACAGCCTCAGGATCACCCATCACTCGATCGTCCGTCACAGCTGACTAAGGAATCCACGAAATACCGCAGGTCTCGGAGTTGCGAAGCGCTGTGATCCGGTCCAGGCGAGTTCAAAGCCACGCCGTCCATGCAGACTAAGCCGGCCGATCCAGACTCGCAAGTGCTTTGTCAAATAGACACAGCGATGTCGGCCGCAGGGCTCTGCCTGATGCGACTTCTTCGCGAAGTTCCCCAATCAGCGAACGAAGCTCGGTAAGCCGAAGGTCCCTTACAAGGATCACGGCTTGAATTGACAGGACGTCGTCTCGCTTTTCTAGCCAGTCACGGTAGAGCCTCTACGAGCCCTGGTCGGTCAGATCCTAGTAGTCGTCTAGCACGCTGGTGGAGCAATTCTGCAAGGATGTTTCCATCCTTTTCGGTTGCTGGGTCCTCCAGCGGTACTGCCAATTCATCCAACGCGGCTTCCTTACCCACCCTTACCTCACCGATTCATCCTCGGAGCCCTTAGTGGACAACGACCGCACCTAACCAGGCGACGAGGTTGATATACCTGGTCGAACTATTCCCCTGCTAGAGTCGAAATTCGGAGGCACCGCGGAAATATAGACAACTGCGGGCCATCTTTCGGATTTCTCCAGGACATGGTAATCGTGTCGGCCCTCGATGACCAGATCGGCAATATCGTCGCTGGGGACAGAAATTGCCCAGGAATCGGCGGATCCACCCTAATCCAAGCCCAGTCATTTCTGCCGTCTCCCTCAAGAAATCCACGAAACACCGCATCCCTCGGAGTAACGAGGCGCTCCGATTCGTTCGAGGCAAGCTCAAACTCGCGGATCACCTGGCCCAGGTCAGACTTCCACATTTTTAGCATTGGACTGCTTGCAAGAGAGCGCTTTCAAGAACTGATCAGGCGGACGGTAGTGATGAGCTTCGACATAGTGATAGATCAAGTTCGGAGCGGCGTAGATCGTCCCGTCACAGCCGACTACGCGGATTTCGGCATCACCAAGTTGCACGGCATCGTCACCACGGCCTGCGACGATTGGCGGATTGACACCGCAAATCCCGCATCGGTGCCATCCTCGCGTTCGATTTACAGGCTCCTTCGCTAGGCGAAGCAGCGTGGCGAGTTCCTCGGGCGTCACGTCACCAGTTGGAAACGGCTCGGCGACATCCAACCACCCGACATTAAGCACGCTCGGGTCTGGTTTACCTAAGTACCTGTATTCGGTTAAATCTGGAAACTGCATGCTTCCTTCGTTAGATTGGTGGACCCGTGAGGCACACGGCCCAGTGGCATTCTCCCATCCCCGGCCGGAGAAGATCGCTCAACCTCGTGCGGGTGCCGACGGTGACAGGACTCCCCTCAATCTTGAGTCCTGTGGTCAGATATAGGGTGTAATTCGGCATCTGTTCTCCTGGCGAATACGTGTCAGTTCCCGCGCGTTCGAGATTAGCGGCCCAACCTGCTCCCTCACTCGCTCGCGGGCAGCAGTCGCCACTCCCGCTCGGGCCGCCGCTATACCAGCCTCGCCGGTGGCCTCCGCGGCTGCATCTCCCGCCTCAGTGACAGCCTCTACTCCGCGGACTGCCAGCCCCGCAGCCTCCGCGCTTTTAGCGAGCGCCCCGCCCCCACCGACTGTTGCCAACGTGATTGCGACGCTGGGCGCGGTATGGCCGGCCCACTTCGCATAGTTGCCCGAACTGAGGTCCTTCCAGTCGATCAGGCTGCCGGCGAAGTCCCCAGGATGGTGCCAGATATACGAGCCCATCGCCTCGAGTTTGTCGCCGCACCCCGATTTATCACCTTCAAACCGGAGACTGCGATTCCGCCCAGGGCTTTACCACTTTCCCAGAGCTCGCTGACGCCTTCCTTCCGGCGCCAGAGGATAGGCGATCGCTGCTAGCTGCCGCGTCGCGACCGGCCCGCGCGCGGCCGCCCGCGCGAAAGGCGAGGGCTTCTCAGCGCGAACGCTGAGGCGGTCAGTTCAGCTGACCGGAACCGCGAGTATCAGACCAAGTCGAGGGCGCAAGGCACTGATGGAACGGCGAAGCCCCCTAACAACTCGCATCTCCAGTGATCAGCTACAGAGGTTTAGTCAGGTTCTTCCAGTGATCGCCATCAGTGGTAATCCATACTTTCTTTCTGAGAAGGCTCATTAGGGACATGGTCAACTCACGCTCCCGCATTTCAGCGGCCGATTTTGGTGACACAACGAACACCGCCTCGTCGGCCTCTTCAGGCACGGCCTGCGAGATTTGGCCGATCACACCGTGTTCTCGAAAAAGCTTGAGAATTTGTTCGCGAAGATCTCGCTCCATAACCTCTTATCCTGATGTCTTAAAATGGCGGGCTAACCCTTACCGTACTTAGCATATCGAGTTGCCGGGCCGGATCGGGAATCAAATACTCGAGTGCTCCTCCTGGATTACCCGCGAGTGGCAGTGATGGACGTGCCTGAATACCTGTCCAATCTTTAATTACAGCTTTTGTTAGAAACTCCCCGGTGTTCTCACTAGGCAGACCCAGGCTTCCACGTGCGCTCTCGAGGGTGCGAGGGTCGATCGGCGTCCAAGATCTGCCTAGCTGTCGAGCTCCTCCGCCCCACACTCGCCACACGGCTGATTCGCTCGTTTTGGCTGCATTTTCTGCAAGGCTTGCGGCGGTTGATTGACCGGTACCGGACCCTGCTGCGGCCGCCGCTCGTTCAATATTTGAGGCCGCGCCGCCCGCAGCTTCACTCGCCTCTCGCGCCGCAGCGCCAACACCGGCTCGGGCTACAGCAGCACCCGCCTGACCTGTTGCCTCCGCCGCCGCGCCCCCAGCTTCTGTGACCGCCTCGGCGCCTCTAACAGCGAGCCCTGCCGCTTCGGCACCCTTGGCGATTGCCCCACCGCCGCCGACGGTTGCCACTGTGATGGCGATGCTTGGGGCTAGGTGACCGGCCCATTTCGCATAGTTCCCAGAGCTGAGGTCTTTCCAGTCGATTAGGCTGCCCGCGAAGTCCCCAGGATGGTTCCAGATATAGGTGCCCATCGCCTCGAGTTTGTCGCCGCACCCCGATTGATCACCTTTAACGCAGGAGACTGCGATTCCGCCAAGTGCCTTGCCGCTTTCCCAAAGCTCACTGACGCCCTCCTTGAAGCCCTGGCCGAACTGGCCGGCCTGGCACACAAGGTCCCAGGGGTCGCATTTCTTTTGACTGCTGCCGCTTGACGCTGTAGGCCGCCCCGCCTCCCCCGTCAGCGGTTACCACGTGGCCGTCGGTCTCGATAAAGCTGAGCGGATTCCCGCCGGCCAGGCTATAGCGGTTCTGGCTCAGGGGATCAGTGCCGAGCCCCAGGTCGGCAAGCGCCCCGTGGTAGAGGTCCGGTGTCAGGAAGTGAGCACTATCTGGGGCAAAGCGACGAGCGCCCGTGTCCACGCTGCCGCTGCCGCTATCGAATCGCTTGCCCTCGTACCGATAGGCGTTGTAGGGGTTGGTCTTATCCGTATCGCCCTTGCTGAGTGCGCTGTCCTCCTCTCCATAGGACTTGTAGCCGTATGACGCCCTGGCTCCGCCATTGGGATCGAGCAGGAGTGAGACGCTGTCGTGGACGTTGTAGCCGTACGTGTAGGTCGTCGAGGCGCCGCCATTGGGCGTATCGGTCATGGTCAGCCGATGGCCGTACGCGTCATAGCTATAGGCCTTCGTGGTGATGACCCCGCCGCTGTTGCTTTGCTGCTCCTGAGAAACCTGGTTGCCAAGGCCGAGATAGGTGAAGGTGGTCGTCTTGGTGCTCTGGCTGGGGTGCGTCTCGGTCTCGCTCGCCACACGATCCAGCGCGTCGTACACGTAATTCGCTGAATCCGTCGGGCTGCTGTTGTTGAATGCCCGGTAGCTCGCCAGCCGCTCGAGGTAGTCATAGGTATAGGTCGCAAGAAGTGTCGGTGCAGCGGTTCCGCCTGCGGCGACGGGGCAGTGCGCCTGTGTCCCAGCGCTGGTTGTTACGCACTGCAGATTGCCGTCGGGGTCGTACCAGTAGTTCGATGTCGTGCCGCCAGCCGTGATAGTCCTGATCTGGTCACCGGTGTACGTGTACGTTTTACTCGTGCTGCCGTTCTGCGCCTCGGTCTGGATGTTGCCGGCAGTGTCGAGGGTGTAAGTCGACACCGTCCCGTGGCCGTTGTCTTCGCGCACGAGCCGGTCTCGCGGGTCGTACTGGTAGGTAGCTACGCAGTTGGTTGTGCGGCAAGGCGAAGAGCTATCCGGCCCGAGCTGGGTAAAGACGTCTTGCGTGCGGTTCCCGTTGTTGTAAATGTTGCTGGTATCGACGTACGAAACTGTGTGTGACTCAACGGTGGCTCCGGACCCGTTGAGAGTCGTCATGTGGTTGAGCTTGCCGTTCGGGTAGTAATCCCAGTTCGTGGTTTGCTTTGGAATCCAGCCACCCACACCGTCGCTGGCGGTCACCACCCGCTGCTTCTCCCACCCGGTCGGCCAGAAGCTGTCGGTGATCTTCTCGGTCGGAGTGGTGCCGTAATCGAGTACGTCCATCAGCCAGTCGGCCGGGTCGTAGTCGAAGTGCTTCATCTTGCCCGGCGTCACCAGGCCACCGTTGGGATCCTCGACCCCATTCTCGACGCGATCGGTAATGTTCGAGTTGCGGTCGTAGGTCATCTTCGTGAAGCCATAGTTGACGTCGCCGCTCTTCTGTTGCCGGACTTTTGTGGCGCGATCCAGTCCGTCATACGCCACCAGCATGTCGAGTGGCACCTGCTCGCCGGTCGTGATGCCGCTGGCCTGGTGTGCCGATGTCATCTGGTCGTCAGCGTCGTAGATGTAGGTCGTCCCCTGCCCGTTCTCGTCGGTGCGGGACGAGAGATTGCCGTCATCAAAGTACGTCCACTTCATCTGACGAGAGATGTTGAGGTTGCCCGAAGCATCCTCGGGTGCGCGCATGCTCTGTCGGCCTTCGGCCGTATAGTCGAAGTGCATTCGCGGATTTCCGGGTGACTGACTCGTATAAATCCAACCCGGATCGAAGTAATCAACGACCGTCTTCTTACTGCTTGGCACGAGATTGGGATCGCTGTTGGTATCAGGCAGCGCCGACCAGGCGAGCCGGCCATTGGCGTCGTAAGCCTGGTGCACGTACTGCGCCTGCGGGTAGCTGCTGTCGGTGGGTAGGTCCGTACGAGTGAGCCGGTTCATGGCGTCGTAGTTGTAGGTGGTCACGTACGACGTGAAGTTCTGCTTGTCCGCCGACGCGTCGTAGGCTCGCGCAGAGATCATTTGATGGCGGTTACCGGCAGGGTCGTAGTTGACCTTTGAAGTGACCGTGTGTGGGTTGGCGCCGGTGATGAACGGCTGATCGATCTGGACCACCCGGTTCATCTGGTCGTAGCTGGTGAGGGTCGTAGTGCTGCTGGCATCGGTTTTGCTCGTCACATTGCCGTCGGCGTCATATCCGACGCTTTGGATGTGGCCGTCCGCGTCCTTCGTAGTCAGCACCCGGTGATCCGGATCGTAGGTGTAGTAGGTGGTGTTGGCAAGCGTCGGAGAAGCGCAGTTGATGGTCGCAGCCGTGAGGTCAGCGTTGGGAGTGGTAGTCGAGGATAGGTCGCCGGACGCATTGAAGCAGGCGACCGTTACGAATGTCTGGGTAATGGCGCCGGTGCCGTCCACGTCGTAACGGGTCTGACTTGTTACGCGATCCAGCGCGTCGTAGGTGTTGAAGGTGGCGAAGTCGTTGGCTGTGTTCGTGGTCAACACGCCCTTGGGCAAGGTGACACTGGTCAGCCGACCGGCGGAGTCATAGGCGTAGGCCGTACGATCGCCAACCGGATCAGTAATTAGCGTCCGATGGTCGAGGACATCGAAGGCCATCGTGGTTGTGGGGCCGTTCTCCTGCGCCCCCAGGTGCGCTGCCACCTGCCTGATGACGTTGTTATTGGCGTCGTAGAACGTATCGCTCCAGATCAGCGCTCCCTGAGCGAAGCGGGTTGATTTCGGCGTGCTTTGCCGTCCCAGCCGGTTGAGGCTGTCGTAATAGAAGTAACTGCGATAGGTCTGCGGATCGCCGCCGGTGTAACCGGCATGCGCGGCATCCTGTGTCCACAGGATCATTGAGTCTGGTGCTGGTTGGCGTCCGTAACCGACAACAACGTCCCATCTGAGTTGAAGGCATTCGTCGTCTGGTTCTGGTATGGGTCTCGGACGGTGGTCAGATTCCCGTTAGGGCTGTAGCCGAAAGTCCACTGATAGCCGCTCCCGTTCGCCACACCGAGCGGATCCGTCTTCGTCAGAAGCTGGCTGATGTGGGCCACCGTCGTCCGTGGAGCGCAGGGGCTGCCATTCATGACTCCGCTGGTTGGACACCAGTGGGCCGCCACGTCGGCGGAATCGACCGCGACGTTCTGATACGTCAGGGCGGTGTGATTCGACATCTGGTCGTATTTATCGGTCAGGTAGCCGTTGTTGTTGTACGCGTACCTGGTGAAGCTGGTGTTGGGCTCGGTGACTTTGCTGACCGTGAAATCGGCGGTCCACTCGATCTGCGTGATCTGCTGCAGTGCGTTGGTGATTGCGGTCGCCTTCCCATCGCTGTCGTAGACGTAACTCGTTGCTCGAGATGCGCCGCCTGGCGCCGGTGGTGTGACGGTCGTGGTGAAGGTTGCGTCGTTGTATGCATAGTTGGTAGCCACACCCGCCCGATCGTTCATGCTCGATAGCTTCCATTTGTCCTGTCCGCTGGTGATGTAAGCGAACGTGGTCTCGTGTCCATTCGGATCACGAACGCTAAAAAGCTTCGTGGACTCGTTGGGGGTCTTCGGATCGGGATTCACGCGATCCGCGGCGTTCGGGATCGCGGGACCGGCACCGCTCGAGGTGGTGTAGGTAAACACGAAACTCCGACTTGGCAGGAAGGAGCCGTCCGCGTTGGTCCCGCCCTTTTGGACGATCGAAAGCAGGTTGCCGTCCTCGTAGTAGCTGAAATCCAGCTCGCGACCGTTGTGGTCAATGATGCTGGCGATCTTGCCCCGCACCTGTGGCTTCTTCGCGGTTGCCTTGGTGAAGTAGTTGATCGTGAAGAAGCGGCCTCCGGCGTCGGTCACTTTCGTGATCTGGAAAGCGGGACCGCCTGGGTTGTCGTAGTTGGGCGGCTGGTAAAGCGTAAAGGTGAGACTGTTGCCGTTCTTGTCGGTGACGTAGGTTGGGTAGCCGGCTTGATTGAAGAAATAGGTCACCCGGTCGGGACGGGTGAACGCCCACCAATGAGTGGTGTCGGTCGTTGAATACTGCCGGAGGTACAGATGTACACCAGGCGGCTCGACGTAGTAGGCGTTGCCGCTACCGTCCAGGTTTCCCTGGAACTTGTGGTAACTGCCGTCGCCATCCGTGAACCCGATCCATCGGTTCGTAGTGTTGGTGTCGGAGTTGTTGGGATGGACATCGATGGGTAGCCCGAATCGAGTCAACGAGGAGATGGAGAGCGACATATTGTTGCCGGCCGGCGATTCGGAATGCTCCTCGAGGCTGTTGTAGGTGAAATCCGCAACAGTAGCCAGTCCTCGACCCGGAGCGTTGAAGGGTGTCCAGCGCAAAATCGAGTCCCCGTTCGCCACGTTGACCAGGTGCTGCATTCCAGCGCCGGCATCGTGTGCGACGTACTGGTAATAACGCTCTAAGCCGAGCGCCGTCTTGAGGGCCTTGTTGACAATGACCGGATTCTGTGGCGGCTGATTACCCTTGGCGGCAAACCAGGCGGCGGTTGCGCTGTTATAGAGGTCGATGCGGAGTTGATACTGACCGGAATTGACACCAGCGGGTAGCGTCGGCGGGCTTACGGTCAACGTCGTCGGCGCCGAGCTCTTTCCCTTCTGAAGATTCATCGCGATAGCGCCGCCGCTCCCCACGTCAGTGGTCAGATTGTCGGCAACGAACCATCTGTAGTAGAGGAGGGTGTTCGTCCAGTTGATGGTGCTCGTGTTGGTCACCGTCACCGTCACTTTCGATGTCGCGCTTCCTGCCGGGTCGTAGACCATCGCGAGCGGCATGGTGGGAGTGCCGAAAGTCGCTTGATATTGGGTGGTGCCCCGATTGTTGACCGTTACCGTGACGCCGGCCGAGGTCGTTGCCTGGCCATAGGTGTCGTACGCCTTCGTCGTCAGCGCGTGGCTGCCGTCGTAGGCGGGGAAGTTCTGATCCAACGTATTCCAGGAAGCCGAGAATGGCGCCGCCGTAAGGGTCGAGAAACGGGTGTTGTCGAAGAAGAACTCAACCTGGGCCAGGCCTCCGACGGCGCTCGCCGTGGCGGAGACGGTTACTGTGCCGCTAACGGTTCCTCCCGTCGGCGATGTTATTGCCGTGGTCGGAGCGGCAAAATTCGCGACGCTGAAGCCGACCCCGCTAGAAGTGGTGACATTACTCGCGTCATCGAACGCTTTGGCGGTCTCGGTGTGGGCGCCATTACCGACCGTCGTCGAGTTCCACGTCACGCTGAACGGGGAGGTCGTGGACGTTCCGACCAGGGCTCCGTCGACGTAGAACTCCACTTTGTCGACGCGGCGATCGTCCGTCGCCCCCGCCGTGAGTGCGACGGAGGTGCCCATGAAATGATGTTGTTTCCGACGATGGCTTCGTTGTCATATTTGAGAAGCACGCCCAGGTTCGGTGCGCTGGCCTGCGCCCATTGCTGCGCCAACCCCGTGATGTTGAAGTCGTGCCACTTCGGCGCTTCTCCCGCCGCAAAGCTGATTGGAGGCGACTGATCGTTGGCCCCATTGGCGAAGTCGCCACCCTGAGTTGTCCAGTTGACCCCACCTGTTGCCTCGTACCAGGTTGCGCCATCGGCAGTACAGGCGCCGTTACTCGACGTCCCGGTTCCCTCACCCCAACTCCGCGTCGCCCTGAAAGCGCGGATGGTGTCGGCCGCGGGCAAGGTCTCGAAGTGATACAGCGAAAGCGTGGCGCTCTGGATGGTGGCGCCCGCGGGAATATCGCCCAACGGAAAGCTGATCAGGGAGCGCGAGATTCGGTTGATGTCGGTGCCGACCGAGACATGGTCACTGGCGCCGTAGGTCGAGCAGATAACCGAGATCGGTGAGTAGTAGTTATAGGTATCCTGGCCTTCCGCACCAGGTTGAAGAACCTTGGTGGCCTGGCCGTCTGCCGGCAAGCTGACCTGTACCTGGTTCGACCCGCTGCTATTCGCGACCACGGCATAAAAGAAGGTCTTCGACGGTGAAGCCGTGGTATCCCGATACGACGTGACGGCGACGTCGCTGATCGTGGTCAAAAGCGTCGAACTGGAAGGCGAGAAGTTCTTTGTCGCCGACCGGTGCACCTCATACTTCTGAAATTGCGCACCGCTAAGCGCGCCGGTGTACCGACTCCAGGACAGGTCGGCGCCGTTTGAGTGGAGGGTGCTCGGCTGATTTAGCCAGACCCCGTCACTGTTGTAGGTGATGTCCAGCTTGGGCACGACGGTGGTATCCGCGTACATTGCGGACGGGAGCGCCGGGCCTCCGGCACCGAGAACGTCAGGGTTGCGCTTCAGCAGCAGCCCATAGTTCGGTGGTGCTCCCGTGTACCAGTTCTGGGCTGTGCTGGTGACGTTCCAATTGATCCACCTATAGGGGCTATCGAGGGTCACGCTCGTGCTCGAGAGGACAGCTGCGTCGTAGGCGAGCTGCTGGGTTTGAGAGCTCGGCGACCAGGCTGCGGTCATCCGGTGAGCCTCGATCGCATGCGTACTTCCGGCGCAAGCGTTCGCCGGCGATATGCAGTAGCCGTTGTAGTAGAGACCGAGGCTCGCGGCGGTGATCTGGGCGCCCGTTGGGATCGCGCCCATGTCGAACTGGAGGGCGCTCCAGTCAAAGTGCGAAGTGCTGTCGCCGATATGAAGGAGGTGACTGGCATCTCCGCCGGCAAGCCCGGTGTCCGTGGGAACGTTGCCATGGAAATAGGCATCCTGCGTGTCGGGCTGGAAGGGGTTACTTTCAGCGATGCGTTGGAGACCGGGTCCTGAGCTGCGTGGCCATGCCCTGAGTCGTATGCCCGTGGTACAGCAAGTCGGAACACCGGTTGATCGAATGGCGCCATGTAGAATCCCCAACCCCCGTCAACTTCGGGGCGTGCCGATACCGCGGCTCCGGCAGGCGGGTCCAGGGTAAATGTGTACTCGGTCTGCGCCCGAGCACTGGCGAGGATGAGCGTTTCTTCCACTCCAGACCGTCCGACGTCATATCGGACCTGAACGTCTGAAAAAGCGTCCGGGTATGAGACCCGTGTGCTGGCGGCGCTTCCAGGATGCGAGGCCGCACCCGTCAAGGTCTGGGTGAAGGCTTTGCCGCCGATGTCGATCCGCATGTAATCGGGAGTGAGCGACTTCTTGAGCAAGACACGGAAAGCGTTCGCCTTGTTCCGCCATGCGTAGCCGTTCTCCGTAGTGCCGATCAGCGTTGAATCGATCGGCTGCCACTTCCCCTGAACGTCGCGATAGTTCACCGCTGCGTTGAAGACTGTCGTTCGATATTTGCCCGGCGCGGTGCGTTCGGTTTTGGACACCCGTGTCCTCCGATCGGGCATCTCTCCCAGTGGCGCGGCTGCAATCGCCGTAGCTTGGCTCTGGGCGCTCGACGGAAACTGAATCGCCGGGGCGGCCTCAGCCGGCAGGGACCCGCTTAGCACCGCGAGGACGGCAAGCGTCAACAGCAATAAGTGGCGTCTCACGAGGAAGCCCTCCCTGTCCCTTACTGAGGCTGCGCTACAGCAGCCTTCATTCCGGTTGCAGGCTAAGCCCGGATGTGGCTGCCGTCAATTTGGCATTAAAACCGATCGCAACCCTATCGGCAAAGTCCCATAACGCCGTGGAGCACATCACTATTCAGCTGCTGGCGCTAAACCTTATAGAGTGCCTATACTCCACTAGCAGCGGACTCCCGATGAGGCCGCTCGGGGAGGCAAGACGCGCGGGGCAGGGCAGGGAACGTTCGACAACGCGGGGTGGCCATGGCCGGAACTACCTGAGCACAGTGCGTTACGTCTTGCCCGCCGGATCGACTCACCATCCATTTTTGCGGCCCGACTGAGCCGGATAGTCACACAGAGAGAGCTACAGGTCCTCGAACTCGCCTACGATGCCCTCGGAGACAAGGAAATCGCCAGATGCCTGGGCGTGTCTCGGCGTACTGTTCGAGCACACTGGGAGAAGATCTTTCGCAAAATGAAAGTTAACAATCGCCTGGCCGCAGTCCGAATTTGGCGTGAAGTGCGCGACATGCGGTAACTAGGGAGCGTTTTAGCGATTGAAGTGGGCCGTGCTGGAAACGTCCGGCAAGATGAGTTTTCTTAAGAAGCCGTCGAGCTCGTGACCGATGCTCACGTTGCGGAGCCGGCCGTTTTCCCCAGGTGGCCATCCACCCAGTCATTGAGCGTCGGGGCAGGATGCGCCCCGATAATCCGCGCGACCTCCTTACCGTGATCGAGAAGAACCAGGGTAGGAATCCCGCGAATGCCAAACCGCTGGGAAACGTTTGGCGCCGTGTCGGTGTTGATTTTCACCAGCTTGAGGCGGCCGGGCCGCTCCTGGGCGATCTGCTCGACGATCGGTGATACCACGCGGCAGGGGCCGCACCAGGGAGCCCAGAAATCGACCAGCACCGGCAACGCGCTCTGCTCGACCACCGCCGGATAGTCGGCCTCGCCGGCTTCCGTCAGCCAGGGCAACGTCGCCCCGCAGACGCCACAATGCGGCAGGCCGCTTGCTGCCGGCGGGACTCGATTCTGCCGCCCGCAGTTCGGGCAGCGGACGATCGGCGCCTCTGTGGGCATGGCCGTCAGCTCGTTACGCTGACGGCCCGGAGTTCCTCAATGGGCGTCTCCGTCACCAGGACGGCCGCGACCCGGTCGTACGGAGCAAGCAGATCTTGCCGCTGCGTGACGATCATCACCTCGACGCCGTGGAGGCGAGCGATCTCGATCAGTTCGTCGACCACGTTTTCGGCGGGCAGCAGCGCCTGGCTATCGAATGGGCAGGAGCCCGGCTTCAGAGAGAGAAAGTGATGGTTTCGACATACGTATCCCGCTTGCGCCAGGTCGTCGCTGATGAAGAGCCGCCGCATCAGGAAGAGATTGGCGGAGCCGAGCACCACCTCCAACCCCGCAGCCAGGCGGCCGTGTCCCTGAAAGAAGCCGAGCTCATCGAGCGCGGACTCCTCCTCCTTCTTTCGCTGGTCGGCAAGCGCCTTCTCGATGGCCGAGCGCCGGCGATTTGGTCCGTCATCGGCGGACAACGAGATCGGCGCGAGTAGCCGATCATGCAGGAGCTTCGGTAGGTAGTCCTCGAACTCCTTGACGCCGGTCTCATCACCGATCAGAAGCAGGTGGTCGCAGCCTCGCTCCTTGAAAAGACGATCGGCCAGCTGTGCGGCTGCCTTGAAATGCCATTTGACGTGCGCGAGCCGATGGCGCTCCTCCTTGCCAGGCCGAAATGGGTCGGTCGCTCGCGGCAGTTCTTCACTGATCGATTGGAGCTCCTGTTCGTATCCGAGCTCGAAGATGGAGAACGTCATCTTGTCCATGGCGACATCAAGGACCAGAACCCTCTGCTGCTCCTCCATGATCGCCTCGAGGGGTTCGACATACGGATCGCCATCGATGGTGAGCGAATCCGCCACCCGCACCGGGAGGGGCATGACGCGATTGAGCTGGGCGTCGCTCTTAAAGATCACCAGGGCGCGCGCCCCCGCAGGTTCGTATTTCTCGAGGAAGTCTTGCACGTCTCGCAGGTCTTCGGGGACGCCGAGCCGCTGCGTGTGAGGCAAGGATTCGATGTAGGTTTTTCCGGCCTCGAGCGCCTGATGGCGGAGACTGCTAAAGATGCTGAGGAACACTGGACGGTCGGCTCGGACGACCCGATCGGCCGAGAAGTTCAGATAGAGGGTGATCACCGGTCGCTCATAGTCCTGGCGTGCGATGCCCCGTAGGTCCTCGCGACTGATGAATGGGCGCTCGGCAATCGCCGACTTGAGCGTATTGCCAGCCGGTACCTGCTCCCCGGCGCGGAGCATCGCGCTCGTCGTCCGGGTCCCTCGCACGCGCCGCTCGCGCTCTTCGATCGTCTCCCAGGTTGTGGACATCGCTGCTCCTTCCGCCCTCTCGCCCGCTCTTCGATGTTAATTGACCTAGCTGAGTCGCGCGGCCTATAAGAATGAATAGGGGTCGACATCACCAGCAACGGAGGCACGTCAAAATGGCTCAGCAGTTGGACACAAGTAAGGGTTGGTGCTGCGACGGTCGCACGTGGTCGGAGCACGCGCAGGAAGGTGGAAAGTGCTGTCAGCCGCAGGGCAAGCAGATCGACGACCTGCCCGCGGATGGCCAGCGGAAAGCCCGAGAACGCCTGGCTCAGGCGAGCCGCTGAGGGGGCTTCGGTTCTCGCGAGGCGATGCCAACCAGGGCCGCCTGTGCCAGCGCGAGAACGCCGGCCGCCATGAGACCGGTCTGGACGCCCGCGGCCGAGGCGACAAAGCCGCCCAGCAGCGGCCCCAGGCCAAAGCCAAGCGAAATCGAGCTGGAGCTGACCCCGAAAACGGTGGCCTGCACGATCGAGGGCGCTTCGAGGCCGATCATCGCGCCGAACGCCGGAATCAAGGCCCCGCTGAAAAAGCTGCCGATGACGAACGCCGCAACGAGCATCGCCGGGTTGCGCGCAAGGCCGCTCCCGAACAAGGCCAGCCCCATTAAGACGGCGCCGATGGTGATCACCGCCCGGTAACTGGTGCGGCGAAGCAGTCGTGAGTAGGTAACCGACGCGAGGGCGGTCGCGATCCCGGCCACAGCGAAGGTGATTCCGGTCAGGGATTTGGCGTCTGTCGCGCCGGTCAGCTGCAGCAGGCGTAGCACGACGAGCGCCTGGGCCGCGGCGTAGCTGGTCTGCTGCAAACCTTGAGCGGCAATCAGCACGGCGAGCGCGCCGACGGTTCCGGGCGCCGCTGCCCGAAGGACGTCCATCGTGCGCGGAGCTGCCGCTCGGATGGCCCGCCGCGGGCTTTCCTTGACGATGAACAGCACCGGGATGGTGGCCAGCAGGAGCAACGCTCCCCCGCCCAGAAAGATGGCCCGAAGACCGACGACGTTTGCCGCCAGGCCACCTGCCGCCGGGCCCACGGCACTCCCCAGCGAGATGGCGGAACTGAGAATGCCCAGAGCCCATGCGAGGTGTGGTGCGGGCGTCTCGGTAGCGACCAGGGCGGTCGCGGCGGCGACCGTCCCGGAACTCGCCCCCTGGATGCCGCGCAGGACCGTCAACTGCAAGGCGGACTGCGTAAGCCCCATCAGGCCAACCGAGATGCCGCCGCCGATCATGGCCCGCACCAGCATCGGCTTACGGCCGTAGCGATCGGCCAGGCGTCCCCAGATCGGCGCGGTGAAGGCGAGCGCAAACCCGGTCGCGCCTCCGGTGATCCCAGTCCAGAAGGCGAGCTCGGGGCCGGCGGCGATATGCAGCTCCTGATGGAGGAACAGCGGCAGAAAGGGGAATGCGAAAGAGAAGCCCAGAATGGCGGTCAGCTCGGCCAGCCAGAGGGCGGCCAGGTTCCGCCGCCAATTGACCGCGCACTAACGACATGGCCCGCTTGGGCCACCGCGGGGGGATACGGGTCCTTTTGCTGGGGGCCGCGATCGTTTCATTTGTTATTCCGGCGGCGCCGGCCGAGGCGGCAAGTACGTGCGCCACCCCGGGGCGCGACGGCACGGCCACCCTGAACAGCGTCATCAACACCTATTACCCGGGCACCCTCACGGCCGCGGCCGGGGCGACCACGATCACGCTTGGCGCGGCGACCGGCGCCGCGACCCCGATCGCCGTCGGCGACCTGGTGCTGGTCATCCAGATGCAGGACGCAGCCATCAATTCGACGAATACCGGGGCATATGGCAATGCGGTTGCCGGCGACCCGGCCAGCGGCTGGACGGGTCTCAACAGCGCGGGCCTCTACGAGTACGCGGCGGCGACGAGCGTCGTGCCGCTCGCCGGCGGTGGCCTGACGATCAGCAGCGGCCTGCTCAACACCTACACCCACGCGGTGCCCACCCTGACAGAGGGCCAGCGCGACTTCCAGGTGATCCGGGTGCCGCAGTACGTGGCTGCGACGCTTGCGGGCGGTCTTACCGCCGGGGCCTTCAACGGCTCGACCGGCGGCGTCCTGGTCTTCGACGTCGACGGCGCGCTCAATCTGAATGGGGCCGCGGTCAGCGTCAGCCAGGAAGGCTTTCGCGCCGGTCTCGGCCGGCAGCTCACCGGCGGTGCCGGCGGGACGGGCACCGACTACGTGAACCTGAGCGCCAGCAACTTCCACGGACAGAAAGGCGAGGGCATCGCAGGGACGCCGCAATATGTCTTCGATTCGCGCACTGCCGGCACCGTGAACAACCTGGTCGACGGCTACCCCAACGGCAGCACCGCCCGAGGGGCACCGGCGACCGCCGGTGGCGGCGGGACCGATCCACACCCCTCGGCCAATGACCAGAACACGGGCGGCGGTGGTGGCGCGAACGGCGGGGCGGGCGGAATGGGCGGCAACTCCTGGAGCTCGAACCTGGCGATGGGCGGGTTCGGCGGGACCGCCTTCCCGGCGACCGCGGCCCGCGTCACGGCCGGAGCGGGTGGCGGGGCAGGGACGCGCAACAACGCGAGTAGCGCCAACGCGAGCAGTGGAGGAAACGGCGGCGCCATCGTCATGATCCGCACCGGCAGCGTGACGGGAACCGGCACCATCACGACGGACGGCGGCACCGGCATTGTCCCACTGAACGACGGCGGAGGAGGTGGCGGCGCGGGCGGCACAGTAGTTGTTGTGACGCAGACCGGCGCGCTCGCTGGTCTAACCGTCAACGCGCGCGGCGGCGCCGGCGCGAACGCCTGGCCCGCCGACGCGGGCGGCGCTGCCGATTATCACGGCCCCGGCGGTGGTGGTGGTGGCGGCGTCGTGCTCAGCACCAGCGCGCTTGGGACCGTCAACGTCAACGGCGGGATCAATGGCACGACCACCACCAACCAGAACGCCTTCGGAGCGACTCCAGGCGCGCTCGGGTCGCAGGCGACGATCACGGCCAATCAGATTCCCGGCGCCAGCTCGGGTGCGGAATGCACCCCCGATTTGACTCTGACCAAGAGTCACGCCGATCCCTTTGTCCGAGGGAGCGCGGGAACGTACACGCTGACCGTGAGCAATGCCGGCGGCAGCGCCA
>VBEN01000076.1 GCA_005881175.1 Chloroflexota bacterium
CGGTCGCCTCGGTTTTCTCACCCAGGTGCAGCTGGGCGAAGAGGGACGGGCGCTCGATCGATGGGCCGCCGGCGACTTCACGCTGCAACGCCGCGCCCTGCTCGAGGCACGTGTCGGCGATCGCATCTTTCATGCATTGAATGACGCCGTGGTTCACAAGGGCATCGAGATCAACCTCATCCGGATCGAGGTCTCGGTGGACGGTCAGCCCGCCGGACAGTTCGATGCCGACGGTGTCATCGTCTCAACCCCGACCGGATCGACCGGCTACGGGCTCTCGCTGGGCGGACCCATCCTGCATCCCGATGTTCGGGCGCTCGTGTACATGCCGCTGAACCCGCATAGCCTCTTCAACCGTCCGATCGTTCTGCCGGAGCAATCCCGGATCCTGATTCGGCTGCCGAAGGCCGCCGCCATCCTGACTTGCGACGGGCAGCAGAACGCCCAACTGCAGCCAGGCGCGGATTGGGGCCTGCCACTGACGGATGGCGACGAGTGACGGCATCGGCCCTGCACCGGGTCGGCCAGTTCTGGCGGCATGCCTCGGCTCGGGTCACGCCGGAGGAGCGCGCCACCGCTGAGATGGTGCTGGGCCCCGGGCTGGCGCCGCTCTTTTTGCAGTTGCCGGTCAATGACCAGCGCCATGCGCTTGACGTGCTCGACACGGTGATCCGGCTCGACCGGCAGCCCAGCCCGCTGTTGCAGCAGGCGGCCCTCCTCCACGATGTGGGCAAGGGCGGCGCACGCTTCTCCGTCGTCGACCGCAGCCTCACGGTTTTCCTCGAGGCCATGGCGCCACGCATACTGCGGTCCATGCTTGCGGCCCGGCCCGCGCTCGCCCGGCGGTTCGCCACCTATCGGGACCACGCTCGGATCGGTGCCGAAAAATTGCACGCGCTCGGCGCGCATGAGCTTGCCGCCGTTGTCGCGGAGCACCATGCAACGAATCCCACTTCGGACGTGACCCGCCGTTTGAAGCGGGCGGACGGGCGAAATTGACGTCGCAGGTGACGACGGAGCTTGAGCGCGATCCGCTCTACGTCGTCCGCTCAGCGGCCTTCGAGGGGCCGATCGAATTGCTGCTCACACTCGCCCAGCGAGCCGAGGTCGACCTCAAGACCATCGCCATCGCGAGTCTCACCGACGATTATCTTCGGGCGATCGACCAGGAGCGCCCGCCGCTTGACCGGCTCGCCGCCTTCCTCGTGATTGGCGCGCGTCTGGTCCAGCTCAAAGCCGCCGGCTTGATGCCGGACGCCCTGGGCGCCGAGGCGGAGGAGGACCTGGCGGCCTGGGAAGAAGCGATCAAGGGACGGCTGGAAGAGTACAAGCGTTTCAAGGAGCTGGCTGACTCGCTGATGCGCCGACACGCCAGCGGACGGTTTACCTTCGCCGGCCTGCTCGAGCCGGAGGTGATCCCGCAGGCCCGCGTGCAGGTGAGCCTGGACGCGCTCGCCTCGGCGTTCCAGCAGGTGCTGGACCGGCTGCCTCCCGCGGATCAGGTGACGTTCGAAATGGAACATGTGTCGCTGGCCGACAAGCTCGACCACCTTCGGCAGATGCTGGCCCATCAACCGCAGCTGAACTTCTCCGCCATCTTCCATCACGCGCGAACCCGACTGGAGGCGGTGGTGATATTCCTCGCGCTCCTGGAGCTGATTAGAATCGGTGAGGCTCGCGTGGCGCAGCCCTCCGCGTTCGCGGAGATCACCGTGCATGCCCAGGAGAGAAAGGGGGACGGCATTGAATCGCGCGATTGACGTGCGCGACACGACAGGCCTGGCCGCCGCGCTGGAGGCGGTGCTCTTCACCTTGAATCGTCCGGTTACCATCCTCGAGCTGCAGGACATCTTGCAGTCGCCGCTGCCCGATGTCGAAGCGGCCGCTGCGGCGCTTGCCGAAGGCCTGGCAGGGCGCGGCCTTTTCCTGCAGCGTCACCAGGACCAGCTCCAGCTCGTCACCGATCCGGCGCAAGCCGATGTGGTTCGCCGGGTGCTGCGTCCCGAATACCCATCACGCTTGTCCCCGGCCGCCTACGAGACGCTGGCGATCATTGCCTACCGACAGCCCCTTACCCGGGCGCGGATCGAGGAGATTCGGGGTGTGAACTGCGAGGCGGTACTGGAAAGTCTCGAGGAGAAGGGCTTGATTGAAGAGACTGGACGGCTCGAGGCTCCCGGATCGCCGCGCCTGTTCGGCACCACAATGAAATTCCTCCAGATCCTCGGGCTCAGCAGCCTCGAGGAGCTGCCGCCAGCACCGCAATCCGGCTCAACCAGTTCTTAGCGCGCGCCGGTGTGGCCGCCCGTCGCAAGGCCGACCGGTTGATCGTGTCCGGACAGGTTGCAGTGAATGGGGTCCCGGCGGTGGCCGGCCAACAGGTGACACCCGGCATCGATCGGGTGACAATCGGTGGACGGACGATCGAACTGGTTTCGCAGTCGACCTACCTGATGATGAACAAGCCGGTCGGAATGCTGACCAGCATCGGCGACGATCGCGGCCGCCAGACGGTTGCCGATCGGCTGCCAACCGGGGGCGCGCGCCTCTTCCCGGTTGGCCGGCTGGACCTCAATAGCCGCGGTCTCCTGTTGCTCACCGACGATGGTGAGCTGGCCGGGAGACTGATGCACCCGCGTTACCATGTCGAAAAGGAATATCGGGTCGTGATCCAGGGCCGCCCAAGTGACGATGCCCTGCGCCGAATTTCGGAAGGGATGATCGTAAGCGGGGAGGAGTTTCAGCCGGCTCAGGTTCGGGTGCTGGAAACCGCGCCGGGTGAGAGCCGGGTATCGATGGTACTCCGCGAAGGCCGCAAGCGCGAAGTCCGGCGACTCTGGCAGGAGCTCGGCCATAGCGTGCTCGACCTGCAGCGGGTTCGCATCGATGGGCTTCAGCTTGGGGATCTCAAGGAGGGAGGCGTGCGGCCCCTGAGCGCTGATGAAGTCGCCGGACTCAAATCGGCGGTGGATCTATCGTGATCATCGCCATCGACGGTCCCGCGGGATCCGGAAAGACGACTATCGGGCGCATGGTGGCCGAGCGACTGGGGTTCGCCCTGGTCGACACCGGGCTGTTGTATCGCGCGGTTACCGTCGAAGCGCGCCGGCGCGGGATTGGCGCCAACGACGTCACTGGTCTGGTCCAGATGCTGGCCGAGCTTCACATCGAGATCAACACCTCACCCAAGGCGGATCGCGACTCCCCGCTCCTCCAGATTGACGGCCGGGATGTAAGCCGGGAAGCGCACGATCCGGCCATCGCCATGGAGCTGTCGCAGATCTCGCAGCTTCCCGACGTACGCCGCCTGCTCGTCGAATCACAGCGCCGCGCAGCGATGGGCGATGCGGTGGTATTGGGCCGCGATATCGGGACGGTGATTTTTCCCGACGCCGACGTGAAGTTCTTCTTTACCGCCCCGGCTGCGGAACGGGTCGCGCGCCGCCGACGGGAGCTGGATCTGGCGCGTGGAAGCACCACGCCCGACGCTGTCCTGCAGCAGGAAGTCGAGGCACGCGATCGCGCCGACCAGGAACGCGAAGTCGCGCCGTTACGCGCGGCAAGCGATGCTATAATCCTCGCGACTGAGGGCAAGTCGGTCCATCAAGTGTTCGATGAGGTGATGGCCCACTTGCCGAAGCACTGATCGCTTTGAGCTATTCCTTCCTCACGCGTCTTGCACGGCTTCTCACCCGTGTCATCCTCGGCTCAAAATTCCACCTGCGGGGCACTCAGAACGTGCCCGCCAGCGGGCCCGTTCTGATCGTTTCGAACCACGTCGGGGCAGTCGATCCCGCAATCATCGGCGGCTGGACGCCGCGGCCCGTCTGGTTCATGGCCAAGGCCGAGCTCTTCAAGGGCGGCTGGGCCTGGTTGATGCGCGGCTATCATGCCTTTCCGGTGGTGCGGCACTCGGCGGACCGGACGGCTCGCTCGTCATTCGGCGGCACAGCTGGTGCCGATCGCCATCACGGGAACGCAGAACGTCATCGGCCGCCACAAGGTGATCCCGCGGCGGGCCGAGGTGGTGATGACATTCGGCGAAGCGTTTGCGCTGCCCGAGCGGAACGGGGATGGTAGTCGGATGGATCATCAGCAGAGCTCGGATTACCTGATGACGAAGATCGCTCAGCTTTTGCCGTTGGAAAACCAGGGGGAATACGCCAGCCCACTCATGTCGAGACGCGCGCAGATATGAAGAAGATTTACGTTCTCGATACCAACGTCCTGTTGCACGATCCGAACGCGATCTTTTCTTTCGAGGACAACCAGATCGTCATCCCGCTGGCGGTGATCGAGGAGGTCGACGGCCAGAAGCGCCGGCAGGATGAGGTCGGCCGCCACGCTCGGGTGATCGCGCATTATCTCGACGAGCTGCGCGCCCAAGGGAAGCTGTCGGAGGGGGTGGCGCTGAAGTACGGCGGCAACCTCCGGGTGCAGTTGAAGCACCAGGAATCGCAACACCTGCCCCAAGACCTGGATCCGCGGAAGGCGGACAACCAGGTGATCGCCCTGACGCTGCAGCTCAAGGCCGAGAGCAACGGCACGCCGGTCATCCTGGTGAGCAAGGACATCAACGTGCGGGTGAAGGCCGACGCCCTCAACCTGCAGGCGCAGGACTACGAAACGGACAAGATGGTCCTCAGAGAAGAGGATCTCTACGACGGCACGACCACGCTCGAGGTGCCGCCGGAAGACATCGAGAGCTTCACCAAGACCAATGTCTATCAGCCGTCGAACGGACGGCTCTATGACAATCAGTTCGTCCACTTCAAGTCGCTGAACGGCACGAAGTCCAGCGCACTGGGGCGCTACGATGCCACGGCCGGCCAGGTGGTCGCCCTCGCGCCGATCAAGAAAGAGATCTGGGGCATCCAGGCCAAGAATCTCGGCCAGCGGTTTGCCTTCGACATCCTGCTCGATGATCGGGTACCGCTGGTGACGATGACCGGTCAGGCCGGCACCGGCAAAACCCTGCTGGCGCTGGCTGCCGGATTGAACAAGGTGCTGGATCAGCACCGATACCGCCGTCTGCTCGTCACCCGGCCGGTTATCCCAATGGGAAAGGACGTCGGCTACCTACCGGGTGACAAGGATGAAAAGCTACGCCCCTGGATGCAGCCGATCTATGACAACCTCGAGTACCTGATGGGCTGCATCTACAAGGAACAGATGGCGGCCGACATGATCCGGCACATCCAGGACAAGGGACTCTTCGAGGCGGAGGCGCTGACCTACATCCGCGGTCGAAGCATCCCCCAGCAATTCATCATCGTGGATGAGGCGCAGAACCTGACACCCCACGAGGTGAAGACGATCGTGTCCCGGGCCGGCGAAGGGACGAAGATCGTGCTCACCGGTGATCCGAACCAGATCGACCATCCCTACCTCGACTTCCGCAGCAATGGGCTCTGCTACGCGATCGAGAAGTTCAAGAACAACCCGCTGGCCGGGCACGTCACCCTCACGAAAGGCCAAAGGTCAGAACTCGCGGAGCTTGCGGCCAAGCTTCTGTAATCCCCTCCCCGACCCTCCCCCGCAAGCGGGGGAGGGAGATCTCGGTACTGAGGTAAGTTAAGGCCGGTGGACCGTACGTTTGTCGCGCTCGATCTGGAGACGACGGGGCTGACCCCCCGTCTTGACCGGATCATCGAGGTCGGCGCGGTTCGGTTCAAGGGCGATGAGGTGCTGGCAAGCTTCCAATCGCTGGTTCGCCCCGAAGTCGCAATCCCCCGCGCGGTCCAGGAGCTCACCGGTATTCGCGATATCGATGTGGCCGCGGCGCCGCACCCCGATGTGGTGATCGCTGAGCTCATCAACTTCGTCGGTGAGAGTGCGGTGGTGGCCCACAGCGGGAACTTCGACCTTTCCTATCTGGTCGACGGCGACGGCGCCGGCAAGCCATACGATCTCTTCGATACCCTGGACCTGACCCGGATCCTTCTCCCGATGGCGCCCAGTCACAGCCTGCCGCATCTGTCGCGCCAGCTCGGGCTCAGGCATCCGCATCCCCATCGTGCGTTGTCGGATGCCGACGCGGCGCGCCAGCTGTTTCGCTACCTCTGGCAGTTTGCCCGCGGCTTGCCGCGAGACTTGCTCGACCGCATGCTCGAGGTAACGGCCGGCTGGCCGCATCCTCTTCAGCATTTCCTGGGCGAGGCCCATGCGGCGGCCCCGAGCGGGATGAAGAGCCTGCCACCCGCAACCATGACGCCCGTCACGCCGACGCGGAGCACGACGCCTTCGACCGATCCCCAGGCCATCCGGGCGCTACTCGGCCCGGACGGTCCCATGGCCGGGCGCCTCGATGACTACGAGCTGCGCGAGTCACAGCTCCAGATGACACTCGCGATTGCCCAGCTCTACACGCGCGGCGGTCGCCTGCTCGTCGAGGCCGGCCCAGGCACGGGGAAATCGCTGGCGTATTTGGTGCCGGCTGTTCACCATGCGGTGGCCACCGGTGAGCGGGTGGTGGTCGCGACCAACACCATCACGCTGCAGGAGCAGCTGTTCGCGAAGGACATCCCGTTCATGAGGAGCTGGCTCCCCTTTGATTTCAAGGCCACGCTGTTGAAGGGCCGGGCCAACTACGTGAGCCTGCGGCGCTGGAATCGGTATCTCAATGCGCCCAGCCGGCGCGCGGATGGCACGTGGTTCGACGACGAGGTGAAGTTCAAGCTCCGGATGCTGGTCTGGCTGGCGCAGACCCGCAATGGCGATCGGTCGGAGATCAAGCTCAACGGTTTCGAGGAGCTGTTCTGGCTGCGGGCCGCGTCGACACCGGATGACTGTCTGGCCGCGCATTGCGAAAACTACAAGACGCAGCAGTGTTTCTACTGGAACAGCCGCCGGGCGGCGCAAGACGCTGACCTGATCGTCACCAATCACGCCCTGCTCCTTGCCGATGCACTGCGGGGCGGCACGGTGCTTCCGCCGCATGAGCACCTCGTGGTCGACGAGGCTCACCAGCTCGAGGAAACCGCGGTGGATGCCCTGACGACGCGGGTGGGCGAGGAGGACGTGCTGGAGAGCATCGACGGTGCCCTCACCTGGTTCCGCGCCGCCATTGGTTCACCCGGCGAGGGGGTGCGACTGGCCACGGCGGACTGCCGGCAGGCGGCCACCGACTTTTTCGCCGCCGTCCGCCCGCTGATAGCGCAGGGGCAGCCCGCGGTTCCGCTGCGGCCGGGGCGGGAGGAGCCCGTTGTCCTCGATCCCTCGTCGCGCGCCTGGCCGGAGACCATCGCGCTTGCGAAGCTTGCCGGCATCCTGGCTGAGCGGACGAACAGCTTGCGCCGGGGCCTCGATGGCGCCGGCGCGCAGCTCCCATTGGACAGCAACCCATACGCCGAGCGCGAGCTCGACCTGTTCGTCACGCAGCTGCAGGCTCGAGTCGATCTCGTGGTGCAGGCGCTCCTGCAACCGCAGCCCGAGCGCCTCTACTGGATCGGAGCGGAACGGCGCTCCGGGCGGCCGCTCGTACAGGCCGCTCCCACCGCCGCCGGCCGGGAGCTTCAGGCGCGGGCGTTCACGGACAAGGAAACGGTGGTGTTTACCTCGGCAACGCTTGCGGTGGCCGATTCGTTCGCGTATTTCAAACGGGGCGTCGGCCTCGAGGCGCTGAGCACCCACGAACTGGTGTTGGCCTCACCCTTCGATTATCTGTCGCAAGCGCTACTCTGCCTGCCGACCGATCTGCGCGATCTCAACGACCCGGCGTTCCTCGACCAGGTTGCCGCCGTGGTTGGCGATATCGCGAAGGCGATCGATGGCCGGACGCTCGTCCTCTTTACGTCGCATCAACAATTGCGCGATGTCGCCGACCGTCTGCGTCGTCGCCCGGTCCTCGGCCACCTCAACGTGCTGGCGCAAAATGTCGATGGAACGCGGCGTCAGCTGCTGGCGCAATTCCAGGAGGATCCGCGCAGCATTTTGTTGGGCACCAGCAGCTTCTGGGAGGGAATCGACGTCCCTGGCGACGCGCTGTCCTGCGTGGTCATCGTCCGTCTCCCATTCCGGGTTCCGAGCGACCCGTTGCAGCTGGCACGGAGCGCGAGCCTGGCTGACCCGTTCGGCCAGCTGGCTCTCCCCGAGGCGGTGTTGCGCCTCAAGCAGGGTTTCGGCCGTCTCATCCGGCGGCAGAGCGACCGCGGCGCGGTCGTCCTGATGGATCACCGGATCGCGAACCGGACGTACGGCGCGGCGTTCCTCAGCGCGCTACCCCGGGCAGCGGTGCACATGGGCAGCTCCGATGAGATGGCGTCGGGCATTGCCCAATGGCTGGCCCGAGGCGGCGGGGTGCGCCTGCCCACCCCGGCCGAGGTATGAGCGCCGACGGCCAGCTCACGGTCGGCCTGGCCCAGGTGGATTCCGCCCTTGGCGATCTCGATCGCAACCTCGCCCGTCACCGCGAGTGGGTGGCACGGGCGGTCGCCGCCGGCGTCAAGTTGCTCGTCTTTCCCGAACTCAGCCTGACCGGGTACTTTCTGAGGGACCTGGTTGTGGACAGCGCGATCAAGCTTGACGGCCCCGCCATGAAGGACCTGCTTTCCCTGTCGGGCGACCTGGACGTCGTGCTGGGTGCCGTGATCGAGGAGCCGGATCACCGCTACTTCAACGCGAGCCTTTACCTCAGCCGGGGCGAGCTCGTGCATGTCCACCGAAAGGTGTATCTCCCGACCTATGGCATGTTCGACGAGCAGCGGTACCTGGCGTCGGGCGATCGCTTCCGCAGCTTCAAGACGTCCTACGGCCGCGCGGGGATGCTGGTCTGTGAAGACATCTGGCACCTTTCCAGCGCGTACATTCTGAGCCTCGAGGGCGTGGACATGATCATCTGTCCGTCGGCCAGCCCGGGCCGGGGACTCTCGACCGATGAGCGGCTCGGGACGGCAGAATCGTACAACCTGGTCTGCCGTACCTACGCGCAGTTTCTTACGACCTTCTTCCTTTATTGCAATCGCGTCGGCTACGAGGATGGCGCCAACTTCTGGGGCGGCTCGATGGCCATCGCTCCCAACGGCGACATCATCGCGCAGGAGGAGGATGCGGACGAGGCGCTGGTGCTGGCGACCCTGGACCTCGGCGACGTCCGCCGCGAGCGCCTGGCCAATCCGCTGCTCCGGGACGAGCGGGTCGAGCTGACCATCAACGAACTGCGACGGGCCTGGCATGAGCGCACCCGCAAGCCTTTCTGAGCCCGTCTTCCCGCCGCTCGCCATCAACCCGGAGCTGGTGCGGAAAATCCTCGTGCGCTTCATCCAGAACGAAGTCCAGAAGGTCGGCTTCGAGCGCGGCGTGCTTGGCCTGAGCGGCGGCGTCGATTCCAGCCTGGTCGCCACCCTGGCGAGCGAGGCGCTTGGGCCGACCAATGTGCTGGCGGTCATCATGCCGTACAAAAGCAGCGACTTAAAGAGCCGAAGCGACGCCCTCCAGGTCGTCCAACAGTTGGGCATCAATCATCTGGAGGTTGAGATCACTCCCCAGATCGACGCTTATTTCGAGCGGTTCCCCGACGCCGACCAGAGGCGTCGAGGCAACAAGATGGCGCGCGAGCGGATGACGATCCTCTATGACCAATCCTCGGTCTTTAGGGCGCTCGTCATCGGGACCAGCAACAAGACCGAGCTGCTCCTTGGATACGGCACGATCTACGGCGACATGGCGAGCGCCATCAACCCGGTCGGGGACCTCTACAAGACCCAGGTGTGGCAGCTCGCCGATGCGGTTGGAGTGCCGACGGCCATCGTGCAGAAGGCACCCTCGGCGGACCTCTGGGCCGGGCAGTCCGACGAGACCGAACTTGGTTTCGCCTATCGCATGGTTGACCAGTTCCTCTACTACCTGGTGGACCGTCGGTATTCGAAGGAGGAGCTAAGCCGGCTCGGCTTCGAACCCGCCTTCATCGACGACATCATTCGGCGGGTGCGCGACAACCAGTACAAGCGGCGGCTGCCGGTGATCGCCAAGCTCTCATCGCGCACCGTCGACCAGGAATTTCGCTATCCGCGCGACTGGGGGCACTAGTGCGACCCGGCGCCTGAGATGGGGACGCTGTATCTCGTGGCAACGCCGATTGGCAATCTCGATGACATGACACTGCGGGCGATCCATGTGCTGGAATCGGTGCCACTGATCGCCGCCGAGGACACGCGGCGGACGTTGAAATTGCTCACGCATTTCGGGTTGCGGCGCCCGCTGGTCAGCCTCCATGCGCACAACGAGGCCCGCCAGCTGCAGACGATTGTCGGCCGGCTCGAGCAGCACGACATCGCGCTCGTCTCGGATGCCGGCACGCCGGCACTCTCGGATCCCGGCGTGCGCCTGGTGAGCGCCGCGGTCGCCGCCGGTTACCCCGTAGTGCCGATCCCTGGGGCCTCGGCGGTGCTGGCGGCGCTCGTCAGCTCCGGGCTGCCGACCAACCAGTTCACGTTTCTGGGATTTCTTCCGCGCAAGCGGGGCGAGCTGCAGCGGATGATCAAAGACGCGGGGGAGGCGAAGCGCACCTTTGTCTTTTTCGAATCCCCACACCGAGTGCAGAAGACATTGGCTATAATGGCGTCCGCCCTCGGCCCCCGCTCGCTGGTGGTGGCGCGGGAGATCACCAAGGTCCACGAAGAATTCTTACGTGGAACACCGGCGACACTCCTGGAGCACTTTGCGAAGTCTCCACCCCGAGGCGAGCTGACGGTCGTGGTTGCCGGCAGCGAT
>VBEN01000077.1 GCA_005881175.1 Chloroflexota bacterium
GGCCACGCTCAAGAGCGGGGTCACCGCTTAACGACCGGACCGAATTTCCCTCACACCTTGTGGGGTAGGCGGGCAACCCTCCCTCCCCCGCTTGCGGGGGAGGGTCGGGGTGGGGGCTCATGAAGGCGATGCAGCTTCGCGCGGCCAATGCGCCTCTGCAGCTGGTCGACCTTCCCGTTCCCTCACCGGGTGACCGGCAGATTCTGATCCGGATTTCGGTTTGTGCCGTATGCCGCACGGACCTCCACATCGTCAATGGCGAGTTGGCCGACCCGAAGCTGCCGCTGGTGATCGGGCACATGGTGGTTGGCCACGTCGCCGGGCGAGGCAATGGAGCGCACCGCTTCGCGCCGGAAGTGCGCGTCGGCGTGCCCTGGCTTGGCTTCGTCGACGAAACCTGCCGCTTCTGCCGGCGCGGTCTGGAGAACCTCTGCCTGCAGGCGAAATTCACGGGCTACCACATCGATGGCGGCTATGCCGAGTATCTCGTCGCCGATGAGCGCTTCTGTTTTCCGTTGCCGGAGGACTATCCCGACTTGCAGGCAGCGCCATTGCTCTGCGCCGGGTTGATTGGTTATCGCGCCCTGCGGTTGGCCGGCGACGCGCAACGGCTTGGACTGTATGGTTTTGGCGACTCGGCGCATATCATTGCCCAGGTCGCCCGGTACCAGGGCCGCCGCGTCTTCGCGTTCACGTCGCCGGGTGACGTGCAAAAGCAGGACTTCGCCCGTAGCCTCGGCGCGGAATGGGCAGGCGATTCACTGAGCCCTCCGCCCGAACCCCTCGACGCGGCGCTGATCTTCGCGCCGGTGGGGTCGCTGGTCCCGGCCGCTCTCAAGGCGCTCGACCGCGGCGGCGTGGTGGTGTGTGCCGGGATCCACATGAGCGACATCCCGTCCTTCCCCTACGAGCTGCTCTGGGAGGAGCGCCAGATCCGCTCGGTCGCCAACCTGACCCGCCGCGACGGCGAGGAATTCCTGGAGCTCGCACCCCGGGTGCCGGTCAAGACGGAGGTCCATGCCTATCCGCTGGGAGAGGCGAACGCCGCCCTCGACGATCTCGCCCACGGCCGCTTCCAGGGCGCCGCGGTTCTTACCATCGGCTCATGACAGGGGCAGCGGAAAGCTGCACCATCTGTCATGCAACTGAAAGGTCAGGTCGACCATCCTTAGGACTGTCTAATGAACCTACTTCGAGACCGGCGCAATCTGATCATCGGCGGCGTGGCCGGTGCCGCGCTCCTCGGGGCGGTCGCCCTGGGTATCGGCTACTTCGTCGTCTTTGCGGGTTCATCACCGCAAAAGCTGGCACTGAGCTCGCCCACCGCGACTCCGTCATCGGACAGCACGCCGAGTGCCGCTGCCGGAAGCTGGACGGTGGCCTCCGGTTCCCAGGCGGGCTACCGCGTGCGCGAACAGCTGGCGGGATTGTCGGCGCCCAGCGACGCCGTGGGTCGGACCTCGTCTGTCCATGGAAGCGTCACGATCGCGGCCGATGGATCGACCTACAGCGTGACGGCGGTGTCAATCACGGTCGACGTCAATACCCTCACCAGCGACAGATCGATGCGTGATCAGCGAATCCACCGGATGGGGCTGGAAAGTGACCGCTATCCCACAGCAACCTTCGTCCTCAGCACCCCCATCAGCCTGCCCGCCGACGCTGGAAAGGGTCAGGCGTTTCAGATCTCGGCCACCGGCAAGCTGACCCTTCATGGCGTCACGCGCACGGTTACCATCCCGATCGATGCCCGGCTCAGCGGCTCGCAGATCGAGTTGGTCGGGTCGATCACGTTCCCCTTTAGCGACTTCGGGATGACCCCGCCCAGCATCGGCGGCTTCGTCAGCGTCCAGGACAATGCGACCATGGAGTTTCAGTTGAAACTCGCCAACGCCGGAGCCTAACCATGCGGGTCCTGGTCGCGGAGGACGACCGAGGTCTTCGGGAGGTCCTCGTCCAGGGTCTCGAAGACGCCGGCTATTACGTCGACTCAGTCGACCGTGGTGACGATGCAATCGAGCAGCTGAAGTTCTACGAGTACGACGTCGCCATCCTCGACTGGAGGATGCCCGGCGTCCCCGGCGTCGAAGTCGCATCCTGGGCGAGGCGCAATGACCGCCCCACCGCCATTCTGATGCTGACCGCGCGCGACACCCCACCTGACCGGATCCAGGGCCTCGATGCGGGAGCGGACGACTACCTCGTCAAACCCTTTGACTTCGGTGAACTGGTCGCCCGGGTGCGGGCGCTGCAGCGGCGGCCGCGCGGCGTCGACGCACCGGTGCTCACTCGCGGCTCCCTGTCCCTGGATCCGGCACGTCGCCATGTGACGCTGAATGGAAAGCTGCTGAACCTGACGACCGCCGAATTCCATATTCTCGAGCTCTTGATGCGGCGCTTCCCATCGGTGGTCGAGCGTAAAGCGATCGCGGAGCACGCCTGGCGGGACGAGACCGAGCCACTTGGTTCGAACGTGATCGACGTGAAGATGAGCCGGCTACGGGCCAAGCTCGTCAACTCGGGCGTGCGGATCGTCACCGTCCGCGGTTCCGGCTTTCGTCTGGAAGAAGCCTAGCGTCACCGTTTCGAAAGGTTGATCGGCGCATCATGCCTTCATGATGCTTTCGAAATTCGGAAGGCTGATCGTCGGGCTCGAGCCGGTGGTCTTCCTGGCTTTCGGCGTTTACGCAGGCGTCGCGTACGACGGAATCGTTGGCGCCTTGGTGAGCGCTCGGTCGCGCGCCCACTGATCCAGCAGCGCTCCCTCCTTCCCCCACGTCCCGGCCGCTTTGGCCGGGACTTTTCTTTGATTGCTGACTACTATTGATGTCGTGATTGCGGCCGGTGCGGCCCGGCGGACTGCGGAATGGCCGGAATTACCGTATGACGCCTGGGGGCCGACTCTCGACACGCTGCACATGAACCTCCAGGTGATCGGCAAAGTCCGCCTCGCGTTGACCGCTCGCGAACCGCAGTGGGCAAATGTGCCGCTCTATCTCACTGCTCGGGGCCTGACCACCTCACCGATGTGGAACGGCCGCAGCGGCTTCGCGATCGACGTCGACCTCATCGATCATGAGGTGGTCGTGGCGCTGAACGACGGCCGCCTGGAACGTGTCGCATTACGCGCCCGGCCGGTTGCGGAGTTTTATGGCGAACTGATGGACCGGCTGCGCGTGCTCGGGATCGGCGTCAGCATCACGACCACGCCCTCCGAGGTCGAGAACCCGGTTGCGTTTCCAGAAGACACGATTCACGCGGCGTATGAGCCGGACTGGGCCCACCGCTTCTGGCGTTTGTTAGCTCGGATCGACCTCGTGCTCAAAGAGCATCGGGCCCGGTTCCGCGGCCGGGTCACGCCCGTGTCGTTCTGGTGGGGGACCTTCGACCTGGCCGTCGCGCGCTACTCCGGTCGTCCGGTCGAGCCGCCACCGGATGCCGGCCTGATCCGGCGGGTTAGTGGCGATGCCGAGCAGGTCTGTGTCGGGTTCTGGCCGGGGAACGCAAGACTCCGCGAGCCCGCCTTTTTTGCCTATGCGTACCCGATGCCGCGCGGTCTGGCAGAAACGGCCATCCGACCGGACGACGCGAGCTGGAATCCGACCCTGGGTGAGTTCATCCTGCCCTACGAGGCCGTGCGGCGAAGCCGTGATCCGCGGCAGGCCATCCTCGATTTCGCCGATTCAACCTTCCAGGCCGGCGCCCGCCTGCAGCGTTGGGACCCGCCTTTGCTGACGGACTACTAACTCGTCAACCGAAGCGTCGTCGGCAAGACCGAACGCCGCAGCATGGGGGCGGTCTCATCCGGCCAGCGCTCCCCGTATTTCTCTCGATAGGCAGCGCTGACGGCACGGATCACCGAGGCATTCTTTTCAGGATCCGCGCGAGCCGCGACCTTCCGCCGGCCGACACGAACCGTGACCCGGGGATTGGCCAGCGACTCCTGGTACCAGCGCCCCTTCTTGCCTTTGAAGGACCGGACGTAGACGCCGGACTTGGTAGGCACGATCCAGATGGTGGTGCGATGAACGGGCGACTTCGTATCGCGGCGCGTTTCGATCTGGACTTCGTCGCTCTCCGCCAGCTTCCAGAGAAGATCGTCCTTTTTGGCCGCCATCTCGAATCCATCCTAGCGCGCTTGAGGCGGTAGGCTGTCGTGATAACCAAGGACATGGTGCGATGAGCTGGATAGCGTTCGGTGAGGCGTTCGTCACCCTCGTCGTCATCATGGACCCACTCGGCAGTGCGCCCATCTTCATCACCCTCACCGCCGGGCGTACGGGCGCGGCGCGCCGCCGGGCGGCGCTCGAGGCCGCCGCCGCTGCCGGCGGGCTGGTCGTGGTGTTTGCCCTGTTCGGCCGGCTGATCCTCGATTATCTGCATGTCTCGGTGGAAAGCCTGACCATCGCGGGCGGCATGCTCCTGTTGCTCGTCGCGTTGCAGATGCTTCGAGGCGAGGAGATGGCTCAGCCGGAAACGGCGAACGTCGCCCTCGTGCCCCTGGCCACGCCGCTCCTCGCCGGCCCGGGCGCCATCGCCGCCGTGATGGTCCTGACCAGACGTTATGAGGACGCGCCGGGGCGCGTCGGCGTGATCCTGGGCATCGTCGCCGTCGTCGTGGTCGTCGCGATCGGCCTCATGCTTGCGGACCAGATCGCCCGGCTGCTGCGGCCCTCGGTGATCCAGCTCTTCACCCGAGTGATGGGGTTGCTGCTCTCCGCGATCGCGGTACAGTTCATCGTCGACGCGATCAAGATCATCGCCGTGCGTTAACGGATCAGGAATCCGGTGCCGATCGGATCGTCCGCGGCCAGGACGAACTGGTGATACCCGGTCAGGTGAGCCGAGCCTTCCACTTCGGTGATCACGGCCGGGTAATCGGCAACGCGATCCTCACCGACCACGCGCGAGGCGAAGCGGCCCCCAATCACGCTCTCGTGCATGAGGGTGGCGCCGCGGGTGAGCTCACCACGGCGATCGAGGAGCGCCAGCCTGGCGGAGGTCCCGCTGCCGCAGGGTGAGCGGTCAACCTCGCCGTCGGCAAACACCGTGACGTTGCGGTTGCCCATCGTGAACATGACCCCATAGATGCCTTGAAGCTCGGGCTGCAGGGGATGAATAATGTCGCGGTCGGCCTCGATCGCCGCCTTGATGTCCCGACCGATGTCGATGAAGCGCGGCACGAACGCGGGCTCGATCGGCATTTCGAAGTGTTCCGCCGGCACGATCGCGTAAAACGCGCCGCCGTAGGCAATCGCCACCTCTACCCGCCGGCCGGCCACGGACACCGTCAAGCCGTCTTCCAGGACAAAGCTAGGAACGTTCTCGAAGCGCACCGACTGGACCCGCTGGTCCTGCATGATCGCGATCGTCTTCAGCCGCCCCGATGGCACGTCCACCACCACCTCAGTCCGCGGGCTGGAAGCCGGAACCAGGGCCGCCTCGATCGCCCAGGTCACCAGCGCAATCGTGCCGTGACCGCAGGCGGTGCTGTAGCCCGCGTTGTGGAAGAACACCACGCCGAGCTGCGCGCCGTCATTCTCCGCCTCCGTGACAAAGCCACCGTACATGTCGGCGTGCCCGCGCGGCTCGAAGACGAGTAGCTGGCGAATGTGGTCGAGATGCTGCAGCGCGAAGCGCCGCTTCTCGAGGATGGTCTTTCCCTGGAGGCCCGGCACGCCACCGCTGACAATGCGAAACGGTTCGCCGGCGGTGTGATAGTCGACGGTGCTCACCATCAGGTGGCGCCCGCCAATCGGTCTGCTCATCGGGTCATCCTGACACAGCGCATCTGGGCTAGGCTTTAGTCGGAGCGAGTGGATGCGTGACCTGGGCTTGTTGCTGCTGCGGATCGTGGCGGGGATCACGCTGGCCGCTCACGGGTATCCGAAGCTGTTCGGCGGCCCGGGCAAGCGGCCGCACGCGGTGCTCGCCCGCACGATGGGCCCCAACTATCCGGCGGCCTTGGAGCGAAGCGGGCCGGGATTTGTCGTAGGACTCCAACGGATGGGCGTTCCCTACCCGGAGATCGCAGCGAAAGCCTCGGGATTGACCGAGTTCGCCGGCGGACTGGCGCTGGCCGCCGGCTTGCTCACCAGGCCCGTCTCGTTCGCCGCCGCCTTCAACATGGGCATCGCCACATGGAAGGCGCATTGGAAGAATGGCTTTTACGGTCAGGGCGGATACGAATTCCCGCTGTTGCTCGGCACCGCGGCGCTGGCCATCGGCCTGACCGGACCGGGAGCCATTTCACTCGATGCCGTGCTGTTTTCATGATTCGCGTGAGGCTCGGACTGGCGATTGGTTTCGCCCTCTTGCTCTATGGGACGGTCATGGTGTTTCTCGCATTCGACCGGCAATCGCATTCGGCCAGCGACACCCTTCGCCCGTTCGTGATCACCATGGCCCCGGTATGGATCGTCGCGATCGCCGGAGCCATGGTCCTTCTCCGATCCAGGGCGAAGTAGCCGGCGGCCCGGAACATGGCTGATCGACCCGGTCGTGCCCCGGATGGATCGATCACCCTGCCCGGACCCGCCGCCTGGCCATTGAGCGTTACCGCCGTCAACGACGTCACGCCGCGAATGCGGCGGATCGAGCTCGGCAGTCCGGCGCTGGCGGCATTCCAATACCTGCCCGGCCAGGATGTGGCCCTCGCCTTCTCGAAAGACGATGGGACGAGCGTGCGCCGCCGCTACACCATCCGGCGGTTTGATCGCAACCGCGCTTTGCTGACGATCGACGTGGTCCTGCACGGCGATGGCCCGGCGGTGCGGTGGGCTCGGGCCGTGCGGCCGGGCGTTTCGATCGACGCGATCGGACCGCGCGGCAAGATCACCCTCGTCAACGACGCCGATCCGCGAATGCGGCGGATCGAGCTCGGCAGTCCGGCGCTGGCGGCATTCCAATACCTGCCCGGCCAGGATGTGGCCCTCGCCTTCTCGAAAGACGATGGGACGAGCGTGCGCCGCCGCTACACCATCCGGCGGTTTGATCGCAACCGCGCTTTGCTGACGATCGACGTGGTCCTGCACGGCGATGGCCCGGCGGTGCGGTGGGCTCGGGCCGTGCGGCCGGGCGTTTCGATCGACGCGATCGGACCGCGCGGCAAGATCACCCTCGTCAACGACGCCGATTGGCATCTTTTTGCCGGCGACGCGACGGCCGTTCCCGGAGCCTTCGCCATGATGGAGACGCTACCGGAGGATGTTCCCGCCCATGCGTTCCTTCTGGTCGACGGCCCCGAAGAGCGTCAGCCTTTCACAGGCGAGGCTTCGCATCGGACGATCGCCTGGCGATACGAAACGTCGCAGATGACCGAATCATCCGGGCTTGTCGCCGCCGTCACAGCGGCCGATCTCCCGGAGGGGCAGGGCCATGCATACGTCGCCGGCGAGGTTGCCCTGGTGTCGGCGCTCAAGGCCGCCCTCCTTGACCGAGGCTGGAGCGCGGACCGAGTTTCTGCCAAGGCGTACTGGAACCGCGGGCGGGCAAACGCCGGCCATGGCGAGCCGGAGCTGCGCGCGTCTTAACCCACCGCCGCGGCTATCACGTAAAATGTCAGTAGGACCCTAACGTACGTCTCGAATGCGAGATCGCCAAAGGAGGCTGGCCATGGCCACGCAAAAGCAGAAGTCCGCAGCACGGAAAAACATCAAGCGGGCGCGATCGGTGCAGAGCGCTCGGGCGCGCGGCGCGCGCATCCCGAAGAAATCTCCGGGCCTGAGCACAAAGCGGCAAAACCGGATGCCGGCCCAGACCTTTGCGTTTCCAAAGGAACGCAAGGAGCCGCTCAATGACGCGCGTCACGTGCGCAACGCGATCGCGCGATTCGACCAGGTCGAGGGCGTCAGCGATAGTGAGCGGCAGGCGGCCTGGAGGCGCATCAAGACGGCGGCGAAGAAGTTTGGTGTCGAGGTTCACGAACGCAGCTGGCGCGAGCTGATGCGAGGCGGGAAGACCGGCTCCTAGCTTTCCCTCCGCCCTTGTGGAGAAGGGTCAGGGTCGGGGGTTCACCTGCCCCTCACTCACGTCCCAGAGCCGGAGCGCCGCCTCGCGGTCCGTCGCCGCCGGTGATGGCGAGACCTGCCGCATGTCGAAGAAATAGCCGCCGCTCACATCGCCGGCTGCCTCCGAGTCGACGAGCCAGACCAGGGTTTCGGCGCCTTTGCGGGCGCTGCGAGCGAATGGTCTGGAGAGCGCCATGCCAATCCGCATCAGCGGCCCGTTGTCTCGATTGAAGGCACTCGCCACCAATCCCGGATGAAAAGCGTTGGCGGTGACGCCGGTGCCCTCCAGGCGCCGCGCCAGTTCCAGGGTGAAGAGGATATTCGCCAGCTTTGTCTCACCATAGCGCCGGAAACCCGAACTGCCCCAGGACCGCACGGCACTCATGTCGTCGAAGGGGATCCGCGCACCTTGATGCGCGGCTGAAGACGTCGTCACGATGCGGGCCGGCGCGCTGGCCTCGAGCCGCTCGAGCAGCAACGTGGTCAGCAGAAACGGCGCCAGGTGGTTGACCGCCCAGGTCAGCTCGATGCCATCCGGACTGAGCCGCCTCGTGCGGTAGACGGCGCCGGCGTTGTTGACAAGCACATCGATGGT